>NZ_JBFRFB010000014.1:0-78146 GCF_052114605.1 Microvirga sp. 2YAF29
GAGACGTAGTGGAATCCGTGGTGGCGCATTTCCTCGGGGCGGTAGACATTGCGCAGGTCCACCACCACGGGAGCAGCCAGCGCCGCCTTCAGGCGTCGCAGATCCAGCGCCCGGAACATGTCCCACTCGGTCACGATCACCAGCGCATCYGCATCGCGCGCGCAGTCATAGGCGTCCTTGGCATAATCCACATCCGTGAGCATGTGGCTTGCCGCAGCCATGCCCTCGGGGTCATAGGCCCGCACCCTKGCCCCCGCATCCTGCAGCGCCGCGATCACGTCGATCGAGGGCGCCTCACGCATGTCGTCGGTGTTGGGCTTGAAGGTCAGCCCCAGCACCGCGATCGTCTTCCCCCGCACCGAGCCGCCGCAGGCCGTGATCACCTTGCGGCCCATGGCACGCTTGCGCTGGCCGTTGACCGCCGCCACCGTCTCCACCAGCCGCATCGGCGCSGCRTGRTCCTGCGCCGTCTTGATCAGCGCCAGCGTGTCCTTGGGAAAGCACGAGCCGCCATAGCCCGGRCCCGCATGCAGGAACTTCGAGCCGATGCGGTTGTCGAGGCCGATGCCGCGGGCCACGTCCTGGACATTGGCGCCGACCTGCTCGCACAGGTCCGCGATCTCGTTGATGAAGGTGATCTTGGTGGCCAAAAATGCATTGGCCGCGTACTTCGTCAGCTCCGCCGTGCGCCGCGACATGGCGAGCAGTGGTGACTGGTTGAGGTAGAGCGGGCGGTAGACATCGTTCATCGCGGCCTTGGCACGCTCGTCCTCGGTGCCGATGACGATGCGGTCGGGGCGCTTGAAGTCGGCAATCGCCGCGCCTTCGCGTAAAAATTCCGGGTTCGAGACGACCGCGAAGTCGGCGTCAGGGCGTGCCTCGCGGATGATGCGCTCGACCTCGTCGCCGGTGCCCACGGGCACGGTCGATTTGGTGACGACCACGGTGTAGCCGTCCATGGCCCCGGCGATCTCCCGGGCCGCCTGATAGACATAGGACAGGTCGGCATGGCCGTCGCCGCGGCGGGACGGGGTGCCCACCGCGATGAACACGGCCTCGGCGGCTTTGACGGGGCCTGCCAGCTCGGTGGTGAAGGTGAGGCGGCCCTCGCGCACATTCTTGGCGACGAGTTCGGCGAGCCCCGGCTCGAAGATGGGGATTTCGCCGCGGTTGAGGGCCTCGATCTTGGCCGGGTCCTTGTCGACGCAGCTACGGTTAGCCGGGTCATCTGTCACGCGCCTCATTCTTGCCGAAGGGCCATAGGTCGCATCGCCTACACTATGGAAATCTCGGCGGCAAGCAGGGCAGGGCCGCCACACCAGCGTGTCTAAGTCTAGAAAACCCAACGCTCACGCTTAAGGGCGATTCTCGGCTTATCTGCGCCCGAATTCTCACGTGACTTGGTTGGTCTTAGAGCTCCCTCAGATAGGCAGGAACCTCGCTGCGGCAGAGAGGCGAAATCCAAAGCCCGTCAGGCAACTTTCGTTAAAAGAAAGGGGTTGACCGGCGCACCTGTAGTCCCTACGCGTTCATAACAATGAAACGTTGGCCAATTTTTCCGAATTGGGCGAAATCTGCGATAAAGTCAGGCTTTGACGTAGGCAACTCATGAATGAGATCGCCGTCACGGTACGTTTCTAGAGACTTTTTGCCGTCGGAGACGCAACTTTGAAGCTGATTATCCAGATACCCTGTTACAATGAAGCCGGGACCCTTGCGATCGCTCTAGCGGCTCTTCCGCGCACCGTGCCGGGATTTGACGTCGTCGAGTGGCTCGTGATCGATGACGGAAGTGCAGATGAGACGGTGCGCATCGCCTTGGAAAACGGCGTCGATCATGTGGTGAGCCACAGTCGAAATCAGGGGCTCGCCCGCGGTTTCATGACCGGCTTGGAGGCATGCCTCGAACGTGGGGCGGATGTCATCGTCAATACGGATGCCGACAACCAATACAATGCGGATGATATCCCGGCGCTAGTGACCCCGATCCTGCAGCACAAGGCAGATATTGTGGTTGGTGCACGCCCGATCGATACGATCGAACATTTTTCTCCAGCCAAGAAATTTCTGCAGAAGCTGGGCAGCTGGGTCGTCCGTGTCGTCAGTCGCACCAGCATTCCGGATGCTCCAAGTGGCTTCCGGGCCATGAGCCGGGCAGCAGCGCAGCGCTTGGTCGTGTTCAGCGACTATACCTACACTCTTGAGACAATCATCCAGGCCGGGCAAAAGAACATGGCGATCGTGTCAGTTCCGATCCGCGTCAACGAAGACCTGCGCCCATCGCGTCTCCTCAAAAGCATCCCGTCGTATATCCAGCGCTCTATCGGCACGATGGTTCGAATCTTTGTGATCTATCGACCTTTCCGCTTTTTCGGCATCCTCGGCGGCGTCCTGTTCTTCCTGGGGTTCCTGCTTGGGCTGCGCTTCCTGTACTACTACTTTACCGGCACCGGTGAAGGTCATGTACAGTCGCTGATTCTAGCATCCGTGCTGCTCGGCATGGGATTCCAGACCTTTCTTGTCGCTTTCCTGGCCGATCTGCTGGCCGCGAACAGGAAGCTGCTCGAGGATATCCGCGTCACCGTCAAACGCGGTCCCACGGACATGAGCCACAACACCGTCAACCTTGAAGACGTGACATTGCGGCAGAATACCTCGACGTTCCTGGGACAACATGGAAGTGCGACTGGCGCTGAGACTCATGCAGAGAATGTGATAGCCAGCCGCTGAAGGCCGGGCATCTTTGGCCCGCGGCTATCAACTGATCAAAAGGTATGGCGATGAGCTCGAAGACTGCCGGTGGCGCCGAGGGGAATGGCTGCCCAGATCAAGAGCTCTCCACACCGGATCAGGCAAAGACGCCGGCCTCAGCTGCGCGCCGCTCCTCCTTGCTGGCCGGCATGAAGAAGTACATGCATTGGTTCGGCAGCGCCGTGGCCGTGATCGGAATTTTCTTCGTCGCTACCCGCCTGCGCGACTACAGCTCCCAGATCGATTTCAAGGATTTCGGCCAGGAGATCTGGTGGGTTGTCGGGGGCTGTGCGGTGGCCTACTGCATCGCGAACAACCTGATGGCGCTGGCCTGGTGGAACCTGCTTGTCCAGTTCGGGTCCGTGACGCCACGCCGCTGGGCAATCAGAACCTACGGCATCTCCCAGCTCGCCAAATATGTGCCCGGCAACATCTTCCACCTTGCCGGTCGGCAGGCCATGGGCATGGCTGCAGGCGTGTCCGGTTGGACTCTCGCGAAATCGACGTTCTGGGAACTGGGAATGCTCGCGATTGCAGGATCCCTGTTCGGCGCTTTGGTCCTGCCTCTGGTCGTGCCCTGGCTGCCGCTTCCGCTGGGGATCGCCGCCTTCGTTGTGGCGCTCGCGGTCGTGGCTTTCGGTTTCACAATGTATTTCGGCCAAGCGGCTCTGCGGGCATTCGGCCTTTACGTCACCTTCGTGACCATCTCGGGCGTTCTGTTCGTATGCCTGATCGAAATGATCTTCCCATCCGCCATAACATCCAGCTCGGGCTGGATCATGCTGTGCAGCGCCTACATCGTGGCTTGGCTCATTGGCCTGGTCACTCCTGGCGCGCCAGCCGGCGTCGGGGTCAGGGAACTCATCCTGGTCTTCCTGTTGCAAGGACTTGTCGGTGAGAGCGAACTGGTGCTGACCGTGGTCTTGGGGCGGGTCGTCACGGTGACAGGCGATTTCCTGTTCTTCCTGACCTCGTGGCTGCTGAAGAAGAGCAATCCTGCCACAGCCTAAGCGCTGAGTGCGAGATCGCAAGAGAGCCTGACGCCCTGTTCACGCCTTCGACACGTCGGCCCCTATTCCTCAGATAAAGAATATGATCCTCAAGGGTGGTGCTGGCGCCGGACCCCGCTTGGATCTGGCTGTGGCATAGCATCAGCTGGTATCGGCCCCGGCATAAGGATTGACCCCTGTGGTCGGGGTCAATATCGATTGGACATGCCTCTAGGGCGAAAGGCTCGCTCACCACCTGTGTGAGCGAGAAATCCTTTCCGCAATCAGCTATTCGACGCCGATCTTTTTGAGCATGACACCGAGAGATCTCGGGTCCTGAATACCGATCTTTGTCGGTGACAAAAGCTGATCGATCTTGAACTCCAAAACATTGATGCCATCCTCGCTCAACGCCGAGCTCGGCACTGTGATGGTTTCTACCTCCTCACGCTGAGGCCCGGCATATATGCGCTCGTGCACAACGGTCCCATTTATAACAAACTGCACCTTCATCTGATCCGTTGGACGTGGAACGAAGGGCGAGAGGTTGATCTGCAATTTCAGGTCCTGCTGCTTCGGTAAGTGGAGAAGCACATTGGACACTTTGCGTGTCGACCAGATCCCGGTCGTTTCTAAACGAGACCAGCCCCGGTGTAGCATGAGTTCGGGATTTATGCCGCCGATCTTGGTTGAGACGGACGAGCCTCTCTTGAGCTTGATCGGCTCCCGATTTCGCAGCTGGTCATAACTCTGCTGAACCCAGGCCTCACCCATTCCCTTCAGGCCCGGCTTCAGCCTGACGACTGCGAAATGATCGCTATAAGACACAGTGAGGCGAGGATCTTCGGCAAGCTTGGCGGCTATCGCTGAAAGTTCATCCTTGAAGACCAGTTTGAGAGGGGCGCTGTGAGCGGTCGCCAGAAAATCGATATAGGTGATCGCGACGGCATTCGCGTCCTCATTTTCGAGCACGGCTCTGACATTCGTCAAGAAATCAGGGTCGATCGCATCCTGGCTGAAGCGCTTCATCGTTTCCGGCCAAGCTTCCCGAGCGGCTTCGAGATTCTTGTCGCCGCCGATATTATACGTCCGGATATCGAGCTTGCTTGCGAGGTAATTGACGAAGAAGTCGTTCCGGAACGGCAGGAATGCGACGGTCTCCTCTTTGTTCACGAGAGGGGCCAGTTCTCGCACCACCTCGTCCCGGGACGAGACCGCAGCCCGTGCATTATGGTAGCTGCTGATCGTGCCAATGGCTGGGATATTGAATGCCATGACCACCAGCAGAACGACGATCTTCTGCGTGATCGACCAGCGCTGACTGGAAAGCACCAGGGCCAAGATAGCCCAGCAGCCGAATACGCCCAAGGCGACCCACCGATAGCTGGCACGCATGCTCTTGAAGCCTGGAAGGCGCTCAGAAAACCATGCATTTCCAGTCGGAAACAGTTCGAAGCTTTTAGGCATCAACTGATCCATGCCGTCTGGGCGTTGGACTAGGAGCTTAAAGGACGGTCCCAAGGACATGTAGAAGCCGAACACAGCGATTAGCCCGAATAGGACCAGCAGTCTTTTATCGCTTTTTGCTGTGGCTGCGGCGTAAATCGCCGCAAGAATGATAGCCACCGAGAAGGACGATTTGAAAACCGAACTGTCACCGAAATATTGGGGTGCCGTTCGTGCCTCGCTGAGCCCGATCAGGTCAGGCAGGAACAGGACGCCTTTCGTGGCGACGATGAAAAACTCCAGATTTGCTCCCCATCCGCGGAAGAAGTCGATCGGGGAGGGGACAAATTCGGCCTGTCCGACGTAAAGGGCGTAAAGGACATAAGAAACCAGAAGCCCCACGCCTATGGAGCAACATTTGATGGCTTCCCTGCCCAGATCGTTGCGACGGTGTTGGATCAAGGAAAACAGGAGCGCGAAGCCTGTGGCCACGGCGAACATCATGTACGTGTAGCCGTCCATGAATACCGAGATCTGGCATGCCAGCAGAAACAGAGCGAAGTTCGATATGCTTTTCGGATTATCGAGGACGCGAACCGCGCAATAAAAATAGAAGGGGAGCAGAGCGATTCCGAGCGCCAGCATGGAATAGCCATGATGGAACCAGAGCACCGGCATCGTGCACCAGAGCGTTGCCGACAGCAGAGACATGATCGCTTCCGCTCCGAGCCTCCGCGTAAGCTTGTATGCACCTGCGAATGCGATGGTCAGCCAGAGCGCGAACGCGGCCGAATAGGCATCCGCCGCCGAGAGTCCCAACTTCAGAAATGCGGAAGTCACCAACGCGCCCGACAGGCCAAAGGCTATTGCTGCCGGCTCCGGTGCTCCGATGTTGTGAGCAAATATGGAAAACCCATCGTTGATGAAGGACTGCGCGAAGCCGGTTGTCCAGAATGCTTGGGCTGTCGTTGGTATTAAAAGCCCCGGAACAGTCCCGTTGATGACGAAAACTACAGCAAGCAGAGGTATTGCTGTGGTTGCAACAAAAAGTCGATGAGTCGACATCGTCCGGTTCCCGTTTTCACTTACGGGTTGGCTGTATATCGGCGGTTGAAAGCTAAAGCTAGGCCCTGCGGGTTCATTTGCGCGAGAGGGCGCAAGTGGCATTCGCCTATAAGAATACTTTGAAACCACCTTGGGGCCAGAGGCCGCATCGACCAAGCAGACTGTGGGGAGGGGCGGCCTGCGGCTTTAGGGAGCAGTCCTCGTTATGCGCCGACCTGGTGCCGAATCAGATCCTGGGCGCTGGAGATATCTCAAAGGGGGGGTGACCTTGGGTAAGGCGCCCGGTCGTTGCGCTTCGGTGGCGTGAGGCTGTGTTGTTTCGCGAGAGATCAGGCCTGTCTGGAGGCCGAGATGGGGTGCTGGCCGTGTCGCGGTGGGATTCCCAAACGGCAGAGAATTTCGACGTGGCCTAATCTGCGGGCGGACCGGTAGAGTCGTTGACAGATCTTGAGCTTACACGGTAAGTGCAGCCTTCATGATGGGCAGCCGCCGGTTTTTCTGGAATTCGGCTCTGGACCTTGCCGGAAGGCAAGATGTCGGACCGGAGCGATCCGCGCCGAGCAGCGGGCTGAGCCATCACAGCGTCGGTCTCAGACTTCGGGCGCTTTCAAGTGATTAGTCGAGGTTATACGAGATGACGAATAGGAAAAAAGCGCTGATCACCGGCGTGACGGGACAGGACGGAGCCTACCTTTCAAAGCTTTTGCTGGACAAGGGCTATGAGGTTCACGGGTTGCTGCGCCGCAGCGCGTCGGCCGACGTCGTCGATTCCCGCCTCAAGTGGATCGGCGTGGCAGGCAAGATCGTGCTGCACGACGGCAACCTGACCGATCTGTCGGGCCTGATCCGGGTGATGAACGAGGTTCGGCCTGACGAGGTCTACAATCTGGCCGCGCAATCCTTCGTCAAATCCTCTTGGCAGCAGCCGCTCCTGACCGGCACCGTGACCGGTCTCGGCGCGGCCAACATGCTCGAGGCGGTTCGCCTCGCCTGCCCCGAGGCTCGCTTCTATCAGGCCTCCTCGTCCGAGATGTACGGCCTGATCCAGGAGCCGGTGCAGTCCGAGACGACGCCTTTCTACCCGCGTTCTCCCTACGCCGCGGCCAAGCTCTACGCTCACTGGATGACGGTGAACTACCGCGAGAGCTTCGGGCTGCATGCCTCGAGCGGCATTCTGTTCAACCACGAGTCGCCGCTGCGCGGCATCGAGTTCGTGACCCGCAAGATCACCGACGCCGCCGCGCGCATCAAGCTCGGTCTTCAGGACAAGGTCGCCCTCGGCAATCTCGACGCGACGCGCGACTGGGGCCACGCACGGGATTACGTCAAGGCGATGTGGCTGATGCTGCAGCAGGACACGCCTGACGATTATGTCGTGGCGACCGGCCGAACCGTTTCGGTGAAGGATTTCTGCCGCCTGGCTTTCTCCCATGTCGGCCTGAACATGGAAGACCACGTGACGGTCGATCCGCGCTTCCTGCGCCCAGCTGAAGTCGATGTTCTGCTCGGCGATCCGGCCAAGGCGAATGCAAAGCTCGGCTGGAAGGCCGAGACGAGCCTTGAGCAGCTTGTGTCCGAGATGGTCGAGGCCGATCTCGCTCGCTTGAAAAAGCATGAGCATCTCTGAGGCGATCCGGCAGCACTGATATGCGGATACTCATCACAGGTGTGCAGGGCTTCGTTGGTCCATACCTGGCTCAAGCGCTACGGCGCGCCTGTGGTGAAATTGCGATCATCCCGACAGGGAAAGGGGCAGGGGAGCACCCGCTCCTTGGCTCCGTTTCATCTCTGGACGTCACGGATCTGAACGCGGTCAAAGCCGCCATCAGCCGCCATCAGCCCACTCATGTCATCAATCTGGCCGGATTGGCTGCTCCTGCTGCGGCGACGTCCAATCCGGCGATCGCATGGCAGGTGCATGTTCAGGGCGCGCTCAATCTCGCTCACGCGATCCTGGACGTGGCGCCTCAGTGCTGGTTGCTCAATGTCGGATCCGGTCTGGTCTATGGAGACAGCGCGAAGCCGGGACTTCCTCTCGACGAAACCGCGCTGCTCGCCCCCGTCGACGAATATGGCGTCACCAAAGCCGCCGCGGACCTTGCCCTGGGCGCATTGACGCGGCGCGGTCTCAAGAGCATCCGCTTCCGTCCCTTCAACCATTTCGGTCCGGGACAGGCGGAAACATTCGTTATCCCAGCCTTTGCCATGCAGATCGCCCAGATCGAGGCAGGCCTTGCGAAACCTGTCATCCATGTCGGCAATCTCGATGCGGAGCGGGATTTTCTCGACGTGCGGGACGTGGTGGACGCCTATGCCTTGGCCGTTCTGCGCACGCAAGAGCTGCAGGAGGCCGGTCTTATCCTGAACGTGGCTTCCGGCGTGCCACGGCGCATCGGCGATGTGTTGCGGCAGCTGCTGGCGCAAAGCCGCGTAGATATCGCAATTGAACAGGACCCGGAGCGCCTTCGCCCGAGCGACCTGCCGCGCATTATTGGAAATGCCGATCGCGCCCGCGAAGCACTCGGTTGGAAACCGGGCCATTCCTTCGACGATACGCTTGCGGCCGTTCTGGAGGATTGCCGGATGAAAATCCGACCCTTGGGATAGTGGAGTTGCGCTAGATCGGCAGGAATTGCTGTAGATGAGCGCCAATCTCGACAGAAAAACCCCAAACCTCGATTCCCCGAGAATAGCGGCGTCTTTGAAGATCCATTGTACTCATGCTACATGCCGTGGTGCCCAGCAGGCTCGCTATTGAGCTTGTGCAATGGCAGTTCTGTTGTCTTGCCTACGGTATCGATAGAACGCCGGTTCATTGTGAATAGCTGCCAAGTCCAGCATAGGTTAAACGGGACATTGCCTTGACCATTACGTCGCACGCGCAGAATTTCGAAGATGTTATTCTTTGGCGCGCTCTGAAGCATGTGGAGCGCGGAACTTACATCGATATCGGAGCGCATGATCCCGTCATCGACTCCGTCAGCCTTGCCTTTTACGAAAAGGGATGGCGCGGCGTACACGTGGAGCCATTGGCCTCCTATGCGGAGCAGCTTCGGGTGGAGCGGCCCGACGAGCAGGTGATCGCAGCGGCGATCTCTCCGAGACAAGGATCGATCCCGTTCTACGAAATCCATCAGACCGGACTGAGCACGACAGATGCCGAGATGGCGCGGCGCCATGAAGCCGCCGGCCTTCGCGTACGTCGCATCGAGGTTCCAAGTGTCCCTCTATCGAAAATTCTCGACGAGTTCACAGGCCGGGATGTCCATTGGCTCAAGATCGATGTCGAGGGGGCGGAGGCAAAAGTCATCGAGAGCTGGTTGCCTTCCCGCGTCCGGCCCTGGATCGTCGTCATCGAGAGCACCGCGCCCAATGAACCCGTGCAGACCCATCTCGCATGGGAAAAAGAGCTTCTGGCGCTTGGCTATGAGTTTGCCTATTTCGACGGCTTGAATCGTTTCTACGTCAGCACATCACATCATGAGTTGAAGGCCAGTTTCGGCGCGGGTCCGAACTATTTCGATGATTTCGAACTTGCCGAAGCATCGCCCTTCGCTGCCGGCCTTCGCCGTGAGATCGATCTTCTCAATCAGCAGAATGCCGAGATGAAAGACCGCGTCCGCACGGCAGCCGCTCAGGAAAAGACGCTCAATCGCCGCGTGACGGTCCTTGAGCAGCAGCTTGCCACCATTCGCGGATCCTATGCGTGGAAGCTCGCTGCGCCACTTCGTGCGGCGGAGCGTGCCGCAGGATGGTCGTTGCGGCAGGCAAAGGCTTGGACGTCGCTGAAGTCTGGCTCCCGCCCGCGGCGAGCCGTTCGCACCGTCGTCGTCGGCCTCATCAATCAAGTTTTGAAGCGGCCGTATCTGGCCAATCTGGCGAAGCGCAGCGCGGCGCGCATTCCCGTGCTCAACGAGCGCCTGCGCCTCATGACCTACCATCAACGGGCCATGGGCTTCATGGGGCAGCGCAGGGCGCCGGAAGACGGCATGCTGGATTTGTCCCTGGAGCCGCAATCCACCCGTCTGGTCTATCAACGGCTCATGCGGGCACAGAGCAACCTGGCCCGTCTGGGTACTTCCACTCCGAGTGGAGCCAAGCCGCGCCTGGCATTCGTTGCGCCGCTGCCGCCTGAGAAATCAGGCATTGCGGATTACTGCGCCGAGCTGCTTCCCGAACTCGCCCAGTATTATGACATCGATGTTGTCGTGACCCAGAAGGACATCTCCGATCCGTGGGTCAATGCCAATTGCAAGATCCGGGATGTCGCCTGGTTCGAACAGCATGCCCATGGCTATGACAGGATCGTCTACCAGTTCGGGAACTCGCTGTTCCACGATCATATGTTCCGCCTGGTCGACAGGTATCCTGGCGTTGTCGTTCTGCACGACTTCTATCTCGGCGGGCTTCTCGCGCATCTGGAGCTGTATGGCGGCGTCTATGGCCTCTGGGCCAATGCGCTTTACCAATCACACGGGTATCACGCTCTTCGGGACAGGTTCGATCCCGCAAAAGAAACCGACATCGTCAACAATCTTCCGGTGAACCTGTCATTGCTGCAGAGGGCGCAGGGCGTCGTCGTTCACAGCGACTATTCGCGGCATCTTGCCCAGCTCCATTACGGCAAGAGCTTTGCGAACGATTGGATGATCGTTCCTTTCCCGCGCCACTTGCCTGACAGCATCGACCGCAGCTCTGCACGAACGGCTCTGGGCTTCAATGAGAACGATTTCGTGATCTGCACGTTCGGCATTCTCGGCGAGACCAAAATGAACCAGCATCTTCTCGATGCATGGCTGAAGACCCCGATGGCAGGCGAGGAGATCTGTCATCTCATCTTCGTCGGGCAGGACAGCCAGAACAATCCGTATTGCGAGCGGTTGCGCAAATCCATCGCCGCGTCGCCCGCCAGGAACCGTATTCGGATCACCGGCTTCGTGTCGCCTGAGGTCTACCGGCAATACCTGCAGGCCGCCGATCTTTCAGTGCAGCTGCGTGAGCTCTCGCGCGGCGAAACGTCGGCCGCGGTCTTCGACTGCTTAGCCCATGGCGTTCCGACCATCGTCAATGCCAACGGATCGATGGTCGAGCTGCCTGAGGGCAGTGTTCTCATGCTGCCGGACAAACTGTCCGTCGAAGATTTGGCCGACGCGCTCACGACGTTGCGGAGCAATCCGGAAATGCGGCAGTCGCTGAGCCGGGAAGCCCGTCGTGTGGCCGTTCAGCATTCGCCGAAGCAGGTCGCGGGCCGATACCGTGAGGCCATCGAGACGATCTCCAAACTGGCTCCGGCCACGGCGGACATGCGCGCGCTTTCAGAGCATGCATCCCTGATTTCGGCTCCTTTGGATGACGAGGCATGGCTTGAGACGGCCCGCAAGTTGGCCGGAGAGAGCCCGCTTCAACGTGGGGACGTTCGCCAGTTGCTGGTCGATGTCTCGGTTCTGGCGCGCGAGGATTTCAAGACGGGAATCCAGCGCGTTGTCCGCTCGCAGCTTCTCTCTCTCCTGAATAATCCTCCTGCCGGGTTCCGGGTCGAGCCGGTCTGGCTCGGGGACGCCGACGGCCACTGGCATTACCGCTACGCACGGCGCTACACCCTGCAGCTTCTCGGTTTGCTGGAGGACGTCCTGGACGACGAACTGGTAGAGGTTGCCGAAGGTGACGTCTTCTACATGCCGGATTTCTGGACGGATGGCGTGATCCACGCCACCGAGGCGGGACTTTACGCCGAGTGGCGCGCCAAGGGAGTCAAAACGAGCTTCATGGTCTATGACGTCCTGCCGCTGACGCGCCCCGAATTCTTCCCAGATCGCTTCAGCGAGATGCACGGACAATGGCTCTCGGCAGTTGCAGACAGCGGCGATCGCCTCATCTGCATTTCCCAAGCCGTTGCGGACGAGACGACGCAGTGGCTCGAAGCCAACAGGCCGGAGACGCTCGAGCATCTCGACATCGTGGCTCTGCATCTTGGTGCGGACATCGCCGCCTCCGCGCCGACCATGGGTCTGCCCGACAATGCTTCCAACGTGCTGGGCCAAATGTCGTCGCGCCAAAGCTTCCTCATGGTCGGCACCGTGGAGCCGCGGAAAGGCCATCTGCAAACCCTGGCAGCCTTCGAGCGGCTTTGGGCGGAGGGTGCGGACATCAACCTCGTGATTGTCGGGGCTGAGGGGTGGAAGGGTATTCCCCAGGACCAGCGCCGCACCATTCCGACGATTGTCCAGAAGCTCCGGAACCATCCTGAACTGGGCCGGCGGCTCTTCTGGCTCGAAGGGATCAGCGACGAGTATCTTGAGAAAGTCTATGCAACCTGCATCTGCCTGATTGCGGCGTCCGATGACGAGGGATTTGGCCTCCCTCTGATCGAGGCTGCGCGGCATCGCATTCCGATCCTGGCGCGCGACATCCCCGTATTCCGCGAGGTCGCAGGCGCCCACGCCGATTACTTCGCAGTCAATAATTCCGACGGTTTGGCTCAGGCCATCAAGGCCTGGCTCGCGCTCCATGCGAAGGGTGAGCATCGGAAGTCGGAAGACATGCCGTGGATGACCTGGGCCGAGAATGCCGAGCGCCTGAAGGCCATCCTGTTGGAGGATGCGAAAGAGCCGACCGAAACCTCCGAAAAGCTCTTCGACGCGGAGGCTCATCGAGCGCGTACCGGAGCTGTATGAAGGTCGACGCCATGTTGAAGCCGGTCCTGAAATTCGCTCACCGTCACGTCTGGCGCCGCCTGCCGCATAAGGCGCGCCGAGCGGCGCTGTTCCGTCTCGCGGCATGGCGGGCGCCTCGGCCGACAGCGGACGCAAGAGCGGCGACACCCATCGTTATCGTGGGAGTGCTGCGCCATGCATCGGGGCTCGGAGCGGCGGCGCGAGCCTGCCATGACGCGCTCAAGGCGGCAGGCCTTCCGGTTTATGGCATCGATCTGACCGAAAAGCTGATGCATGAGATCAACCATGCCGACTTCACCTATGACGACGGGCGGGAATTGCTCGGCGAGGGCACGGTCTTCCTGCACATCAGCGGCCCCCTCGTGCCGTTGGCGATGGGATATCTCGGACGCGCTTTCGTGGACCGCAAGCGCTTCGTCGCCCATTGGTTCTGGGAGCTGCCCGAGGTCCCGAAAGATTGGCCGCCTGCCATTCCTTTCGTCCACGAGATCTGCGTCAACACCACATTCGTGCGGGACGCCATCCGCCCCATCGCGCGCGGACGGCCGCTGCACGTCGTGTCTTATCCCCTGACCTTGACGCACAGGAGGCCGCGCGCTGCTCGCAGGCCGGAGGAGCCTTTTACGGCGCTGATCGTCTTCAACATCGCTTCCAGCTTCGCGCGCAAAAATCCTTGCTCGACGATTGCGGCGTTCCGGCAGGCGTTCGGCGACGATCCTTCCGTACGGCTGATCGTCAAATACATGAACGATTTCGTCTGGCCCGAGGCCCTGCCGCTCATGCAAGAGGCCGCAGGCGGCGCCGCCAATATCGAATTGATCGGAGGCGTTCTGGACGAGGCAAGCATGGATGCGCTCTATGGTCGTGCAGACGTGGTCATGTCCCTGCACCGGGCAGAGGGGCTGGGCCTGCCGGTGGCCGAAGGCATGCTGCGAGGCTTGCCCGTGATCGCGACCGACTGGTCGGGAAGCGCGGACTTCCTGACGCACGAAACAGGAGTGCCGGTCGGCTATGAACTCGTTCCGGTGAACGATCCGCAGGGCAAATATATTGGTGCCGACATGCGATGGGCGGAGGCGGATGTCGGCGCAGCCGCTGCGGCGCTTCGGGCACTTCGAAACGACCCTGATTGGCGGCAAGAGTTAGGCGCCGCTGCCGCTGCCCACGCGGCGGAGTTTTTTCTACCCGAACGTTATGCCCGGCAGATCATGAGCATGATCGAAGTGAGTGGTGCGACGAAGCAATATGGTATGACATCGGACGCCGGCGATGTGCCGGTCTGATAGGCAGTGGAATCTCGTGACAGGGAAAAGTCTGATAGGCACGATCGGTACTCAAGAATAATTGTCTGATGTGCACCATTTATTTGTGTGTTTTTCAGTCAATCAGTGAAATATATAAATATTGAATTTTATATTCGGCTTTATGCATCTTATAAATTGAATAATTCATAGTTTAGGTGCTCTGAAGTATGAGTATAATGATGGGGTTAAGTGAATTTTTTCTAGGTTGAGTGTCATTTTGTCTAGCGTTAATTTGCTTCTATGCGGTATTTTATAGGAATATTTTTGATTTGGCGTGTTGCTGGCCGCGCTTGACACGAATGTTTCAATGCAGCATGGAATTCTTAACGTCGGTAGGTGGATCGATATGCACGGGGCCTTTGCAAACGTTCGCGTTTTTTTGACCGGGCATACCGGATTCAAGGGTAGCTGGCTGAGCCATTGGCTCAAGCGCGATGGTGCGGTCTTGACTGGTCTGTCGCTGCCACCTGAGGTTGATCGGCCGAGCCTTTTCGAGGCATCTCGGGTCGCCCACGGCATGGTTTCCAATTTTGGCGACATACGCGATTTCGATTGCGTTCAGCAGGCGATAAATACTTCTAAACCCGAGATAATTTTTCACTTGGCCGCCCAGCCGCTCGTTCGTAGGTCCTACCGCGATCCGATCGAAACGTTCGCTACAAACGTTATGGGAACCACTCATGTGCTTGAGGCGGCGAGGCAGTGTCCCAGCGTTCGAGCCGTCGTCTGCGTTACGACCGATAAGGTTTATGACAATCGCGAGTGGGGGTGGGGGTACCGGGAGACTGATGCCCTGGGCGGTAAGGATCCTTACAGTGCGAGTAAAGCGTGTACTGAGATCGTTGCGGCGGCTTATCGCCAAACTATGTTCCCGCTTGCAGGCAACATACAAATCGCGACCGCTCGGGGAGGCAACGTCATTGGAGGGGGCGATTGGTCGGAAGATCGCCTGATCCCTGATATCGTCCGGGCGCTTCAGGCAGGTGAGCCCATTACTCTGCGCAACCCGCAATCTACGCGCCCCTGGCAGCACGTTCTTGAGCTTGTGCGAGGATATGCCGTTTTGGGCGAGAAGCTTCTGGGTGGCGACAAGTCTGCGGTTGGTGTCTGGAATTTCGGCCCTGATATCGAAAACGAGATCGACGTCGAGACGATCGTGAATGCATTTCTTGCTGAGTGGGGCCGCCAGGTGCCGGTCGATGTTCGCCCTTCAACCATGCCCGAGGCGCAATTCTTGCGCCTCGATATTTCGAAGGCGCGGTTCGAGCTCGACTGGAGGCCCGTCCTGAGCCGGCAGGATACCTTGGGAATGACCGCCCAATGGTACCGGCGCCATGCCAGCGGCGAAGATGCTGCCAGCCTTATGACGGAGCAAATCAACGAGTATGAGGCGAGGTTTCGCCGTGAACTTTGAAACCGCCTTAGTGACAGGAGGAACAGGGTTCATCGGCACCGCCCTGTCGCGCCGTCTGACTCAATCGGGCATTAAGACGACGGTGCTTGCGCGGCCCGGTGCGTCGACCCCTCCGGATTGTGAGGTCGTCAGCATTCCGGATCTGTCGCGACATGCAGTAACTAGCGCTCTGGCTGGATATAGATTTGATGCTGTATTCCACTTGGCCGCCTATGGCGTTGCTCCGGCTGATCGCGATCCGCGATTGGTCTTCGATGTAAACGTTGGTGGTACCGATGCGATCATTCATGTGGCAGCCGAAACAGGGGCCAAGTCTGTCGTGTTCCTGGGATCGTGCTCCGAATATCGGGACCTGGTCCAGGGTCAGCTGGTGGAGGAAGATGCGCCGATTGGAGTCAGTCGCCTCTATGGCGGGTCTAAGGCTGTCGCCGGCGTATGGGGGCAAGCCCTTGCTGCCCAGCTAGGTGTCGGGTTTCAATGGTTGCGACTTTTCAATGTATTCGGACCAGGGGAAGGCGCCTCACGGTTGATTCCGGCTCTCATCTCGCGTCTGAAAGCCAATGAGACCGTGGCTTTGTCTCCTGGCGAGCAGGTTCGCGACTTTCTCTACATCGACGATGTAGTGACAGGCATCCTGCTGGCTGCCGAAGCCTCCTTGCGAGGGCAGCACGGTCCTTTCAATCTCTGCTCGGGAAAACCCATTACGGTGAAAGAGATCGCACTTGCCGTTGCGGATGTCATGGGCAAGCCATATGACCTGCTTGGTTTCGGAGATCTGAATTATCGGCCCGACGATATTCACTGGCTCGTTGGAAGCCCAAATCGTTTTCACCGCGCGACAGGCTTCCGCCCACAAATGCCACTCCTCACTGGAATCGAGCAGATGATCGCGTCTGAACAGACCCACTGCGAGAGGAACTGAGAATGTCCTCCACACTCCCTCTCATTTCTATTTGTGTTCCGGTCTACAACGAAGAACTAAACATCGAGCCATTTCATCAGCGCGTGAGTTCTGTCATCGACGGACTGGCGGATCGGTATCGGTTCGAGATCCTGTTCACTGACAATCATAGCACCGACACGACTTTCGAACGGCTGGCGGAGCTCAGTCGCCGCGATCACCGCGTTCGTGTCATTCGGTTTTCTCGTAATTTTGGTTTTCAGAGATCAATCCTCACCAACTACATGAACGCGCGGGGTGAGGCCGCTATTCAACTCGATGTCGATCTTCAAGATCCTCCCGAGCTAATTGAGGATTTCCTGCGTCATTGGGAAGAAGGCTACAAGGTTGTCTATGGCATACGCCGTGAACGGCCAAATGAAAGCATGTGGCTGCACGCTCTGCGCAAAGGCTTCTACCGCCTCGTGGATTATCTGAGTGAAGAAACGCTTCCACATGATGCGGGCGATTTTCGGCTCGTTGACCGCTGTGTGCTCGAGCAACTGAAACTGGTCTCAGACCAGCAGCCTTATCTTCGAGGCCTGATCGCTTCGATGGGCTTTCGGCAGACTGGTATTGTGTACGATCGCTCCGCAAGAGAGTTCGGATCGAGCAAGTTCAACTTGATGCGTCTGTTCGGCCTCGCCCTAGACGGCATATTGCAGCATTCGGTAATTCCTTTGAGGATTGCCATATTCCTCGGGCTCATCATGTCCGGGTTGGCGGCCCTTGCTGCAGTTTATTACCTGTTAGCGCGGATATTCTTCGGAGCCGACTGGCCTCCAGGCGTTGCGACATCGACGATACTCACACTCTTGTCGATTGGGATGAACGCGCTTTTGCTCGGCATCATCGGCGAATATATCGGCCGCATTTACAAGAACGTGAAGCGGATGCCGATCACCATATCAGAAGCCGTGATTGATCACATGCCAGCATCGAATGGACTCAGCGAGGCTGTTTCGACCGATCACCTCTTGAGAGCCAATTATATCAACGGCCACTGAGCCTTACAGGCAAGGATTTTGTCAAATGAAAGTGGTATTGCTCGCCGGTGGGTTTGGAACGCGCTTGTCTGAGGAAACGCATGCGCGACCGAAGCCGATGATAGAAGTTGGTGGCCTTCCGCTGCTGCTCCATATCATGAAAATGTACAGCCATTACGGCCATAACGATTTCATCGTCTGCCTTGGCTATATGGGCTATTATATCAAAGAATATTTTTCGAATTATTTGCTCCACCGCAGTGATGTAACGATCAACTTCGCTACAGGAGAGACGCAGCATTTCAACACTGTGGTTGAGCCTTGGCGAGTGTCGCTAATTGATACAGGCCTCAACACGATGACGGGAGGGCGTCTGCGCCGTGTGCGGGAGCTGATCGGCAACGAAACCTTCATGATGACTTATGGTGACGGGGTGTCCGATGTGGACATCGGAGCTCTCGTCGATTTTCATCGTTCGCATAAGCGTGCGGCAACGATCACGGCGGTCCAGCCACCGGGCCGCTTCGGCGCGTTGGAGCTCGAGGCTGGCGGCGAGATCACGGCGTTTCGCGAGAAGCCCGCGGACGAGGCGGGCTGGATCAATGGTGGCTTTTTCGTGCTCGAACCGTCCGTTTTCGATCTGCTCGACGGTGACGAGAACGTCTGGGAGCGTGGGCCTCTAGAGGCGCTGGCTGAGCGCCGTGATCTTGTCGCCTATCGACATTCCGGCTTCTGGCAGCCGGTCGATACGCTGCGCGAGAAGAATCTCCTCGAGTCATTGTGGGCGTCCGGGGCGCCCTGGAAAAAATGGTGAGGCCATGAGCGCTCCAGACCGACAGCCGCAGGAATTTGACGCTTATAGCAACAGCTATGATGACCACGTGAATGGGGCACTGGCCTTCTCCGGGCTTGACGTCGACTTCTTCACTAAAGTGAAGGCCGCTTATATTGAGGAGATTCTGTCTAAGGCCTTTGGCAGTGCTAAGGTTGACGTTTTGGATGTTGGATGTGGCATTGGCAACTATCATCAATTGCTGCGGCCCAGCCTGAACAGGCTTTGCGGCGTCGATATTTCCAACGAGAGCTTGAAGACGGCAACGCAGCGGAACGAGCAAGTTGAATACTCACACTTCGACGGCACCAATCTGCCGTTCGCAGACGAGACGTTCGATGCTGCTTTCGCAATTTGTGTTTATCACCATGTCCCCATTTCCAGTCGGGCGGCGCTAACCGCCAGTGTGAGACGAGTACTCCGGCCCGGCGGGATATTCATGATCTTCGAGCATAACCCACGCAACCCTTTGACTATGAAGGTCGTGAACCGGTGTGAATTCGATCGCGATGCAGTTTTATTGAAAAACGAAGAGGCGGAAGGTCTCTTGTCGCAGGCGAGCTTCACGGATGTAGGATCGCGACATATTCTAACGGTCCCTTCCTTCAACAAGGCGACCCGGGTAGTGGATCAAATGTTTGGAGGCCTCAAGGTAGGCGCTCAGTACTATACGACCGGCAGAGTGTCGGCTGACACGACTACTCGATAATAGTTGCTATGACTCAGGTGGCTTGAAAGACATGCACCGGATCCTCCAACGGGCGAATCTCTGGGATTGGCCGCTTTCGCGTGTCATGAGAGTGGTAAGGTTCGCCCTCGTGGGAGCGGCCAGTTCAGGTGCTTATGCCGTCATCATGATGGTCGCAACGTCAGTATTTGGACTAGCACCCTGGGTCAGCAGTGCCGTCGCCTATGTTTTGGCAATGATCATCAATTTTCCGCTGCAGCGAAGCTTTACCTTCATGTCGAAAGGCGATGTTCGGCGGGAAGGTCTGAAGTATCTGAGCGTCCATCTCCTCAATCTCTTGGTGTCGGTTGCCGTCGTTCATTTGATCACGCAGATTCTCCAGTGGCCCGTGTTCGTCTCAGTAGCCGCCGTTATTATTATCATCCCGCTGATTCAGTTTCTCGTCCTCGAGATATGGGTTTTCAAGCCGTTAATGCGCGAACGGTGAGGTCTTTCATCCGGTGCCGATGATGTGTGCTGTAATATCTGCCCTGCTTTCAGGATCCTAATGGCCGGGCCTTGAAGACCGCTAACCGACCGTACATGGTCTTGAATTCCATAAGCGGTTCATACCATTCGTCGAAACGCGGTTGCATCGGGTTGATGAGCGGAAAATAAGGATCTTCGTAGACTACGACGAACGAGGGCCGTTTCTCTAGGCGAGCATAGAAGTCATGCGTCATCTCAATGCCTTTTCGCGGAATGGCCGGCATCAGCGGAAACGCACTCGACATAGCTAGGCGCGCATTCAAATCGAGCGCGATTCCTGGCGATCGGCTAAAGATCGCAATCGTCTGGCCACTCTCCATAATCGGGGCAATGCGCTCCCGCGTCAGGCGCAGGAGTTCGGCATCGTAGGGATGCACAGCGAGGCCGTCAAAGAAACCATCGCGCAGGCGCTCCCTTGCCGGCGTGTCTTGACCGGGGAGCTCTCCGTAAAGGAAGAACAGCGAGGTCGCGAGCAACCCGCAAATTGCAGCGAGAATTTGAACGGCGTCGGTCCATAATCTAGACTTGCCCCCTGGAGAGCCGACGATTGACAGGACAGCTGCAGGCAAGGCGCCGATACAGAAATTGAAGACCGAGTTGTTTGCCGTGAAGCAATACGTCAGAGCTGCCACGAGTGAGGTTGCATAGACGAGTGCGATGACCCGATCCGTCTGGTTCGCACTGGGCCTCAGTCCAGACAGGAGGCCTAGTCCCATCAGCGCGGCCAACGTTAGGACATCGTGTGAGCGGACATAAAGAGAGGGAGGTGCCAGAAAAAGACCTGCGAGAACGGCTGCAGCTGCAAGTTGAGTGACCGGCGGACCAAGGCGCCACCGCAGCAGGCCGATCAGAACCGCTGCGGCGCAGAGCGTTGCAAAAATCGATTTGGTTCGCAGAGTTTCGATTGCGAACGCCATCTTTCTGCTGACGCCTCCGACATCATTAATTGCGGACAGATATATGACACTTTCGTATAGGCGTCCGAACGATAGTGACAACACTGTCACTGCCCAGGCGAGACATAACGCAAAGATCGTAATGCCGATGAATAGGTATGGCTTGGGGAAGTCACGATTGCGGTAAAGCAATCCCGCTGCGCAGAGAAACGCAAGCGGAACAATCAGCGATGGATATGAAACCGTTGCCGCAGACCATGCGCAGGCGGAGGTAATGAGCCATCCCACCTGCTTTCGGGATCCAGCACTAGCAAGGGCTGCGCAACCAAATGCTCCTAAGGCGATTGCAAGTGTCTGTCCACCTAGTGTGTTATAGGAGGGCGCAGGCAGTCCAAAGGGCACAAAAGCGACGATGAGGATTCCTCCGACCCAAGCATAACTGCGATGCCCGAGACACTTTAGGAAGAGGATCCACACTACAGCTGACGCAGCGGAGCCTACGAGGAATAGCACTCGAAGAAACAAGAACATGCCATCAGTCGAACCGATAATCTTCGCGTAGAGCAGCGCAAATGGGTAAACGATCAGGGCTGCCGTCTGATGTAATGTCAGAAAAGTGCTCGTCTGTATGCTGCCTTTTATCCAGTCGTCCAAGAATATTGCATAGTAGGCTTCATCACTAAGATCGACGCCTTTCGTTAACCTCCATCCAATGAGAGCTGTAATCAACGCGAACACGAGGACGCCGACGGCGTCCTTTGTCCTATCATCTATATGCATCTTCATGCGTCAGCGCTTTTTCATGAGAGTGTGTCTAAGGAGGCATAGCAGAGGATCACTCTGATCAAGCTATATTCTGGCTTGGAAGGCAAGTGAAGCCATGTGTGCAAGAGATAAGGTTAGTTTTGCAGTCGATTTACTTAACTACTGTATCGATGAGTGAATAACAGCGATGCTGCGTAATAAGGCTTCGCTTCGATGCATTTTCGTCCAAGCCAGTAGGCTGACGCACAAATTCAACGCTTCCTATATGGCCACAAGCAGTTTCCAAGCTGGATTTGCTCCGGTATAGCGACCGGAAAGGAGAAGGCGACGGATGAGCCGAATGTTTGATCTGCGTATCGGGCGGGGTTTTATTGTAGTCGGGGCAGCATGGCTTCTCCTTGTAACGCTCCTGCTTGTCTTGCAGGCGTCTGGGCAGAACTTCGGCTTTAACGTCTGGCCGGTGGGAGAGGCACGGATATGGATGAAGTGGCTCCAAGATGGCCCAGGTCCTTTAGCAGCACAGATTTACTGGCGAATTGACGGCCGCAACCCTCTATCTCCCTGGTGGTACATTTCGGTCAGAGAGTTCATCCGAACCTACCCCGCTGCATTTCTGGTTCTACACTTGGCCACATCGCTAATGTTGGGACTCGCGAGCTATTTGCTCGTGATTACGATATCGGCAGGCCGCGCACGCTTGTATGGAGTATCTCTAGGTATTCTCGCTGGAGTTTTCGTATGCAGCACCAGAGTTGACAACATTCATTGGCTTTTCATCTTGGCACTAGTGTGCTCGCTCCTAAGTGTAGCTTGCTTTGCGCAGTTTCTGAATTCTGGGCGGCGTCCAGTGTGGCTATTATGGTCGCTCATCCTGTGGATGGTTGCGTATCAGACCTACACAATCCAATCTGGTGCCGTGTTGGCCGTGGGGGTCGTATCATTTTTGCAAGGCGGTCATCCGTATGACGCGCGGAATTTAGTTAAGCGGGCGTTCGGTGCAGTTGCAGACGCGCTGCCTTACGCAACGACACTTCTCTTATTTGTCCTCGTATGGAGGACAGCATCGACTGGCGTTACAGAAACAACAAGTTTTTCCGATCCAGGACGCATTTTCCAATCCTTGAGACAAGGCCTCTGGCATAGTGACTACTCTGCTTATTGGAATTGGGCGCTTCAACTTGAGCCAAGGGTTGTTCTAATTGTTTTGGTATCGCTGATACCGCTATTCTTTATGACACAATGGCTTGGGGGACGCTCTGATCGGGACGACATTCCAATCAACTTTCTAGACCTAGCGCGTTTAGTGTTAGTTGGTATCTGCTTGGTCGTGCCGACTGTTGTGCTGGAAGTGACCTCGCCAATGCACCCACCAGGATCACGGTGGATGATGTTGCTCCAGTTCTGGACCCCGCTACTAGTCCTATCGGTTACGGCTCTGGCACTCCTAGCACTTCCCCTATCATCTCGTCTCAAGTGTTGGATCTGGTGGGGAGCTACTGCCACCTTTGCGACCGGCGCTGTTGTATTGACGTTGGGGTTTAATCAATTCCAGATTAATATTTCGCGTCAAGAACGAGCTTTCATGTCTGAGTTGCGGCGGATTGCCGTTGAGGACAGGAGGGCCAAGGCAGAGTTTCCGCGCCATTATCTCATCAAGCCTGAGCCGGCCTATTGGATACCGTCCGATTTTTTAAGTCGCGCTTATATTGAGACGCAATCCAAGAGATTTGGTGAGGTGACGTTTCGCTATTTAAGGTCGGGAACAACCATGCACCCACCGATCTTCAGGCCGGACGGAGTCGCTAATCCCGAACAAGGGGAGCGTGGATTTGCGCCTTGGTCCCGCGTGGGAGTTCTAACTTGGGATGGAACCCACATGACGCGAATGTCGGGCGCAGACCGTTCAGCATTTGACGGTCTCGGGATTGATTGGCAACGGAGCGAACCGCTGCCGTGAAAAGGCTTCGGGCGCTGTACATTTCTCTGTACATCGCACGAACAAGTGTACTCAGTTTCGCCCTAGAGTGCTATTTTAAGGTGCAACTTCAACCCAATCGACGGCGAGACTGACACCGCGTATGGGGTCGATAGGTGCTGAGAAGCGAAGCTCATTCAAGCCAGATTTCAACAAACCATTTGGAATCGGTGCGTCGACCGTTGTTAGGTCAGCCCATGATAGAGCAATCGGATTTCCGTTGATGCTGATCGTCAAAGCGTTCTTCGTCTCTAAAGAGACCCAAGCAAACAAGTTTAAACGGATTCGGTAAGAAGCGTCTGTGATAGGATTGAGCTGGAACCAGAGATTGCTCTCGTCGCCTAGGATCCATGCATATGAGCGCGGTCGGAGAGCCGGCAACCGCCACCCGGCATCACGCCAAGCAGTGCCCCAGGGGGCTTCTTCAAGACTCCACCACCGGCCGAAATCATAGTGATATGTGCTCTGACTGTTTGGCGTGTACATGCAGGCGGACGAAGGCCAGCAGCCGAGTACGTTCTGCCAACGCCGTTCATCGCTCGGCAACATTTGGCCTATTTTTCCCATACCGCCCATGCGTTGAACGGACCCATTCGGATCAATAGTGAGGGTGACGATTTTATCCTTCTCGATGTTGAAGGTGGTATCCAACCCTTGCCCAATGATCCAAGCTGTCGGTTTCTCGACACATTGTCCGACTGCGCCGTTTGCTCTTACGTTGAATGAGCTATAAATCATGCTCGGCTCTAAACAGGTTATCGTATCAATAGGCTTTTGATAAAGATAAGTTAGAGCGTCACTTAATATCTGACCGCGGAGCATCCATGTGCTGCCGAGATGTCCACTTCTGTCGAGAATGAGAAGTTTTTCGCCTGGCTCCGGAGCCGGGACGGCTTGAAGAATGCCAGCCAGAAGCATCCTTTGGCGCATGGACAAATCTGTATAATGATTGACCTGAGCCCACTGCGCGTTCAATCCGAGGCCGATCAACGCAATCCAGGCGATAGCCCCAATGATCCGACTGCGCTCGTATAAAAATGCGCACACCGCGAGCATGACCAGCGCACCGCCGATTGATGCATAGATATAGGTCCTCTGCGAGATCAGGATGTGAGACATCGAAGACAAGTAGGGGATATATCCCAGCAGGGTTGCGAGGATTCCCGCCCCGATGATGCGCAGATAAAGAGAGCGGCTCGTGCGCACAGCAGGATATGTGCCTGATCTCGGAACAAGCAGGATGGCAAGCACGGCGAGTGATAGAATCGCAAGATATGGCCAGAATGCCGCCTGTTCTTGGAGCAGGCGCACACTATCGTACCATCCATGTACGAAGACTCTGTATAACGCGATGGTCAACAAGAAGGGAGTTCTACCCAGAACAGTTGTGACCGTCTTCGATAGATCACTACTGATGGATTGCTGGTAGAGGTTGGGATCCCTGCTGACAATGACCAGGTATCCGGCGGCAATAAGCACAGAAAGAAGCCAGCCAAAAATGGGAAGACGGTGCTGGAGCAGGCTCTTGAAGCCGGGTTTGACGCCGTATCTTGCCCACCAGAGTAATAGGGGCACCGGTGCCAGGAAGAGCCCCGCCTCATAAATAAAGCTTCCGATCAGGAACAAAGTGGCTGCAACAACCGTGGCAAGAAAGCGTCCTGGAAGCGATTTAGCTTCTGTCGCGAAGAGAAGGGCCGATATGGCGCTCAGGCTTAGCGCAACAGCCCAATCGATATGTAATGAGCGCAAGCTCATCTGCATGGTATCGGCAGGAAACAGCATGAATAGCAGGCCTGCGAGCACAGATATGAGGCGATTTCTGATAAGCCACCACACGAGATAGGCCATGCTCACAGTCTTCAGGACGAGACTGGCGCTCAGCAGAATGTTCCAGCCGACAAAGGACTCTGGTGAGAGACTATGTGCGACAGCAAAGGGCAGTATTGTGAGGGGGCGAAGCTTATGAGATGCAAAGGCGCTTCCATCCCATGCTAGGAATGTGGTTCCGTTCTGGGTGAAGCTTCCCAGGATAACCCATTCTTCAATCAGCCCTGTCACGGACATTCCAAGAGGTGTCCAGATCAGGCAAACAGCACCAATCGCGGCAAGCGTGACCATTAGAATTGAAGCGAGGCTACCTTGGCCGATTGGTCGAGTCATTGGTCTTCCACGTGCTTCCAGTTGTCTGCGGAGGGCGGCGGGGGCTAGTACCACCCAACTCTGAGCGCTGACAAGCAGATGACACTGTTATTACTGATCATACGTCTAGCCATAGGGTCTGAGCTCAGGCCTTGGGACGCGTTGCAAGCCTCTGGGAACTAAAAGCCGGGCGACTTGGAATCATGAAAAGCGCGATCGGCGGTCTGTAATATAATTCATTTGCCGCTGTGGCCTTCGCCTTGACCCGACAGTTTCCAGCATGTACCGCCTTTTCCTAAGGGTCTTAACGACACAGGGATTTAGATTGGTTATGCAACGGAAGAGCCGCCGCATTTTATGGCTACTCAACCATAAAACCTTGATGCCGTATGAGGTGCCTCTGATGACGGATCTCGGTTTCGAGGTATTCGTGCCGAAGAAAGTGCCGAAAACAAATTTTCGAAGCGCGGCGGTGAGTTTTGACTATGACAAGTCTCTGACGATACCGAAGGCGGTGCTGGACCGACTGAACGAATTCGATTTTTACCTAACCGATTGGCCGTCGGACATCATCAGGCTGGTCAATAGATATTTCGGGACGATCTTTGTCATTCCGTATGGAAGGCAGGTCATTGACGCCGTTAAGTATTTCGACGGGGAGATAGTCTTCCGCACCTTTGGTCTCGACAACCGGCACACCTACGACAAAGTCCTTCAAGACATGTACGGTCGCGGATTCCGCCACCGGATTGCAAGCGTTAAGGAGCGCTTTTGGTTCGGCGAAGGATATGATCACCTACACGAGATCGAACCCGCGCTATTTAAGGAAAAGTCCCTTTTCCTGCCTATCGGGATCCCGAACTCATTCTTCAGAAACGAGGGTAAGTGGAGAGGAACTCGCAAGGAGATCCTCTTTGTTGCGCCCAATGTCGTGACAGATTCCTATTATGCGAAAGTTTATCAGGACTTCAAGCGAGATTTTGGCGATCTTCCGCATGTGATCGTTGGTCATCAGGATACTCAAGTCGACGATCCGCATATGGCAGGCTTCGTGACTGACGAGGAGTTGCAGAACCTTTATTTGGATTGCGCGGCCCTTTACTATCACTCCAAAGAGACGCGGCACGTTCATTATTCTCCCGTGGAAGCTGCTATCAATGGGATGCCTATCGTTTATTTCGAGGATTCTCTGCTTGGCCGCATGTGCCCGAGTTCTGTGAAAGGCCGTGTCACATCGGTCGGCCAGGCACGGGAGATTCTCCAAAGGATCCTCTCAGGCGACGCGGCATTCATCGCAGACATTCGCGAGGATCAGAGAGATGTCGCATACCATTTCTCTGACGCATATTGCAGGCCTGTTTGGAGCGAAAATCTCCAGACCTCGGGACTTCTTGCAAATCTGGAGAAACAAAGTTTTGGCAAGACCCTTGGCCGCGAGTTGCTCCGGTCAGCGGCCAAGCTCGTTGGAAAAGCCCTTGATAATTCCAGGGCTTATTATCCGCATCTAAATAGCGAGATCGCAAAGAAGGTAACTGGGTCATCGCTAGAGGACGGTATCGATTTTACTCAAGAGGAGCTCCTGGAAGCCGTGGTTGACATCCAAGGTCTTTCCGAAGCGGAGCCTTGGGGGCGATGGAGCGACGCTGAGCGGGTCGTGCTCTCCCTCAATCATATGATGGACGGGGAGTTCATCCTTGATGTCACCGCGGTCGGGCATGATCGTAACGTTGGCGCTGACATTAAGGTCAAGATTGGCAACGTGACGAGGATTGCCCGGTTCGGGGCAGACATGGACAACCCGCAGACTGTCTCCCTTCCTTTCGAGCTGAGGAAGCCGGCAAGCATCATCGAGTTCACGGTTCCATATCCGGTCCAACCAGCAAGGGACAGCCGACAGATCGGCCTCGGTCTCGTTCGCCTCAATGTGCGTCCGCTCGGAGCTGTCTCTGAAGCGGGGAAGGAGGTTCATCCCCTCATGGCCAATTCGACTGAAAAAGAGCGCAGGACTTTTATCGAGGCCGGGATTGCTGCTGCCGCTTCCCCAGACGCTGCCTCCTCCGGGACACCTGCTGCAATACCTGCTCCTGAGGCTGATGCCTCCGGGCAGTCGGCTGCGATCCAGGTGGATGACGGTGGGAATGCAGACGGTCGACCGGCTTGGAGGCGCGCTGCCGGATCTGTCGTTCGGCGTGTTCGGCCCCTTTTCGTAAAAGTCGCTAATCGCTTCAGGGTGCATGTGCGAACAGCGATCGAAGAGACCGAGGTGCTGCCGCAATTGACTCGGGTGAATTCGGACCTGGCACAGGTAAAGGCGGAACTCGCGTCGTTGCGTCACGAGATCATCAGCTTGCGAAGGGTTCTCGATGTCCATGCCCGGCAGGTCCAGGTCGACGCGAAGGCGGATCGTAACGCCCTCGATGAGATGACCAAGACATTATCGGCTGCGGTGGAAAGGACCAGTGGGGCCCCGGCAGGTGCGCTCAAATCCGAAGGCGAAGCAACCGCCAGGAAAACCAAGCGGCTGCCTGCAGACGACGTCTGAGCGGCGCTTACAACAGCGAAGCCGGCTAGGGGCGGACGGGAAGTCAGCTGCCGCATACCAGGAAAGATGTTCTGAATGTCTGGAAACTTTGACCTTCACATCGTCGGGGCCGGCGGCCATGCCAAGGTGATCATCGAGCTGGCCCGCGCCGCCGGGTGGAATCCGATCGGTCTGCTCGATCCGGCGCCGGTCGGCAGCACTGTTCTGGGCGTTCCCGTTGTCGGCGATGACAGCGTTGCGCCGCAGCTCTTTGAAGAGGGCCATACGGCGGCATTCGTGGCCTTGGGCCGGAATGATCTGCGGCGACGCATCGGATTGCGCCTGCGCACCATTGGTTTTCGTATGCCGACACTCGTCCATCCGAGTGCCGTCGTGTCCCCGAGCGCTACGCTGGGAGACGGGATTGCCGTGCTGCCCCAGGCTGTGATCCATTCCTGCGTACAGATCGGCGATTTCGCCATCGTCAACACGGCCGCCGTCGTGGAGCATGATTGCGTCATCGGCGCGGGAGCGCATATGGCGCCGCGATCGGTGATGGGCGGCAACGTGACGCTTGGAGAAGAGGTTTTCTTCGGCATCGGAGCCGTTGCAAGGCCGCTCAGCGTGATAGGCGCCAGGACGATTGTAGGCGCGGGCGGAGTTGTGGTCGGCGAGATTCCCGGCGATATGGTTGCGATTGGGGTTCCGGCTCGTCCGCGGGCCCGGCAATAGGACTCCGCCGGAGGGATAGACAGCGTGAAAATCGGGTTGGTCTCATCAGCCATGCCTTTGGTCCAAGGCGGCGGGCGTTTCATCGCGGACTGGCTTGCTCCCAAGCTTGTGGAGGCTGGGCATCAGGTCGAGACGATCTGGATTCCGCAGATCGACGATCCGGCTTCGCTCTTCCAGCAGATGCTGGCTTTCCGTCTCATGGACCTGAATGACAGCTTCGACCGCGTCATCACGTTCCGGCCGCCGGCGCATGTCATCCAACATCACACGAAGATCGTGTGGTTCATTCATCACATCCGGCAGTTCTACGATCTCTGGGATACGGATTATAATCCGCTGCCGCGCACCGCTTACTGGGACGCCTACCGGAGCAACCTCGCGGCGGCGGACACCAAGGCTCTTGGCGAGGCGCGCAAGGTCTTCACCAATTCCGGGATCGTCCAGGGTCGCCTCAAGACCTTCAACGGCGTCGACGCGGAGGTGCTCTATCCTCCGGTCCTGGCGCCGGAGCGCTTCTTCTCGGAGGTCTGGGGCGGCGAAATCGCTTTCATCTGCCGGGTCGAGCATCACAAGCGCCAGCATCTGGCGATCGAGGCGATGAAGCATACGAAAACCCCTGTGCGGTTGCGCATCGCGGGGCGCAGCAGCTCTGCGGAATATGCCGATTCTCTCAGGAGGCTCATCGCGTTGCATGACCTCGAGGATCGGGTGACGCTCGACCTGCGCTGGATCAGCGAAGGAGAAAAGGCATCCCTGCTCTCGACGGCACTGGCCGCCATCTACATCCCGCTCGATGAGGACAGCTATGGTTATCCGACGATCGAGGCGGCGCTCGCTCGCAAGACGACCGTCACCGTCTCGGATTCCGGCGGAGTGCCCGAATTCATCACCGATGGAGTGTCCGGCCTCATCACTGAGGCCGATCCCGTTGCGCTTGCGGAGGCCTTCGATCGATTGTGGGCCAATCGCGCGCTTGCACAGGAACTCGGACACAATGCCCATCAGCGCCTGGCAGAGCTGAACATTCATTGGGAGCATGTCATCGAGAGGCTTACATCGTGAACGTCCTTGTCCTCACGACTCTGACGCCTTTCAGGCATGGGCGGGCGGAAGAGCTGACGAGCCAGCTCGTCCGCCACATGAAGCTGCACGGCGTGAATGCGGAGGCGATGCGGCTGCCGTTCAAGGCGCATCCTCCTGAGCGGTTGCTGGATGAGATGTTCATCTTCAAGTCGCTCAAGCTGTACAATGTCGACCGTGTCGTATCCCTGGCCTTTCCTGCCGAGCTTGTACCGTTCGAGAGCCGCTCCTGCTGGATGCTGCGCGAGTACCAGCAGGCCTACGATTACTGCGAGACGCTTGAAGCTGCGGCAGGGCAGGGGTCGCGTGCTGAAACGATCAAGGACGCCTTGATCAGGAACGAGACCCAATCCCTCCAATCGGCCAAACACCTGTTTGCCGGCTCGAGCACGGCCCAAGCCCAAATTCAGCGCTTTCACGGGCTCTCGTCGGACCTGCTCCTGCCGCCTCTATCGGACCCGGAGCTCTTCGAATCGACGGGAGATGACGGCTATATCCTGGCATCCGGCCGCATCGGCGCAGCCGAGCGGCTCTTTCCCCTGATCGATGCGATGAAGTTGGTTTCTCCCAGCGTAAGGCTCGTGATCGCCGGACAGCCGGAAAATCCTCTCGATGCTGAGAAACTGCGCGAACGGGTGCATGAGGCCGGCGTGGAAGGGCGAGTGGCTTTCGAGCCGCAGGCCGCACAGTCGCGGGAGGCCCTTGCAGGGCTTGTCGGCCGTGCCCGGGCGGTGGTCTCCCTAGAGGACGACGCCGACCCTTCGGCAGGCCTCTTCATGGAGGCTTTCCAAGCATCGAAGCCGGTGCTGGCGACAACGGGCTGGGCGCGTAACATTGTAAATGATGGGGAAGCTGGTATCGTGAGCGAAGTGACGCCCGAGGCGCTTGCCGATGGCATGAGGACGCTGCTGGAATCGCCCAACCGGGCCATGAACATGGGTGCTGCGGGTCATGAAAGGTGGCGTTCTCTCAAGGTCGACTGGCCCACAACCGTCGAACGTCTGCTAGCGTGAGGCTGTTATGAGGATCGGCTGGGCCAGTCCCTTCAATGAGCAGTCTTCGATTGCCCGCTATAGCCTTCGAGTGTGCGAAGAGCTGAGGCGTCGAGGTATTCGAGCGGAGATCATCCGGACAGAGGGTGGAGCCGAGGAGACGCCCTCCGCCCTTGACAGCTCATTGCCTGTCTATCCACCGGCTGAATACACAACGGAATTTCTCGAAACCCACTTCGATTTGTGCGTGGTCAATGCGGCCCGGGAAGCAATGGATCACGAGCGGATAATAGATATTGCCCGCCGGTTCCAAGTTGTTACGATATTTCATGAGCAAGACGCTTCGAATGGCGACGCTGAGTCAGTAGAGGGTGCCGCGCTGCCAAGTGATCCGGGCGAGATCGACTGGATCGCGCGGCTGGCGTCACTTTCAACCGGAGCGGTTGTTCATGCTGACCGCGACCATTCTAAGGTGTGCCGCCTTTGCGCGGGGCCTGTTGCTTTGCTTCCCATCGGTTCACTCGATGCTGGAGCTGATCTTCCGGTCTCTATAAAGGAAATGGGGGCGGATACCGTTGCAACCGTCCCGCTGCCGGAGGGAGAGGGCTGCGTCGAGAAGTATGTTGACGCCCTTATCGAAGTGCTAGATGAAGCGCTGCATCGAGCCCCCCTTAGGAATGCAGGGTGGACAATAGGCGCAACAGTGGCTGAAATGGGCCTCGCTTGGGATGACCCGCTCTCATCTCGCTTGGGGCATGAGATGTCTGCACTTTTTGAAGAAGCCGGAGGGGCTGAAAGTGACAAAAACTGACAAGATGACCGCACCACTTTCCATTCTTCCCGTTTATCAGCCTGATTTGTCCGGCAACGAGAAGAAATACGTCAACGAATGCTTGGACACATCCTGGATCTCGTCCCTTGGCGGCTTCATTGACCGCTTCGAGAGGGCCTTTGAGCGGGAAACCGGCGCCAAGCATGCCCATTCCGTCTCGAATGGCACAGTCGCGCTGCACCTTGCCTACCATTGCCTGGACATCGGCCCCGGCGACGAGGTGATCGTTCCGACCTTTACCTATATCTCGTCGGTGAACACCATCGCCCAGACAGGCGCTACCCCCGTCTTCGTCGATTGCCGCCCCGGCGATTGGCTGATCGACGTTGAGGATGTGGCCCGCAAGATCACCCCTCGCACGAAGGCGATTGTCCCGGTCCATCTGTATGGCGCAATCTGCGACATGGACCCGTTGATGGCGCTCGCGCGCGAGCGCAACCTGAAGGTCGTCGAGGACTGCGCCGAGGCTCTGGGTTCCACCATCAATGGACGGCATGTCGGGACGTTCGGAGATATCGGGACCTTCAGCTTCTTCGGCAACAAGACGGTCACCACCGGCGAGGGCGGAATGGTCACCGCCCATGACTCGGATCTGGCGGCTCGTCTGAAGATCGTCAAAGGTCAGGGGCAATCCCCCACGCGGCGCTATTGGCACACCGAGCTCGGGTTCAACTACCGGATGACGAATATCTGTGCCGCCATCGGGCTGGCTCAGATCGAGCGGATCGATGCCATCCTGGCCCGCAAGCGTGCCATTGGTGCGCTGTATCGCGAGCTTTCCAAAGACATGCCTGTCGAGTTCCAGACGCTGCTGCCGGGAGTGACGAGCTCGGATTGGCTGGTCAGCCTCCTGCTTCCGCGCGGCACCGACCGGGATGCCGTCATGGCTCAGATGTCGAGCGCAGGGGTCGAGACGCGACCGGTATTCTTCTGCGCTCACCAGATGCCGATGTACGCGAAGGGCGAGCACTTCCCTGTGTCGGAAGATATCGCAGCGCGCGGCATCAGCCTCCCCAGCTATCCCGGGCTCAGCGACAGCGATGTCGCCCGAGTTGTTGAAGAACTTCGCCGGGCAATCGCCCGGCAGTAAGCCGATCAGCTGCGTTAGGTCCTGGTTGAAGTGAAGGCACAGTGTCGGCCGTCCGCTGACGGCAGTCCCTGTGACAAGGCGCGAGGGAGATCTCGCCGACGTATGTTTGTTTTTGCCATCCAAGTCTCGAGGGCCGCTCCTGCGTGCTGTCGGGATTTAGATGGCGTCATCTTCATAGCCTGAAGGGCTCAGAAAAACCGAGGTTGCCTTGGGGCCGCCTCTACATTGGGACGGCCGGATGTGCAGCTATTGCGGTAAGGCATTGCACGGCTGTGGCCGTCCGTGTCGAGATAATTAAATCATGGACACAATTGATAATACGATGTCGACCCCCGGTGACATGCAGACGACGTTGACCGCCAGCGGTCCGGCGCGGAGGGCGTGGCTCGATCTCGTCCAAGGCTTTCAGAGCTGGCGCGTTTGGTGGCTCCTGGGAATTGGCGACATCCGTCAGCGCTATCGCCGCTCCCGTATCGGCCAGTTCTGGATTACGCTGAGCATTGCGATCTTCGTGGTTGCCATCGGCGTCGTGTATGCCGCGCTGTTCAAGCAGCCGATCAAGAATTACCTGCCCTATCTTGCAACGACTTATGTCGTCTGGGTTCTGATCGCCGGTATCGTGACCGACAGCACCAGCGCCTTCGTTCAGGCTGAAAGCTTCTTGCGTCAGCAGGCATTACCGAAAACGACGTTCATTCTGCGGATATTGGTCAGAAACGGGATCTCATTCGCTCATAACATCATCGTTCTCCCCGTCATTTTCATGATTTTCGGGGTTGCCCCATCGTGGACGTGGTTGGCCGCATTGTTCGGACTTGTGCTTGTCGTTGTCGCGGGCTTCCTTGGGGGGCTCATCTGCGCGATCCTTTGCACCCGTTTCCGTGACTTGCCGCAGATCATCCAGAACTTCATTCAGGTCGCCTTCTTCATTTCTCCGATTACCTGGCAGGTGGAGTTGCTCGACGAGAGTGCCCGTCACTGGGTCAACCTGAATCCCTTCGCTGCCTTTCTTCGCATCGTTTCGGAGCCGTTGCTTGGACGGATGCCCAGCGCCGTGACCTACGCTTCCGCCATAGCGACCATCGTCATTCTAGGCGCTATCGCGGCACCGCTCTTCGTCCGCTTCAGGCAGCGCATCGTTTATTGGCTCTAGGCATATCCCATGGCATCCATTTCGTTACGTAACGTAACAGTCGACTTTCCGATCTATAACTCCCGTGGGCGGTCGCTGAAGGCTAATGTCCTCAATCGCGTCGGTGGGCGGATCGCTGGCCAGAACGGTGAGATCGTGACCGTCGAGGCTTTGCGTGGGATCAACCTTGAGCTTCGCCCAGGCGATCGATTGGCGCTCGTCGGCCATAATGGCGCGGGAAAGTCGACGCTTCTGAGAGTTCTGGCCGGCGCCTATGAGCCGAGCCGCGGCATGGCCGAAATCCAAGGCAAGGTCTCCTCCCTGCTGGATATGACCATGGGAATGGATCCGGAGCTCACGGGGCGGGAGAACATCGTTCTGCGCGGGATCTTCCTCGGCATGACCTTCCGCGAGATCACCGATCTCGCGCCGTCCATCGAGGAGTTCTCGGAGCTGGGTGGTTTCGTGGACCTGCCGATGCGGACATATTCGAGCGGTATGACCCTCCGTCTCGCCTTTGCGGTTTCGACGGCGGTTCAGCCCGACATCCTGCTCTTGGACGAGATGATCAGCGTCGGTGACGCCGACTTTGCCGCCAAGGCAAGGGAGCGGATCGAGCAGGTCATGGAGAACTCCCGGATCTTCGTTCTGGCTTCCCATGATCCGAAGATGCTGCAGCGCTACTGCAACAAGGGCATCCTCCTGCGCGAGGGCCAAATCGTTGCTGCGGGCAGCCTGGATGACGTCCTTGCGGATCAGGCTGCCTGATCTATCGGGCGATGCTCTCATTCAGAGAGCGAAAGCATCGGCTCAACCCAAAAAGTGCAAATCCACTTTTTGGCCCGATGCTGTAGGACCTGATTGCGCATGGCGGTGCTTCTCCGGCGAGCGGTTGCTTACTTCGCCGGAGCCGGAATCCCGCCGGGGCCTTGGATAGGATCGATAAGTTCGCTCCAGCCTCGATTGGCCTGACACTCGGCCAACCAATCCGCTGTCGTCCGGAACAGTTCTGTAAGAGCGTCCGGCCGGTTGAGAACGGTTTGCAGGCACTTGCGGAATCCATCCGCGCCCGCTGTAGGGCTGATTAGGCCGGCTCTCCCAAACCCGATCTGCTCCGGCAGCGAGCCTGTCTGCATGACGAGGCTGGGCATTGCCCAGGACATAGCCTGCACCACCACGCCCGACTGGCTGGCCTCGACATAGGGGCAGAGCAGAAGGTGATGGTCCGAGAGCATCTCCTGGGCGCGCCGATCTGAAATCCAGCCAAGTTCTAGGTCGACCTGAGGCCATGCTTCGAACAGCCGTTGGACCTCACCCTCAAGCGGCCCCGAGCCCGCGATGGTCAGGCGCCATCCCGGGTTGGCTCGAAGAGCCTCCAAGGCGCTCGCGAGCAGGTCCAGGCCCTTGTAGGGAAGCAGGCGTCCATAGAAGAGCAATCTGATAGGCCCGCCATCGTAAGCCTTTTGCAGCCGCTTGGTCGGATAGGCCGTGGCCAAGGGAATGACGGACACCTTGCCGGCGGCTTCTGGGAACCTCTGTTCAAGGCGCTCGCGAACGCTCCCTGAGAGGGCGACGAGCTGGTCCGCGCCTCTTATGAGGAGATCCTGCGTGATGCGCTGCCAGAGCACGGCGTAGTCGCCAGGGTGGGGCTCGGCGTCATGCACGACATAAACGACCCTGATGCCACGCCTTTTCAGGGCACTTGCGAACGGCCAGGCGAAGGGCGCGTTCATGGTGATGATGACGGCGTCCGGCTTGGTCGCTGCCAGCGCATCCGCATGCCGTCTCAGGGCGCCCGGGAGCGACCAGACCTTGCGCCAGAGCGTCGAGAGGCCGGGGCGATCGAAGGTGAAGATCGGCAGCCCAAGAGCTTTGAAGCTCTCGGATTCCTCGTTATGCCTCGAAAGTGAAAGCGCGACGTCGATCTCGGGGGCTGAGCGGCGCAAATGCTGTGCCAGCGACAAGGTGAACTCGGATCCGCCACCGCGGCGCCCCCAATAATGGAGGATGACGCGGGTCCTCCTTTCGGGCTGAGGATCGAGAACGCTGGTGTTCATGCGGATGGTCTGGAAAGCTGCCTTGCCTGCGATGAGGGCTTAGTAAGGGAGATCGGACGCACAAATCCATCGTTTTCTGGGACAATCTCACTTCACAAGTGGACGGCTTCGTGGACAAGGTCTTTTGGATTGGTTGCCCTCCCCAAATACGGAGGGTGTGTGCGGTCGAGGGTCGCATCGGGTCCGCGATGCCTTTCATCGGGTTCCAAAACCGCAGGTCTTCTGTTGACGCCAAGTTGGCGGGTGTTTAGGACCGCCAAATGTAATAAAGAAGGGCTGGCTATGAGCGAGGGCGACAACAAGATCCTACCCGTGGTCATGTGCGGAGGCTCGGGGACGCGGCTTTGGCCTGCCTCCCGGGACAGCATGCCGAAGCAGTTCATCGATCTGCTGGGTGATCATTCGACTTTCCAGACCGCCGTGCAGCGCGTGAGCGCGCCGGAGGTCTTCCTACGCCCGACCATCATCTCCAGCAACGATGTGCGCTTCATCGTGGCGGAGCAGCTGGCCCAGATCGGCGCCAGCGCCGATATCATCCTTGAGCCGACCCAGCGGGACTCCGCCGCGGCCATCGCGGTCGCGGCCTGCCATGCGGCCAAGCACGACCCCGAGACGGTGGTGCTCGTGATCGCCGCCGACCATATTATCGACGACGCAGCCGCCTTCGCGGCCTCCTGCCGCGCGGCCCTCGAGCCGGCGCGCCAGGGACACATTATGACCCTGGGCGTGGTGCCGCAATACCCGGCCACCAGCTATGGCTATATCCAGACCGGTAAGCCGATCAAGGGCACGGATGCCTTCCGCACCGAGCGCTTCGTCGAGAAGCCGAATGCCGAGACGGCCCAGAGCTATATCGACCAGGGCTTCCTCTGGAACAGCGGCAACTTCCTGTTCCGCGCCGACGTGATGATCGAGGAACTCGAGCGCTTCCAGCCGGAAATCCTGGCTGCCGCGCGTGAGGCTCTCGACCACGCCGCGGCCGACCTCGACTTCATCCGTCTCGATGAAGCCGCCTTCACGCAGGCTCCCAAGATCTCCATCGACTATGCCGTCATGGAGCGCACGGACCGCTCCGGCGTTTTGCCGGTCTCCTTCTCCTGGTCCGATATCGGTTCCTGGGGCGCCCTGTGGGATGCTTCGCCGCATGACGATGAGGGCAACTCCATCCGCGGCAACGTGGAAGTGGTCGCGTCCCGCAACAGCCTCGTCCACAGCGACGAGATCCTCACCACGGTCGTCGGCATCGACGACGTGGTCGTGGTCGCCAAGCCCGACGCCGTGCTCGTGACCTCGCGCAGCCGCTCCGAGATGGTGAAGGAGCTCGTGGTTTCCATGCGCGCCAAGCAGCGCCCCGAGGCCAGCGAGCACCGCCGCATGTACCGCCCCTGGGGCTGGTACCAGCGCATCGATCACGGCGCCCGCTTCCAGGTGAAGCGCATCATGGTGACGCCAGGCGGCCGCCTGTCGCTGCAGAAGCATCATCACCGCGCCGAGCACTGGGTCGTCGTGAAGGGCACCGCCGAGGTGACGGTGAACGAGAGCGTGACCCTCATTCACGAGAACGAGTCCGTCTACATTCCGATCGGCGCGATGCACCGCCTCACCAATCCGGGCCGTATCCCCCTTGAGCTGATCGAGGTTCAGGTGGGCAGCTACACGGGCGAGGACGATATCATCCGCGTCGAGGATATCTACGGTCGCTAAGACTGCCCTTTAAAAGCCTTACAAAAAAGCTCTGGTCCATCAGGCCGGAGCTTTTTATTTGATCTTGGTAATCAGGCCGCGCTGGGTGGATCGAGGGTAATCGCCATCGAGAAGTCGCGGCTTTCTCCCGGCTGGATCATGACGATCCCGGGCTTGTCCTTGAACTCGCCCGTGAACCCGACAGGATCAGCATAGCCCTGCCAGGGCTCGATGCAGACATAGCCCGCACCAGGCTTCGTCCAGATGCCGAGATGCGGCATCTGGGGGAACGTGACCATGAGGGAGCGGTGACCGGGGACGCCATAGCGAACCCTGCGACTTGCAAGCTCGCTCCACACGAGAGCGCCGTCTTGAAACAGATCGTCGTGCAGCGCCAGACGATCGCCTTGCAGGGGCGTCTGACGTGAGGCCTCGCCGATCAGTCCATCCGACAACACGTGCAGGGAGGCTGGCTCGGCTCTCTCGAAGCGGATCTCGTGCGCGTTGCGGTCGCCGCCATAGGGCAGGGGCCAGCGCAGGGCCGGATGGAAGCCGAAGGAAACCGGCATCGCCCGATCACCCAAGTTGATGACCGATGCCGTGAAGATCAACTCGGCTTCCTCGATGCGGTACGTCACGTCGAGTCTGAAATCGAAGGGATAGAACTCCCGCGTCGTGTCGCTCGCACTCAGGCGCAGACGGCAACTTTGAGCATCCGCATGCAAGATGTCGAACGCGGACGTGCGGGCAAAGCCGTGCTGCTTGAGGGGATAGAGGCGCCCATCGATCAAGGCTTGGTCATCGCGCAGGCGCCCGACGGCCGGGAAGAGCAGGGGAGAACGCCCGGTCCAGTAGGCAGGATCGCCATCCCACAGAAGATCGCGCCCGGCCTCGTCCCGCAAGGAAACCAACTCAGCGCCGAGCGTACTGATCTGAGCTTGAAGCTTGGGGCCGGATAGGGTGATCGACATGGGGGAAGACCTTTCGAGACAACCGTCAATGTGCGGCGTGAAGCCCGTACCGCTCGACTTGATGGGCGCTGCTCAGACAAGCTCTATAGAGCGGTGGCTATGGCTAGAGCCTTCGAGAGCGTGAGGCAATCCTCATCTGAGCGCGCCGGATCTGCCTTTCGCAACAAGCCCGTGCTGGACGTTCCTGCGGAGCGCCTCACGGGCAATACTTTGATTGACGTAAATGAAACGCTGACGGGCGGAACTGGATCAGACTCGGTCGTGTTCGACTCGGCACTGATTGCGCGCACCAATGTGGACACGATCCTGGACTTCAAGACCAGCGAAGGCGACAAGCTTCTGCTGAAGAAGGACGGCGTTTTCGGAAATGGAATTGGCGATCTGGGCATGCTGGCCCCGGGCGCTTTCAGAGTCGGAGGCAAGGTGTCGGTGGATGCCGACGACCGCATCATCTACGATCCCACGGACGGCTCGCTCTATTACGATCCTAACGGCTTCTTTAAGGGCAGCGCTGGAACGGCCACCTTGTTCGCGAAGTTCAGGATCAACGCCAGCAACCTGGCACCTGAGCTGACCTACGAACACTTCTTCATAATCTGACCTAGGAGAGAACGGCATTGCATCTCCTTCCTGTAATATATAAAGTAACGCTATATCATATAAAGAGGGGCTCCCATGTCAATTAGGCTTGTTGCAATTTCTCATAACGGCGGCGAACAGTCGTCGATCAATGACAACCAGATGGAAGTGAACGAGAACATACCGACCGGTACGATTCTCGGGCGGCTTGAGGGCACGGACGGGGAGTTGGATCTTGCCAACCTCGACATCGTTGTAACAAGAGATTTTGGTCGCTTCGAGGTTTTCTACGGCGAGCATAATGGCGTCATGGGATATTACCTGCGCGTCACTGCTGGCGGCGATGCCATGCTCAATTTTGAGGATGAAGATAACGGCTATATCGAAGATCTCGCCGGCGCTGCATTCCAGTATCTCACTTTTGAGTTTTATGTAGACAAAGATAATCCGTCCACGCGCACTGGACAGGCGTCCCTCGACGTGTACTTGAAGGACGTTAATCCGGAGACGCCGGCTGACACGACGCCGGCCATCGGCGGCCTAGCGGCGAGCATCATCGAGGCCAATGATGCCACCGGCAATCCGTTTGCCGGTGTGATGATCACCAACGACACCGGTCAGGAAAGCACCGTCTTCATCTCGTTCGCCAAGGCAGCCGGAGCGCTGTCGGGTGCGGGCCTGACGCTGGTGACCGATGCGGACACGATGGTCTACTCGCTCACGGCAGCCAATGGCACGGCGCTGGCCACAGCCCTAGCAGCCCTCGACTTCGATCCGAGCAACCTGACGGTTGGCGCAACTGCAACGGACACCACTTTCACGCTCACGGTGACCGATGCGGGTCACCCGCGCGACACGGCCACCGGCCAGCAGGTCGGCACAGTCACCGTGATCGCTACGCCTCCGGCTGACGGCGCACCGACCGTCGGCAGCCTGAGCAATAGCGACATCGCAGCCAACGGCGCCACCGGCAATCCGTTTGCCGGCGTGACGATCACCAACGACACCGGTCAGGAAACCACCGTCTTCATCTCGTTCGCCAAGGCAGCCGGCGTGCTGTCGGGTGCGGGCCTGACGCTGGTGACCGATGCGGACACGATGGTCTACTCGCTCACGGCAGCCAATGCCACGGCGCTGGCCGCGGCCCTGGCAGCTCTCGACTTCGACCCGAGCAACCTGACGGTTGGCGCAACTGCAACGGACACCACTTTCACGCTCACGGTGACCGATGCGGGTCACCCGCGCGACACGGCTATCGGCCCGCAGGTTGACACAGTCACTGTCACCGCCACTCCGCCGGCTGACGGCGCACCGACCATCGGCGGTCTGCCGGGCGACAAGGTCAGCGTCAGCGCCAACGAGGGCACGGTCAATCCGTTCGATGGCGTGACCATCAACAACGAGACGGGTCAGGAGACCACGGCGTTTATCAAGTTCACAGCTGAGATGGGCGCACTCGCGGGTGCTGGCCTGGAGTTGGTAGAAGCAGCGAATACGCTTGGCATCGTTACCTACAGGGTCATGGGCACGAGCGCAGCCGATCTGCAGAATAAGCTCCGCGCCTTGACCTTCAATCCGCGCGACCTGGGGGATGGTGAGTCCGAAGAAATCGGCTTCGAGGTGACGGTGGTCGATCCTACCCACCTTACTCCCGGCACGCCTCAGACCGATACGGTTATCCTGGACTCGCGCGCTGACGACTCGGCGCCGGAGATTGGCGGGCTATCGACCACCCCGGTCGCTGCCAATGCCAACGAAGGCACGGTCAAGCCGTTCGGTGGCGTGACCATCGCCAATGAGGCATCTCAGCAGACCGTGGCCACGATCACGTTCCAGAATAATCTGGGCGCGCTTACAGGCGCGGGGCTGACCCTGGTGGGGGTCGACAACGATACCGGTATCGTTACCTACACGGTTACAGGTACGTCTCCTTCAAACCTGCGGGATCTCCTGCGTGGTTTGACCTTCGATCCGCGCAACCTGGCGGCGGGCGCATCCGAAAACATCACCTTCACAGTGAAGTTGACGGATCCCAACCACGCCACGCCTGGTGTTGAACAGACTGGCACGGTGACTGTGGCCTCGACCGCTCCGACTGCGCCCAACGCGGCTCCGACGGGCTTGGACCTCAGCGTTAAATTCATCAAAGAGGATGCTCAAGTCGGTTCGGAACTTGGCCTTCTCAACGCGTTTGACCCGAATGGTGATAATCCTCTCATCTACAAGCTCATCGACAGCGCTGGCGGCCGGTTCGCCATCTCTGGCAACAAGCTTGTGCTGGCAGGTCCTGGCGTCAACTTCGAAGAGGCCAAGTCTCACCAGATCAAGGTCGAGGTCAGCGACGGCAAGGGCGGTACGGAGGTTAAGACCTTCACCATCAATGTCGGCGACGAAGTCACCCTGGTGTTGAACGGCAAGACCACGAACGACAAGCTCAACGGCGGCGAGCGGGACGACATCCTGAACGGCATGAAGGGCAACGATACGGTCAAGGGTCTTAGCGGCGACGACAAGCTCTATGGCGATGTCGGCGACGACAAGGTCTACGGCGGGCTCGGCCTCGATACGCTCTATGGCGGCAAGGGGAACGACAAGCTGTATGGCGATGCCGGCAATGACGTGCTCTATGGCGACGAGGGCAACGATCTCCTCTACGGCGGCCTTGGCAGCGATACTTTCGTGTTCACCAAGAAGGCGAACAAGGCGACCAACTTCGACCAGATCAAGGACTTCCGTTCCGGCGAAGACAAGATCTTCCTCGACAGTGCGGTCTTCAAGAAGCTCGGCAAGCTCGGCACAATCGACGCGCCTGCGAAGCTCGATCCGAACATGTTCTCTATCAGCAAGGCGAAGGACAAGAAGGACTTCCTGGTCTACAAGTCCGGCGTACTCTACTACGATGCCGACGGATCGGGTAAGGGCGCTGCCGTCGAGATCATGAAGGTGAAGGGCCTGAAGGCCACCGACATCTTCATTATCTAACGAGCCCCTTCATCTAACGAGCCCCTTCGGCTTTGATTTCGGCCTCGGCAGGGAAACCTGCCGGGGCTTTTTCGTGGGCGGCAGCGAAAGACCTCTCGGTCTTCAGAACTCGTCGGAAGCTCAGCAATCGGCGGCACCGGGACGATCTTTTCGTCCACTCATGTGTTGTGCTTCCTGTATGCCAAAGGGAGGGACGGGACCGGATGGGGTCGAACGCGGATATTCTGGATTGCCTGATCGTCGGCGGCGGGCCTGCCGGGCTGACGACGGCGCTTTATCTGGCGCGGTTCAGGCGCCGCTTCCTGGTGATCGACAGCGGCACGCCAAGAGCCGCCTGGATCCCGACGAGCCACAACATTCCCGTCTTCGCCGAAGGCATCTCAGGCCCTGAGATCATCGAGCGCGCCCGGGCCAGCCTTGAGCGCTATGGCGGGCAGGTCCAGCCGGGGCGGGTGACGGGCCTGCGCAAGCAGCCGGACCGCTTCATCGCCTTCGTCGAGGACAATGACTGCCAGATCAGCCAGATCGCGGCCCGGCGCATCGTGCTGGCGACCGGAGCCGTGGATATCGAGCCCGACCTGCCGGATGTTCCCAATGCGGTGCAGCGCGGTCTGGTGCGCTATTGCCCGATCTGCGACGGCTATGAATCGCGCGGCAAGAAGATCGCCGTGATTTCCTATGGAGCTCATGGGATCGGCGAAGCGGTCTTCATCGCACGCACCTATTCCCGCGACGTGACTCTGCTGACCCTGGGCCAGCATCTCGACCTGAAGCCGGAGGAGCGAGCACGGCTCGACGAGCATGGGATCAAGATGGTGGAGAGCCCGGTCGACACCCTGGAGATGGAGGACGACCGCATCGCTGCCATCCATGTGGGCGGCAAGGAGCACCGCTTCGATGTGCTCTACTCGGCCCTCGGCCTCCAGTACCGTTCCGATCTCGCGCTCGCCCTTGGCGCCGAGCACGATCCTTCAGGCGGTCTCCTGGTCGACAGCCATTGCCAGACCTCGGTGAAGGGGCTCTACGCGGTGGGCGATATCGTCAGAGGCATCGACCAGATCGTGGTGGGCATGGGCCATGCCGCCCATGCCGCGACGCATATTCACAATCACTGCGAACTGCCGACCGAGGATGAGCCGGGCGGGGCGTAGGCTTCTCTCATCGAGATATGTTCTCCCACGTCATCACCGGCCTTGTGCCGGTATCCCGATGCTGTGAGGCGCCGTGCCTCTCCGACATGGCCGGGACGAGCCCGGCCATGTCGGAGAGGTGGAGTCCTTATGTAAGCGCTTTCGCCAGCAGCGGCAGGCTGGTATCCATGCGGTAATCCACCGAGGAGTGGTTGTCTGGGAATTCCTCATAGGTGTGCGGAATGCCCGCCGCTTCGAGCTTTCGGTGCAAGAGCCGTGAGCCGTAGACCATGTTGTATTGGTCGATATCGCCGCAATCGATGTAAAAGGACTTCAGCTTGCGCAGGTTCTCCTGGGTTTGCCCGTCATCGGCCATGCGCAGCGGGTCCCAGCGCAGCCAGTTGTCCCAGCGTTCCGGAATGACCTCGCAGGTTTCGAGGTCGACCGGCAGCCTGATGCCGCAGAACTGGCTCGGATCGGGGTCGAAGCTCGCGGCTTGAGCCAGGATCATCAGCACGTGCCAGTCCTGGTCCTTGGCCTTTGGACCTTCCTCGAACTTGCGCAGGAAAGTCTCGATGGACATGCCGTGTCCGGCCAGATGCCTCAGGGCGCCTGCGAATTCGCCGAGATGGTAGAGGAACTCGAAGCCTACATCGCCGGAATGGGAGGCCGCCGCGGACCAGACGGAGCCGCCATGGCGCAGGGCATGGACGAGGGAGCCATAGCCGCCCGAGCTTTTGCCGAAGACGCCCCGGCGGCCGTCCCCGCCGCAGCCGAAGCGCTCCTCGACGAAGGGTAACATCTCGCGGATGAGGAAGGTCTCCCACGGTCCCATGGCGGCGCTGTCCACGTATTGGTTGCCGCCGAGCCTGGTGAAGCAGTCAGGGAAGGCGACCACGACTGGCGGCATGGCGCCGGTGGCGATGAGACGGTCGAGGCGCTCGGGGACGTTCTCTCCGTAGTTCTTCCAGTTGGTGTGGGCCGGTCCGCCCGCCGTGTAGCCGACAAGATCTACGAGGAGAGGGAGGCCGCGCCCATCGTGCCCTGCGGGGATATAGACATCGATCCGCCGCCTGCTCGGGTCGCCCAGGAGATTGCCCTTCAGGAATTCGCTGTCGATCTGGAGGCTGTGTACCATGCCCTGGGGCAGGTCGTGGTTCTTGCGCATGGTCGCCCTCATTGCTTCGCGTGATGTCATGGTGTGACTGCCGCACAGGCACTTGTCCAGAATTCAGGCCTTCGCGGCGGTTAATAACTGAGCTGCGCCGCTAGCCTTTTCCCCGCTCCCGTGTCTAGGCTCACAATCGCGTCATTGCATGGGGGTGTCGATATGACCGATCGTTTTCTGCCGAACTGGACCCTGAAGAATGAAGGGGTCATCATGCCGGATGAGCGGCTTCCGACGGGCCAGATGGTCGTCGTGGGCCTGCAGCATGTAGTCGCCATGTTCGGCGCCACGGTTCTCGCGCCGATCCTGATGGGGTTCGATCCGAACGTTTCCATCCTGTTCTCCGGTCTTGCGACACTGATCTTCTTCTTCGTTGTCGGCGGCCGGGTGCCGAGCTATCTCGGCTCGAGCTTCGCCTTCATCGGCCCGGTTCTCGTCGCCACCGGCGCATCGGTGGGCAGCCCCAATCCCAACATCGCCCTGGCGTTGGGCGGCATCATCGCTGCCGGCGCTCTCTACTTCCTGATCGGTGTGGTGGTGCAGCTCGCGGGCCATCGCTGGATCGAAAAGATCATGCCGCCGGTGGTAACCGGGGCCATCGTCGCCGCCATCGGCCTCGTGCTGGCGCCGATTGCGATCAACAGCGCCTCGGGCGTCACGCCGGACAATGCCAACGGCAGCGATTTCGCCCGCTGGGTCGCACTTGCTACGGTTGCCGCCGTCGGCATCGTGGCGGTCTATGCACCGGGCATCTGGAAGCGTCTGCCGGTATTGGTCGGCGGTGTTCTTGGCTACCTGATCTACTACATCTTCGCGAACATTCTGGGCTACGGCGCGCCCATCGATTTCACGAAGATCGGGCAAGCCGCCTGGTTCGGCCTCCCGTCCTTCCAGGCTCCTGTCTTCGATACGCGGGCGATCAGCCTGATCGCGCCGGTCGCGATCATCCTGGTGGCCGAGAACCTGGGGCACATCAAAGCCATCGGCGCCATGACGGGCCGAAACCTCGATCCCTATCTCGGACGCGCCTTTATGGGCGACGGCCTCGCCACGATGCTCTCCGGCGCCTCCGGCGGCACCGGCATGACCACCTATGCCGAGAATATGGGCGTCATGGCCGTGACCCGCATCTATTCGACGCTGGTCTTCCTCATCGCGGCGGGCTTTGCGCTGCTGCTCGGCCTTTCGCCGAAATTCGGCGCCTTCATCGGCACCATTCCGGGGCCGGTTCTCGGTGGTCTCTCGATCGTCGTGTTCGGCCTGATCGCCGCGACGGCGGGCCGGATCTGGGTTGAGAACCGGGTCAATTTCTCGAACCCGCGCAATCTCATCACGGTGGCCGTGGCGCTGGTGCTGGGTGCGGGCAACTTCAAGCTCAATGTCGGCGGCTTCACGCTCGACGGCATCGGCACCGCGACCTTCGGCGCCATCATCCTCTACCATCTCCTGCGCATGACCACAGCTGAGGCGGCCGAGCATCCGCAAGCCGCCGAGTAAGCCTTTCCGCAGGAACACGCATCCGGAGCCCGCGTTGAGCCACAACGCGGGCTCTTCTCGTTAGAATGCCATTTGCCCGCATCGTTCTCTCAGAATGGATGATGCCATGAGTTCCGAACAACAGCAGACGCTTCCTCCGCAGGAGCAGGATCAGCAGCCCGGCCACGAGACGGAAATGAATCCGCGGCCCGATTACGAGCCGCGCTATCCCGGCAGCAATCGACTGCAGGGAAAGACCGTTCTCATCACGGGCGGCGACAGCGGCATCGGACGGGCCGTGTCGGTGCTTTTCGCGAGAGAAGGGGCCGATGTGGCCATCGTCTACCTGAACGAGACGGAGGATGCCGAGGCCACCAAGAAGCTCGTGGAGCGGGAAGGGCGCACCTGCCTGACCATCGCGGGAGATGTCGGCGATCCGTCTTTCAGCCGGAAGGTCGTGGATCAGGTAATCGAACGCTTCGGCAAGCTCGATGTGCTCGTCAACAACGCCGCCGAGCAGCATCCGAAGGGCGACATCGCCGAGATCAGCCCCGAACAGCTCGACCGTACGTTCAGGACAAATATCTTCGGCTATTTCTACATGACGCAGGCCGCCATGCCTCACCTGAAAGAGGGATCGGCCATCATCAACACGACTTCGGTGACAGCCTATCGCGGCAGCTCGAATCTCTTGGATTACAGCTCCACCAAAGGCGCCATCGTGGCTTTCACGCGCTCCCTTGCGCAGAAGCTCGCAGAAAAGAAAATTCGCGTGAACGGCGTAGCGCCCGGACCGATCTGGACGCCGCTGATCCCTGCCACGTTCCCGGCTGAGAAGGTAAAGACCTTCGGCTCCAACACGCCGCTGAAACGTCCCGGGCAGCCGAACGAGGTGGCGCCTTCCTTCCTGTTCTTAGCCTGCGAGGATTCATCCTATATCACGGGTTCGATCCTGCATCCCAATGGCGGTGACGCCACCGAGTCCTGACAAACGAAAGGCGGCTCACGTGAGCCGCCTTTTTCAGGAAGAGAATTGAGTGTCGTTCAGCGGCCGCGGCGCACACGCACCGGGACAGGAGCGGGGCCGGAAACGGTCACTGCGAAGAAGAGCATCATGGCGGAGAGGGAAGCGCCGATCATGAAGAGGGCTTCTGCTACCTGAGCCTGGGACGCCATGCCTGTGACGGCGGCGAGCAAAGTAAGAATGGAAAACATAAAAAACGCGCGCAGTGCAATGGAACGGGTCATCGGCATATCTCCCAAGTCTTGTGGAAAAACGTATCCATTCGACGTCGGTTCCATACTCACAAGGAGCGCGGCCAATACTTCAGCATAGGTTGTGGAAACTGATGAAGCTCGAGTCCTTGAGCGGAACCGCACAGTCGCGCTTGGCGTTGTTCTGACGTCATCGGCTTCACGTCGATTAAGTAATGCGAGGTAACACCATGCTTGGTTGGGCAGTCACGTTTCTGATCATCGCGCTTGTTGCGGCTCTCTTCGGTTTCGGCGGTATTGCCGGGACGGCAGTCGAGATCGCCAAGCTCATCTTCTTCGTCGCGATCGTTCTCTTCGCCATCTCGGCTGTGATCGGTCTGCTGCGCGGACGAAGCCCCATGTAACCGGGGCATAAACCGACTTGAAAACGCCGCCCATTGAGGCGGCGTTTTTTATGTGCTCTGAAGAGAAAAAGGATCAGCCCTGAAGCGCCGCGCGGGTCATGCTGTCGGGGCCGAGATCGTCGATGTCGTTGACGTTCAGAATTGCAGCGAGGCGAATGCGAGCCCGGTTCACGCGGCTTTTGATGGTGCCGACCGCACAGCCGCAGATCTCCGCAGCTTCCTCGTAGGAAAAGCCGGAGGCGCCAACCAGCAGCAGGGCCTCGCGCTGATCGGAGGGAAGCTGGGCGAGGGCGACGCGGAAATCCTCGAAATCGAGGTGCACGCCCTGCTCGGGCTGGACCTTAAGGCGACCGGCGAAGGAGCCGTCGGGATCTTCGACCTCGCGACGGCGCTTGCGGTATTCGGAATGGAAGAGGTTGCGCAGGATCGTAAAGAGCCAGGCATTGAGGTTCGTACCCGGTTCGAAGCGATGGAGGTTGGACAAGGCCCGCAGCAGCGTGTCCTGGACGAGATCGTCCGCCTTGTCGACTTGTCCCGAAAGCGAGATGGCAAAGGCACGCAGGCCTGGAACGGCCGCTAGAAGAGCCTCCCGCAGATCGGGCTCTGAGGTCATTGAGACCCCTCTTTCTTGGTGGGCACTTTATCCAGCTGGTCCAGGAGATCCTTGAAGCGGTCCGGGACGGGTTGCTGCATCAATTCGTCATACATGGCGCGCAGCTGGTCGCCGATGCGTTTCTGGCTTCCGCTATCGAGTTTGGGGTCGGTACCAAGCGTTGCACTGGTCGATGCATCCGGGAGCGCCCGGACCAGCTTGTTACCGTTTTCACCTGTCATCTGATTCCCCTTGCCATCCCGTACTTTATTAAGGGATAGCCAACCTTGGCAGTATCCGTATATTCATTTTCGAGCAATAACGCTCGGTATCCCTCACGGTTCCAACATGGAACTTTTTCAGCTTTGCCGAGTTGAATGGACCATCGGTACAACGATTCAAAAGCACATATAAGGGGAAGCGAATGTCGACAGCTCAGCTTGTCGTCCAGCATTTACCATACCTCCGCCGCTACGCACGAGCTCTCACAGGCAGCCAAATGGCTGGCGATGCCTATGTGGCAGCCACCCTTGAGACGCTGGTCAGCGAGCCCGAAACCATCGGGCCATCCGGCAACGTCAAGGTCGAGCTTTTCCAAGTTTTCACGCGCATCTGGAACTCGCTTTCGGTGAACGGCCGCAGCGAGCAGATCCAGCGCGATCTCCCGGCGGAAGTTCGCCTGGGCCAGATCACTCCTTTGCCGCGTCAGGCATTCCTCCTTTCCTGTCTAGAAGGCTTCGGGGAAGAGGAGGTCGGCCAGATCCTCGACGTGGACACCAAGACCGTCCGCGACCTCGTCGACGAAGCAGGCCGCGAGCTTGCCGCCGATATGGCGACAGATATTCTCATCATTGAGGATGAACCGCTGATCGCCATGGATCTCGAGGCGCTCGTCGAAGGTCTCGGCCATAACGTGACCGGCGTCGCCCGTACGCGCACAGAGGCAGTGAAGCTGGCTTCCGCCAAGCAGCCCGGCCTCATCCTCGCCGATATCCAACTCGCCGACGGCAGCTCTGGTCTCGACGCGGTGAATGACCTCCTGAAATCCTTCGAGGTGCCGGTGATCTTCATCACCGCCTACCCCGAGCGGTTCCTCACGGGTGAGCGGCCGGAACCGGCCTTCCTGATCGCCAAGCCTTTCCAGCCGGCCAACGTGTCGGCGGTGATAAGCCAGGCCCTGTTCTTCCAGCAGAGTGCCCGCCGGCGTGAGGTTCGAGCCGCCACGGCCTGAACCCAGCTCGACTAATATAACTGCTAAGTAATCGCCCGGCTCAACAGCCGGGTTTTTCTTTTGTCATGATGTAATCGGCATAAAAAAAGACGGGCTCAAAAGCCCGTCTAAAGGTGCCGGCCAATGCACAAGGGGAATGCGGGGAGGACCAGGAGGCCGGTACCTAAAGAACGCCCCGTGGAAAATAAAGGTTCCCACTTTTTTTCTTGCAATATCCTGAATGGGTGCTTAGGAACCGCGAAGATGAGGCTGCGTTGTTTTCTCGAATAGTTTAGCTGAGAAAGCAGGAGAGAGGGAATGCTCCGCGCCTCCATCACGTTGGTTGGCCTAGCTGGGATTAGCTTCCTCGCGGGCAGTTTTGCTCTCGCGAATTCGGAGCCCGATACCTTCACGAAGTCCAAGGACATTCTTCGGGTGGCGATGACGCAGCAGAATGCTGTCAAAGGCGACAGGCTGGCTGTTTGGGATGGCGATGTCCAGCAGAACACCGTTTCCATCGTTGAGGTGGTCGGGCTGACCCAAGCAACGGTGATCCTGCGCGGCGGCAATGGCGAAGTTCTCTATCGCTCCGATCCGCGTTCCGGAACGACCATTTTCTCAAAGAATACCGATCTGCCTATCCTTACTATGAAGGAAGAGACGCAGGGCCCCGCAGTGGAGCATCCGCCTGTCACCCGCCGCGAGGGCAGCGAGGAGATCCGCAAGCCGAAGCGCACTACGCCGGTGGGATGCATGGGTGATGTGAGCCCCCTTGCCAGGGCAAGCGCAAGCCGGATGCCAAGCCTTTGTCTCGCGTCGCTGGAGCATCCGCTGATCTGACGGCAGGAATGATGAAACGGCCCCGTCCAGTACGGGGCCGTTTCCCTTTTAGTGTTGCATAGAGGAGCTTGTTCAGCTTTTGGTTGTTGTGGGAATTCTGAATTCGTGTAGCGCGGGTCGGTATGAAGAGGGGCATTATTAAAGAGTATTCATTTTAAGGCGGCTTAATTTATACTCGATGACAATTATTTGATGCTCTGAAATATGGGAACGATTTCTGGCGAGTGACGTTCATCTCCCGCGCAATAAGGCGCACAACGCGATCCAATGTACACCCAGGAGAATTCGCAATGCTGAAGAAGCATATGGCAGCTTGCCTCGTCGTAACGGCTTTCGCGGCTGTGCCGGCCCTTGCTCAGACCTCGCCCGCGCCATCGGCCCCGACGGACCGTCCGGCTGCCACCGGCACGGGTACTACCAATTCCGGCTCGCCGGCCATGCAGCCCGGCACTGTGAGCCCGTCGACGAACTCGTCCGCGTCTATGAGCCAGGGTAGTGCGTCGCAGGGTCAGTTCATGACCCAGATGCAGGCTAATCAGATGATGGCGTCCGATCTCATCGGCACCCGCGTCGTCAGCTCCAATAACGAGTCGATCGGCGACATCAACGACGTGATCGTGGACCGTAACGGTCAGGTCCTGGCTGCCGTGGTCGGCGTAGGCGGCTTCCTCGGAATTGGTGAGAAGAACGTGGCCGTCCCGTACGACTCGCTGGAATTTGCCAACGCTCAGCAAGCGAAAGCCATGGATAGCAGCAACAACGGCGTAGCCACGACCGGTTCGACGGCCACGGGTTCTACCGCTGGCCAGAACACGGCGGCTCCAGCAACCTCGACGGTTTCCAGCTCGGCCTCGGCCAATGAGCCAGAGCGTGTTGTCCTGCGCATGACCAAGGCTGATCTTCAGGCTGCCCCTGCCTTCGACAAGAAGGCTGGAAAGGACAACGCGACCACGACGGGTACGACGGGCGCATCCGGCACGACGACGACGGCTCCCAAGCCCTAACCGGCAGCTATCGGGAAGACAGCGGCACTCCGGTCTCCGGGGTGCCGTTTTCTTTTTAAGCCCGTAGAGCAAAATAAAAGGCGCAGCCATTCATGGCTGCGCCTTTAAAAGTGCCAGTCCGAGGGGGCATTCGAACCGGTCGAAACTAGAACGGTATGAGGTGGCCTCCGGTTCCTGGAAAATATTGAAAATTTTTCGCGGGCCTCTCGAAGCTCGGCATTTCCTGGAAGGCCAAGGGTTTCGAGAACTTCACGCCGCAGCAGGAACCCGCGCTTGGCGCACACGTTGCCGAAACAAGAATGATGCGGAGGCGACAATGACTGCGACGAACGAATTGGATGCTGCGTTGTGCCAGGAAGAGTTGCCGGACGAGTTTTCCCGCCTGTCTTCCAGTTCTTCTCCTTATGACCGGCACAGCGCCGCGTTCGTCTTGAGCGGCATCGTGGCCAATAATCAGCAGGACGACGTCACGTGCCCCTTGATGCTGAGGCGTCATCTGGTCGTGCAGGCCTGGCCCCGGTCCTTTGCTCCCGGCGTTCAGCGTCACGTTTAATCCTCAAGTCATAGGTTTATTGTGGTGATGACCAGCGTAGACAGATCCTTCAACAGGCACGATGCGGTTGCAGTGCTCTTTCACCCGAGTGCCGTACCGGTCATCGATGTTTTCCGGTCGCTGGGAAGCCTGGAGGATCAGTACGACCTAGCGCTTCTCGATAGTCCCGAGACAGCCTTGTCCAGGTTTCTCGATCCAGGACTGGCCAAGGGCATCGTTTCGGACGCGCTCCTGCTTGCCTTCTCCCTGACCCGTCAGCGGGGGAGGCCGTTTCATTTCCGTCCTGTCGGTTCGCGGCAAGGTTCCGTCGATGAGTACTGCCTTTTGACCATGATCGCCGCATCGCATCAGGTTGGGCCGGAGGTCACGCAGGAAGCGGCCTTCGTTCTCGACGTTCAATCATTGGACCCTCTGAAGCCCTTGACCGGGGAGATCATCCGTCAGATCGATCTTGGGACAATCGTTTTTCAGGTGCCGAGTCTGTCCGATTTCCGGGCCATGCTTGGAATGGACGATGCCAGGACTGACGTGATCACGGAATGGCGGTTCGATCCCGCTCTGCATTTTAAGCAATAAGTCTTTTCGTTTTTCGTAATCGGGTAAAGTTAAAGGGGCCGTCCAGCGGCCCCTTTACTGCGATTGCCATGCGGCAATGCTATTCCTGAGTGCCGCGGGTGTTACCCGAGGCCTGACCGCCCTTACGGCCGGCTTCCGAGGCCAATTCGCGATCCTGCGAGAAGGAACGCTTTTCAGCCGGAACGCTCTTCCCGCCTTTGCTTGCGATCTCACGCTGACGGTCAGAGTCCATGGACGCGAAACCGCGCTTAGAAGTCGAACTACTTGGCGCCATCTTATGCCTCCTTAACGAATGTGTTCATGGTTGAACAACCGCTCTCAAATTCGATGGTTCCGGTTGGGAAGGCGCAACCTTTGCAAAAAGTTTGAAGAATAAAGTCTGCCCCGATGGAAGAAGGGTTGAGCTTTCTTGTCGCACCCAAATAATTGTGGCGACTTTTTGTTTATGAGCAACCAAGGATATTTTGCGGCATCGCAAAAATCAAAAGCACAAAGCATGGGATATTTAAGAAGATCGGTCGCGCGCCCTCGGTTTATTGAAAGCTGCGCGAGTCTCCCGCACGGAACCCTAAGCATCCCCTGGAAGAGTGAGACATCAATTCATCGGTCGAATATGAAGAATATTCTTGGCTTCAAGCTGGAGCCATCAGGGGCGGCCGGTTTGACTCGGGGATGGATTCACTCTGGTTCGTTCCTCTCTCCCAGCACTTCGCAGGCTCGAACTGCTCCAAGGCCTGCCAACAGCTCAAGCTCGCAAGAGAGATGATCGATGCCCGATCTCGGTGTATGAGCATCGGACCCATGGATGACGAGAGGGCAGGATGACCTACGACGACACCAATGTTTTCGCGAAGATCCTCAGAGGGGAGCTTCCCTGTCACAAGATCTACGAGACGGATCAGGTTCTGGGCTTCATGGACATCATGCCGAGAGGCGAGGGCCATGTGCTGGTGATCCCGAAGACCAAGGCCCGCAACATCCTCGACGCGAAGCCTGAAGACGTCGCGGAACTCGCCAAGGCGGTTCAGGTCGTGGCCCGCGGGGTGAAGGAGGCCTTCTCCGCCGATGGCGTGACTGTCCAGCAATTCAACGAGAGCGCGGGCGGGCAGGTGGTGTTCCACCTCCATGTCCATATCATCCCCCGCTTCGAGGGCGTGCCGTTGAAGCCGCATACGGGGCAGATGGAGGCCAATGACGTGCTGGCGGATCATGCGGCCAGGATCAGGAGCGTTCTCGGCGCTTGAACGAGAAGGGCGGTTCGCGACCGCCCGTACTTCTTAAGGAGCCCAGTCGAGGGAGCGGGCGACGGCCTTGTCCCATTCCGCGTTGAGCTGGGTGCGGCGCGAGGCCTCCATCGACGGGGTCCAGCGCTTGTCGATGGCCCAGTTGCGGGCGACCTCTTCCTTGCTCGTCCAGAATCCGACGGCGAGGCCGGCCGCGTAGGCGGCGCCCAGGGCCGTCGTTTCGATCACTTTGGGGCGCACCACCGGCACATCAAGGACATCGGCCTGGAACTGCATCAGCAGCTCGTTCACCACCATGCCGCCATCGGTGCGCAGGTCTTTGACCGCGATGCCCGTGTCCTTGACCATGGCCTCCAGTACCTCGCGGGTCTGGAAGGCCGTGGCCTCCAGGGCGGCGCGGGCGATATGGGCCTTGTTGGCGTAGCGCGTCAGCCCGCCGATCAGGCCGCGGGCGTGGGAGTTCCAATGCGGGGCGTAAAGGCCGGAGAAAGCCGGCACGATGGTCACGCCGCCATTGTCCTCGACGCTGCGGGCGAGCGGCTCGATATCGTGGCTTGCCTGGATGATCCCGAGATTGTCGCGCAGCCACTGCACCAGGGCGCCCGCGATGGCGATGGAGCCTTCCAGCGCATAGACCGGCTTCTCGTTCCCGAACTTGTAGCCCATCGTCGTCAGCAGGCCGCATTTGGACGGGTAGGGCGTCTCGCCGGTGTTCATGAGCATGAAGCAGCCGGTGCCGTAGGTGTTCTTGGCTTCGCCCGGCTGGAAGCAGGCCTGGCCTACGAGAGCCGCCTGTTGGTCGCCGAGGATGCCTGCAATCGGCACGCCGGCCAGATTGTCGGTCGCGACGCCATAGACCTCGCTCGACGAGAGGATCTTCGGCAGGCAGGCGCGGGGAATGTCGAAGAGCGAAAGGATCTCCTCGTCCCATTCCAGGGTGTTCAGGTTCATCAGCTGCGTGCGGCTGGCATTCGTCACGTCGGTGATGTGGCAGCCATTGTCGATGCCGCCGGTCAGGTTCCAGACGAGCCAGGTGTCGATATTGCCGAACAGAACATCGCCCGCCGCAGCCTTCTCCCGCGCACCGGGCACGTTGTCGAGCAGCCACCGCAGTTTGAGGCCCGAGAAGTAGCTCGCGAGCGGCAGGCCAGTCTTGACCCGCAGGCGGTCATAGCCGCCGTCAGCAGCGAATTCCTCGACGATGGAATCGACGCGAGTGTCCTGCCAGACAAGCGCGTTATGGAGCGGCTTTCCGGTGCGCTTGTCCCAGATCAGCGTGGTCTCGCGCTGGTTGGTGATGCCGATGGCGGCGAGGTCCTGTGGCTTCAGGCCCTTCTTGTCCAAGGCCTCAAGGATCACTCCTTGCGTGTTGCGCCAGATCTCGAGGGGATCGTGCTCCACATGCCCGGGCTTGGGATAGATCTGCTCGTGCTCCTTCTGGCCGACGGAGACGATGCTGCCGGCGCGGTCGAACACGATGAAGCGCGAGCTGGTCGTGCCCTGATCGATAGCGCCGACATACTGAGCCATGATGAATCCCCTGGACGTTTCTTATTGGGCAGCGACGGATGCAGCCTTGTGCTTGGCGATGTAGGCGTCAATCCTCGCCGGAGCGTCGGCGGGCACATGAAGCCCGAGCTTCGAACGACGCCAGAGGATATCCTCGGCGCTGCGCGCCCATTCGCGGCGCATCAGGTAATCGACCTCCGCGCCCGTCAGGCCGGCGCCGAAATCCTCGCCGAGATCGGCCATGGACTTGGTCTGGCCCAGCAACTCATCGATCCGCGTGCCATAGGCGCGGGCGAGGCGATGGGCCACCTGCTCCGGCAGGAAGGGCCAGCGCTGGCGCACGGTCGCGAAGAAGCGGTCGAAATCTGCATCCGGCATGTCGCCGCCGGGCATCTTCGCATTCTCGGTCCAGGACGGCTTCATGTTCGGGAAGAAGGTCTTCAGCTCATCGAGCGCGTGCTCGGCAAGCTTGCGGAAGGTCGTGATCTTGCCGCCGAAGATCGACAGAACCGGCGCCTTGCCGCCTGCCGTGTCCATGTCGAACACGTAATCGCGGGTGACGGCGGAGGCGTTGGAGGAGCCGTCGTCAAAGAGCGGGCGCACGCCGGAATAGGTCCAGACCACGTCCGTGGGCGTCACCTGCTTCTTGAAGAAGTGGTTCACGACATTGCAGAGATACTGCACCTCGTCCGCGCTGATCTCGACCTTCTTGTCGGGCACGGATTCCACGGGGATATCCGTGGTGCCGATGAGCGTGAACTTCTCCTGATAGGGAATCGCGAACACGATGCGCTTGTCCGTGTTCTGCAGGATGAAGGCTTCCTTCGTGTCGAAGAGCTTCGGCACCACGATGTGGCTGCCCTTCACGAGGCGTACGCTCTTCTTGGTGTTGAGGCCGAGCTTGGCATTCAGCACGTCGGCGACGAAGGGGCCGCCCGCATTGACGATGACCTTGGCGCGGACATCCTGCGTCTGGCCGGTCTCCGTGTTCTCGAGCGTCGCCACCCAGATATCGCCCTCGCGGCGGGCCGAGGTCAGCTTGGTGCGCACGCGGATATCCGCGCCCTTCTCGAAGGCGTCGATGGCGTTGAGCGCCACCATGCGGCTGTCCTCGACCCAGCAATCGGAATAGACGAAGGCCGTGTCGAAGCCGGGCTTCAGGGCCTGGCCTGCGGGATGGCGGGTGAGCTTGATGCCTTCCGTTCCCGGCAGCTTCTTGCGCGGGGCGAGGTGGTCGTAGAGGAACAGGCCGAGACGCACGAACCAGGCCGGGCGGATGCCCTTCTCGTGGGGCAGGATGAAGCGCAGCGGCCAGATGATATGCGGAGCCGAATTGAGCAGGCGCTCGCGCTCGAACAGGGCCTCGCGGACAAGGCGGAACTCGTAATATTCGAGATAGCGCAGGCCGCCATGGATCAGCTTCGTCGAGGCGGAGGAAGTATAGCCCGCCAGATCGCCCTGCTCGCAGAGCACCACGGAGAGACCCCGGCCCACCGCATCGCGCGCGATGCCCGCGCCATTGATGCCGCCGCCGACGATGAGAAGATCAGTTACTGCCGTCACGGAACGCGTCTTTCTTCAAAAACCAAGCAATTATGTAGCTCAGCACATGAGTTCTTTAGCCGTCTAACGCAAGTGGATTTTCGGGATTTTCCCGATCCTTTTGAAACAACAGCACGGCAACAAAGAAGCCCAGGGAGAGAAGGGACATGCCTAAGCACATGATCATGACCGAACTGTAACTGCCTGACCATGCCCAGAGCGCCCCGAACAGGAATGGGGCGGCAGCCGTGGTGAGGCGGATCGGCATGGCGATCAGGCCCTGGACCGTGCCGTAATCCTCGCGCCCGAACAGCTCTGGCGGCAGGAGGGCCCGCACGATGGTGATCATGCCGTTGGCCGCGCCGTAGAGAGTCGCGAAGGCGATGATCGTCCAGAACCCAACTGAGATGAAGGGCAGGAGGGCAAAGGCCATGACGGCGATGATCATGGTCGCAAGGCCGATCGCCTTAAGGCTCAGGCCCCGCTCGCCGAAGCCTGTCAGGAAGCGCGCCGCCACCTGGGCGGGGCCGATGACCGTGTAGGCGGCCACGGCAGTCTCGATGGGGAAGCCCTTCTCGAGGACCATGGGGATCAGGTGGACGGGAATACCGGTAGAGAGGATGCCCTGGAGAACGAAGGCTCCGACGAAAAACCAGAAGGCGGGACGGCGGAGAATCCGGTGCGGATGGGATGCGGGCTTTATTTGACTGGCTGTCGTGCTCTTCCTTTCGCGGCGAACGGCCGGAATGGTGACCGCATGGACAAGGGTGCAGATGCCGATGTTCAGGGCCGCCAGGACCAGGAGAGTACCCCGCCAGCCATAGAGCTCGATGGACCAGTGGAGGAGGGGGATGAAGATCGTGCTGGCGAACCCGGCAATGAGCGTCATGATGGTGATGCCCCGGCGGGTCTGTACGCCGAGATGAAGCGTCAGCACGGCAAAGCTCGCCTCATAGAACACGGCGCTCATGACGGCCCCGATGCCGAGCCAGATCAGCACGATGGTGAGGTATTGATCGGCATGGGCCCAGAAAGCGAGAAGGACGGCGGCGAGGGCGGAGCCCCCGGTCATGACCCAGCGGCCATAGCCCTTATCGATCAGGCGGCCGACGGGCACGGCGCATAAGGCGAAGGAAACGAGGGCGAGGGAATAAGCGCCCCCGAGCGCCGATTTCGACCATCCCAAGTCCCGTTCCATCTGCTCGATGATGAGCGCGAAGGAATAGAAAACCGTCCCATAGGAAATCAGCTGGGTGAACGACAGCGCGAGGAGAAAGCGCCACGGCATTTGGACGGGGGAGGACATCGCTGGCCTTTCAGCCGGGGAGACTTGTCGATCGGCGGCAGGATCAGAATCGGAGTCTGAAGCCGCCTAAGGGTTCTCTTAGCAGATCGACCTGCCGGAAGCTCGAAATCCATGTATCCGCGAGGTGGAAAAAATGGTTCGCGGAGCCGATCCCCACGATCCTTGCGCCGGCTCGCCGACCAGCTTCGATGCCGGCCTGCGCATCCTCGAAGACAATGGCCTCGCTTGCCTCATGGCCGAGGCGCTTCGCTGCCAAGCGATAGCCTTCGGGATCGGGTTTGCTGCGAGACACGTCCTCGGCTGCGATAAGGATTTCAGGCTGGGGCAGGCCTGCGGCCGCCAGCCATTGTTCCGCAATGAAGCGCTTCGCCGAGGTCACGATGGCCCATTCACCGGAGCGAAGTTGGGAAAGAAACGCCTTGGCGCCCGGCACGGCTTTGATCCCGCTCGTTTCCATGGCGGCCTGTTCGTTGATCCAGTCCGTCTCGGCAACCTGGTCGACGCCCTCGGGCGCGAAAAGCTGGATCGTCTCGGCAGCCTGCCGCCCATGGGCCTTGGCCAGCACCGCATGCCCGTCGAGACCATGCCTGCCGGCCCAGCGGTGCCAGATGCCTTCGATCACTCCATTGGAATCGATCAAGGTGCCGTCCATGTCGAACAGGAAGATTTGCCCCTGCATGGCTGCGCGTTTCCCTCTTGAACATCCTCACCGAAGACGTTCTTTTGTTTCGAAACTTATGTCATGCCCTCTGGCTGACGGATAGGTCTGTAGGGGCGTCCCAACGATCCTTCTCGCAGTACTTTCTGTGCATTGAATGCCGACCTGCGATCAGTGACTTCCAAAGAACAAGCGAGAACGGCCTCGCGGCGTGTTTCGCCCGAGGTTTGCTGGTCGAGGGAGGGCGCGAGGAGGCGTCCGGCTCGTTGTGTGTTTGTGTGAAGAACCTGACGGCTCCTCGCGCACGGCTTTTTTAGGCGTACACCGCGTCTTTCAGCGGAGGGCCTCCCGTCAGCGGGCTTGCGACACCCACAGCAGGACCGTGCCCGATCCCACAATCACGACGCCTCGCGAGCGCGCCCCTCGGTGGATCAGGCTGGGGAAGGGTATAGCCAAGGTTAGGATCATTGTCAAGAACAAATGCAGAACATATCGTTGCGCCTACCTCACCTCAAGCGGTCATCCCGGACGGAGCGCAGCGCAGATCCGGGATCGTCATCAGAAGAGAGCGCTGTCATTCCGGGGCCGCGCCGTAGGCGTGGAAACCCATAACCACGGCGTTGCAAGAAAAGCGCTTCGATCTGCACAGCCTTATCCTGTACATGCGGTGGTTATGGGTTCCGGGCTCTCGCTAACGCTCGCCCCGGAATGACAGAAGGGCGCACCTCATCCTGCACCCGATCCCGGAGCGGTCCTGCCATTCGGGGATGACGGCGGTGGGTCGGGCGCCTCTCATTGACTTTTTGACACCGAGCCTTCATATGAACGGCACGGCGTCAGCGCTCGATGAACGAGCCGCTTGAGCGGGACTGCGTGACGGAAATTCGCTGATCAGTGAAAACCCGGTCCCCTTCTTCAAACGCTTGACCCATATGACGGCCCCATCACGCGGGTTGTCTCCCAGAGCCATGAAGCGCCTTGAGCGTATAGCCGAACCTGCTTTCCGGCTCACCGCATCCGTTCGAAAGATCTCCTTTGACACTCTTTACCGATTTCGGATTGGCCCAGCCGATCCTGAAGGCCTTGTCCGCTGAGGGCTATGAGAAGCCCACGCCGATCCAGGCCCAGACCATTCCCTATGCCATGGAAGGCCGCGACGTTTGCGGCATCGCGCAGACGGGCACCGGCAAGACGGCGGCCTTCGCGCTGCCGATTCTTCACCGCCTCAACGACAACCCGAAGCCGCGCAAGCCCAAGAGCCCGCGCGTGCTCGTGCTCAGCCCGACCCGTGAGCTCGCCGGCCAGATCGCCGACAGCTTCCGCGTCTATGGCCGCAACCTGCGCCTTTCCACCGAAGTGGTGTTCGGCGGCGTCACCATTTCCCGCCAGGAGAAGGCAATCGCTCAGGGCGTCGACGTGCTCGTCGCCACGCCCGGCCGTCTGCTCGACCTCGTGGATCGCAGGGCGCTGAACCTTCGCGATATCGAGATCCTCGTCCTCGACGAGGCCGACCAGATGCTCGATCTTGGCTTCATCCATGCGCTGAAGCGCATCGTGACCATGCTGCCGAAAGACCGCCAGAGCCTGTTCTTCTCGGCCACCATGCCGAAGACGATCTCGTCGCTGGCCGACTCGTTCCTGCGCAATCCGGCCCATGTGGCGGTGACGCCCGTCGCCACCACCGCCGAGCGTGTGGAGCAGAGCGTCATGTTCGTGCAGACGGGCCGCAAGCAGGTTCTGCTCGAGACGCTCCTGCGCGACCCAAGCATCGACCGCGTGCTCGTCTTCACCCGCACCAAGCACGGCGCGGACAAGGTCGTGCGCGGCCTCGACAAGGCCGGCATCGTGGGCGCCGCCATTCACGGCAACAAGTCGCAGCCGCAGCGCGAGCGTGCGCTGGCCGGTTTCCGTGACGGCTCCTGCCGTGTGCTGGTTGCCACCGACATCGCCGCGCGCGGCATCGACGTCGAGGGCGTGTCCCACGTCATCAACTACGACCTGCCGAATGTGCCGGAATCTTACGTCCACCGCATCGGCCGTACGGCCCGCGCCGGTGCGACGGGTCTCGCGATCTCGTTCTGCAACGACGAGGAGAAGGCGTACCTGAAGGACATCGAGAAGCTGACGCGCCTGAAGGTGCCGGTCATGCCGCTGCCGGAAGGCCTGCCCGCAGCGTCCGCTGCTCCTGAACCTTCCGAGCGCCGCGAGCACCAGCGCGGTCGCCCGGCGCCGCATGCACGCGGTCATAAGGGCCACGGCCAGTCGCGCAGCAGCGATCCGAACGCCGACAAAGGCCCCCAGCGCCGTCGCAGCCGTGGCGGCAAGCCCGGCGGTCAGTCGCAGGGCAACGGACAGGCTGCCGGTCAGCAGCAGCGTTCCGCTCAAGGCGAGAGGCCCGCACAGGGCCAGCGCCCGCAGCAGCCTCAGCGCGCCGCACAGGGCAAGCCCGGCCAGCGTTCCGAAGGCCGCCGCGGCGATGGCGCGCAGGTCGCATGGCTCGACAAGAGCCCGCGCCGCCGCTGAATAAGCACAGCATAAAATGAAGAAGGCGCCTGAAAGGGCGCCTTTTTTGTTGTGTGTTTTGGTTGAGAGAGACGCTCAATAATTTCCGACATTGATGATGTTGCCGTCGGGGTCCTTGAACCAGGACACACGCATGCGGCCTGAAACATGGATGTCGCCCTCGAGCGTGGTGCCGGGCATGTCGTAATGCTCGAAGGTCACGCCCTTCGCTTTAAGTTCGGCGATGATGGCGTCGAGGTCGTCACCCACGGGCCATGTGACGGCGGTGGCTTGGTTGGTGCCTGCGAATGCGGACTCATAGACGATGATCGTCGATGAGCCTGCGCAATAGGCCTGAACGCCGCTCTCCTCGGTCTCAATCGGCTCAAGCCCGAGCGTCTGCTCGTAGAAGGTTTTAGCTCTCGCCAGATCCTTTACCGGAACGGTCGCCAGGGCATCCTTGGTCGCAAGCTTCGATGGGCTCATGTCAGTCTCCGTCAGTGATAAGGATCCGCCGCGTCGCGCAATCCGTCGCCCATGAAATTGAAGGCGAGGACGACGATGATCACCGGCACCATGGGGAAGAGCAGCCACGGATGCAGCTGCACGGCGGCGAGGTTCTGCGCTTCGTTGAGCAGCACGCCCCAACTCGTGACTGGCGGGCGAAGGCCCAGGCCTAGGAAGGAGAGGGCGGTCTCGCCGAGGATCATGGACGGGATCGAGAGCGTTGCGGAGGCGATGAGATGGCTCATGAAGTTGGGGATCAGGTGGCGTGCGATGATGCGCTGCTTCGATGCGCCCATCAGCTCCGCCGCCTTCACGTAATCCTCTTCGCGCAGCGACAGCAGCTTTGATCTGACAGCGCGGGCAAGGCCCGGCCAATCGAGCAGGCCGAGAATGATCGTGATGCCGAAGAAGACGAGGATCGGGCTCCAGTTGGCCGGCAAAGCCGCCGAGAGCGCAAGCCATAGCGGCAGCTCCGGCAATGAGCGCAGAATCTCGATGACGCGCTGGATCACGTGATCCACCCAGCCGCCGAGATAACCTGCAAGGCCGCCGAAGAAGAGGCCCAGCGTGAACGATACCGCGATGCCGATGATGCCGATGGTCAGCGAGATCCGCGCGCCGTAGATGATGCGCGAGAAGAGATCGCGGCCCAGGCGGTCCGTGCCGAGAATGAACATCGTGCCGTTCTCAGGCGGGCAGAAGAGGTGGATGTCGGAGTTGATGAGGCCCCAGAACTCGTAAGCATCCGCACGGCAAAAGAAGCGGATCGGTTGCGGTTGGGACCTATCGACCGTGTAGACGCGCCGGAACGTGTCCATGTCGAAGGTGAACTTGTAGGGATAGACGTAGGGACCGATGAGCCGCCCTTCGTGCATGAGGTGGATGCTCTGCGGCGGGGCATAGAGGAAATCGCCGTGGCGCTTGGTCTGGTTGTAGGGCGCGATGATTTCGACGAAGGGCACCATCAGATAGAAGAACAACAGGATGATGGCCGCCGCCAGCGCCACCTTGTGACGGCGGAACTTCCACCACATGAGCTGCCAGGATGAGGCGCGGTAGAAGGCTTCGTTCTCCGAGCCCAGCGGCTCCGTCGCGCCGGGATCGAAGGGGGCCGGATCCACATAATGTTTTTTAAGCGGGGGAAGCGTGTTCATCGTGTGCCTCCCAGGCGGATGCGAGGATCGAGCCATGCCAGCAGAATGTCGGAAATCAGCATGCCGACAACGGTGAGCATTGCCACGAACATGAGGATGAAGCCGGCGAGGAACTGGTCCTGGCTTTTAAGCGCACCCAGCAGGATCGGGCCGACGGTTGGCAGGCTCAGTACGAGGGATACGAGCACCGAACCCGAGACCAGATGCGGCAGGAGATTGCCTATATCCGCGACGAACGGGTTGAGCGACATGCGGAACGGGTATTTCAGCAGCGCCTTCGTGGGCTCCAGTCCCTTGGCCTTTGCCGTCACGTAATATTGCTTGCCCAGTTCATCGAGCAGGTTCGCGCGCATGCGCCGGATCATCGAGGCCGTGCCCGCGAGACCGATCACGATGGTCGGTACGATAAGATGCGAGAGCAGGGACTGGATCTTGCCCCAGGTCCATGGCTCGCCCGCATATTCCGCATCGTAGAGACCGCCGATGGACACGCCGAACCAGCGGTTCATGTAATAAAGCAGGATCAGGCCAAGCAGGAAGCTCGGGGTCGCAAGGCCGATATAGCCGACGAAGGTCGCGGCGTAATCGCCGGCGGAATATTGCCGCGTGGCCGAATAGATCGCGATGGGGATCGAGACCACATGGATGAAGATCACGACTGCGAGGTTCACGAGCAGCGTCAGCCATAACGCATCGCCCACCACATCGACGACGGGCTTGTCGAACTCGAAGGACCAGCCCCAATCGCCCTGCAGGAGGCCGGAGAAGCCGTTGGGGCCGGGCATCACGCCGAGCCAGATCAGGTATTGCTCCCAGGCCGGGCGATCGAGCCCGTATTGCTTGATGAGAAATTCCGCCTTGGCGATGGCGGCGCTGTCGCCCTGCGCCCGCAGCTCGGTGATCAGGTTCGACAGGAAGTCGCCCGGCGGCAGTTTGATGATGAAGAACACGAGGGCCGAGATGATCAGCAGGGTCACCGCCATGGTGACGAGGCGACGCAACAAAAAGCGGATCATCTGCGGGCCTCTTTGCCGACGGCTTTGTTCCAGAAGATTTCATCTACCCGGTAGATCCCGAGCATCGCGGTCGGCTCCCAGGAATAGAGCGCCTTCTCCGGCAGGCCCTGGAGGCCGTTGCGCGTGACGATAGGCTGAAGCGCGCCTGCTACCGTGCCGATGATCCATTGGTTCTCGGCATGATTGCGAAGCATGTCGCGCCACACTTGCTCCTGCACCTTCTCGTCGCTCGTGGACATCCAGGTGGAGTAGAGTTCCGCGAGGCGTTTGGCTTCCGGCATGTCGATGGGATCGCCGTTCATGCCCTTGGTCTCGACATACTGGCCCCATTTCGGCCAAGCGTAATTGTCCTGGCGCATGGGCGCGAATTCGGTCGGCGGCATGATGGCGGTGGGGATGGCATTGTCGAAGCCCGGCGCCGCCACTATCACGGTCAGCCCGGCGAATGCCCGGTTGCGCAGCACGGTACGGTCCTGCGGCTTCACGAAAAGCCGTATGCCGATCTCGCGCCAGAATTCGCTGATGAGCGTCAGGCCGTCCACGACGAGGCTGCTTTCTCCGTCCGTCTCGACGATGATCTCCAGCTCGCGCCCGTCCGGCAGAAGGCGGATGCCCGCGCCGTTGCGCTTGGTCAGGCCGATCTCGTCAAGAAGCCGCGATGCTTCGCCAGGATCATAGGTGGCGTTCAGCGTGCGCAGCTCCGGCGTGAACAGCGGACTTTCCGAGACGACCGTATTGTTGCCTTCCGTGCCCAGCCCGAAGAGCAGGGCGTTGTTCAGCGTGTTGCGGTCGATGCCGAGGGACAGGGCGCGTCGGAAGCGGATATCGCGGTTGAGCTCACGCCAGACCGGATCGACGGCATTGAGGTTGGGATAGAGCGCAAGCTCAGTGCCGCGCGCATAAGGCCAGATCAGAGTCTTGTAGCCGTGAATTTTCTCGCCTTCCTTGAGCACCGGAATGTCGCTCATGGTCAGGCCTCGGAACAGCAGGTCCGTCTCGCCCGCATTGGCCTTGGCGGCAAAGAGGCCAGGGGCCGAGACATCCATGATGATACGGTCCACGTAAGGCAGCTGGTGCCCCTGGTTGTCGATGCGGTGATAATAGGGATTACGCTCGAAGACGAAGCGGTTGGCGGGCGCGGCGTTGGTCACGCGCCAGGGCATGAGGGTGGGCAGATCGGGATTGGTCTGCTCCTTCATGTCGTCCATGCGGTTGTGCAGGGCCGCCCAGGATTTCAGCTTCTGCTTCTTCGCCTGCTCTTCGAGGCCAGCCTTGTCGGCATATTTCGCGTGGAACTGCTTGAGATATTTCGAGGCCCGATAGATCGCCGGATCGAGCGGCCCCGCGAGCTGCGGCAGGAAGCGCGGATTGGGCTTGTCCCAGGTGTAGCGAATGGTGCGCTCGTCGACGACCTCGAAGCGTGGAGGCTTCCCGTCCACCAGCATGAATTCCGGCGGGCCTGCGGGCGAAAGATCCTTGTTGTTCGCCACGTCCTCCCAATAGTAGCGGAAATCTTCCGCCGTGAAGGGCGACCCATCGGACCAGCGATGACCGGCGCGCAGGGTGAAGGTGAAAACCTGATCGTCCTGGCTGTCGAAGCTCTCCAGCAGGTCGGGCTGCAGCTGAAGCTGTCGGTCATAACCGACGAGGCGCGTATAGGCATAAGTGGAGATGTAGCGAATATCGCGGGCGCGCGGTATGAGGGTGATGATGTTCCCGCCCGGATGACCGGCGGTATTCACCACGAGCGGCGTCGAAGGGATGCGCTCGGCGACCGGGGGCAGCTTCTTCTCCGCCTTCTCGAAGAAGGGCGTCTCCTGCATCGTCTGCGCGCAGAGCGGCAGAGGAAGCAGGCCTGCGAGGGTGGCGATGACGAGTGACTTCGTCCTCATAGAGTTCAGCATCACGCAGCCTCCTGTGCGGTCAGGCGCCCCAGGCGTATTTTATGGCCGGGCTCGATTTCCTTCATCACGCCGAATTCGCCTTCCGGGATGCGGAAGGGTTCGGGCCATTCCGAGGGGTTCGAGAAGCGGTCCGCCCGCAGCTTCGCGAAATCGAGCGGGCGGTCGATGTCCGGGTCGGGCACGGCGGCGAGCAGCGCCTGCGTGTAGGGATGAACCGGGTTGCGGAAGAGCGATGATTTCGGCGCTTCCTCGACAATATAGCCCCGGCACATGACGGCGATGGTATCGGCGATGTAATCCACGACCGCGAGATTGTGCGAGACGAAAAGGTAGGACAGGCCGAGCGCCGATTGCAGGTCTTTGAGCAGGTTCAGCACCTGCGCCTGCACCGATACGTCGAGCGCCGAGACCGGCTCGTCGCAGAGCAGCACACGGGGCTCTAGCGCCAGCGCCCGCGCGATGCCGAGGCGCTGCCTTTGGCCGCCGGAAAAGGAATGCGGATAGCGGCGAAGCGAGCGCTGATCGAGGCCCACCAGATCGAGCAGCTGCTTGACGCGATGATAGCGCTCGTCCGGAGTGCCGATGCCGTGGATTCGCAGCGGCTCGGTGAGAAGCTCGTAGACCGTCATGCGCGGATTGAGCGACGAGAACGGATCCTGGAAGATGAACTGCACGGAGCGGCGATAATTCGTCAGCGCTTCGCCTTCGAGTTGGTGCACATCTTTCGGGCCGGTGCCGTCATCGAAGAGCACGTGTCCTGCATCTGGCTGGAGCGCGCGCATGATCATCTTCGATACCGTGGTCTTGCCGCAGCCGGACTCGCCCACGAGGCCCAGCGTCTTGCCGACGGGCAAGGTGAGGTCGACTCCATTCACCGCGTGGATCGTGCGGGTTTTACCAGAGAACCAGCCGGACCGGAGCGTGTAGCTTTTCGCCAATCCCTCGGCCTTGAGGATCGCACCTTTGGGCTGGAGACGGTCGGGCGCATGAACCCTGGCAAGCTCCGCGCTCTTGACCTCGCGGATCGGTGTCAGCCGCTCGCCCTCGGCCATGGCGAAACGCGGAACGGCGCGCATGAGGGCTTTAAGATAATCATGCTGCGGATTGCGGAAGATCGTCTCCCGCTGACCCGATTCCATCACGCGCCCGCGATACATCACCACCACGTCGTCGGCGACGTTGGCGACGACGCCGAGATCGTGCGTGATGAGAAGCACCGACATGCCGGTCTCAGCCTGCAGCTCCTTGATGAGGTCGAGGATCTGCGCCTGGGTCGTCACGTCGAGCGCGGTCGTGGGCTCGTCGGCGATCAGAAGGGCAGGGCGGGTGATCAGCGCCATGGCGATCATCGCGCGCTGGCGCAGTCCGCCGGAAAGCTCGAACGGGTAGGTGCGCAACGCGCGCTTCGGGTCGGGAAAGCCGACGCGGGCCAGCACCTCGATGGTGCGCTGGCGGGCCATGGCCTTGTCCACGTCGTCGTGGATCAGCAGGGCCTCGGAAATCTGGTCGCCGATGGTGTGGAGCGGCGAGAGCGACGTCATCGGCTCCTGGAAGATCATGGCGATGCGCCCGCCGCGCAGGGCATGCATAGCATCGCTCTCGGGCTTGAGGGCGGCGATGTCGATGGTGTCGTTGCGCTCGGGATCGTTGAAGATGATCGAGCCGCCGGTGATCTTCGCCTTCTTCGACAAGATCTGGAGGATGGCCTGGGCTGTCACGGACTTGCCGGAGCCGGACTCGCCCACCAGCGCCACGGTCCTGCCCTTCGGGATATCGAAGGACAGGCCGTCGACCGCCCGGAAGTCTCCGGTGTCGGTATGGAAATCGACCATCAGCTGACGGATCGACAGGAGCGGCGCTTCCATAAACTCCTCCATAAACAAAGTCATAACGCATCAAGCCACGGCTGTGATCCTGTTTCCACCTGAAAACACGAGATCTCGCCGTAGAACGGGGATCGTCCGCTCGGCGAGGCGCACCATCAAGGCCTCGCAAAACGCCCATATGACATCGTCATGCACCAGATGATGGGTCAGGAAGCCGATAGGCTCCTCGGGGTCCGCCTCTCCCGCCGCCCGCCGCTCGACGGTCCCGGCCAGGCTTGCAATGATCCGGGCGGGGTCGAGCAGGCCGCGGCACCCGTGCCAATCGATGGGGTCGACGTGGGTGTTCACCTGGAGGAGGCCGGGCGCGGGGAAGGCGGTTTTTCGGTCGGTGAAGGTCGAGATGCCTTGGTAGCCCTTGAGCGCCAGCCTCGGGAGCAAGCCCGGCGCAATCCTGTTCCAGGGTGGCACGAAGACCGGCAAAAGCTTATCGCCAAGCCGCTCCTGCGCATGCCGCAAGGCCTGAGCCGCTTCCCAGGCCATGAGATCGAGGGAGCGATGGGCTCCGAACTCCGCCTTCTTCTCACCTGCTGGTGCATGGTTTGTATGAGACCAGCCATGCACGAGAGCGAAAGCGTGGTCCTCTGTTTGTAGCCGCTCAGTCAGAGAAGCCTCGAGCTTCGAAGGGATGACGGCCAGGGCGATGCCCGCATTGGCTTGCCGGCTGAGCGAGAGTAGCCGGTCCAGAGCAGGTGTATCGGACACCGCATCGTCGTCCCGCCACCAGAGCTGGACAGGATATCCCCGATCCCGCGCATGGCTGAGCGCCTGATCGAGAGGGGACCAGTCCAGCTTTTGGTGCAGCGCGGGAGCGGCACGGAACAGGCTCTCGGCAATCGCGACGCTCTGCTGGGCGCCATCGAGGTTGAAGGATACGGATTGAGGAGTCTGGCGCGATTCCGCTTCGCGGATGGCCTCGACGAGGCTTGTCGGCGAGAGTCCGTCTTCGGAAACGATTGAGGCGAGTCCCAAGGCCTTCAGCCGTTCTGCCCGCAACCGCTGCTCGGTTTCCTGACCAGCTTCGAAAGGCACGAGGACCGATTGCACGCCGGTTCGCAAAAGATCCACGACGGTATTGTAGCCTGCCTGACTGATCGAGATTTCGGCCTGCGCGAGAAGGGCCCGGAAATCGGGGCGCGCCCGTTCGACGGTAACATGAGATGGCGCAGCGCGAAGCAGCGCCTGAAAGTCCTCTTCCGCCACGCCGCGCCCGACCAGGATGCGCCAGGACTTCTCCGGCATTTCCCGCGCCGCACCGAGAGCGGCGCGATAAAGTGGCAGGCTCGCGGCGCTCGATCCGCCTGAAACCAGAATGCCATCGCGCGATCCTTCCACGACAGCGTTCGGGTTCTCGTCCACATAGCCCGTGTAGCGGATAAGGGGACGAATGCCTTCATCGACGGGCCATGTGGTCTCCAGCGGCACGAGCTGCGGATCGCCATGGACGAGCACCGCATCGTAGCTTTCGCGAATGCGCTCGCGCGTTTGTGCGATGCGCTCGGGCTTGGATGGCGAGGCGAGAATGTCGCGGATGGAGCAAAGAATTCGCGGGCGCGGGCTTAAATGGCGCGCCTCCGTGAGAAGGGCCTCGAATTCCTTCGCCAGAACGCGGCGGCCGAAGGGATAAAGTTCGGTGATGACGATGTCGGGCCGGATTTCATGAAGCGTCGCGAGCAAAAGTTCGCGGCGCTCGGTTAGATAGGCTTCGTCGATGGGCGAAGAGTTTGCATCCAGCAAGGTCTTGAAGTCGGTGCCGATGATCCGCACCGGCGGCAATTGCACGAAACGGATCGTGCCGAGGTTCGCGGGCTGTGTTGGTCCGCCGCCTGAAATAAGCGTCGTTTCATGCCCCGCTTGGCCGAAAGCGCGTGCGAGGGCCGCGGCCCTCGTGAGGTGGCCCGCTCCCAGAAGATGCGTGACGACGATCAGGACGCGCATGATCGTTCTCCCCGCACGAGAATGAAGCCTGAGAGGCCCTCGCGCAAGCGCCGGGCCGCACCGTCGAGATTGCGCTCTTCGCGGATGAAGCGTTGTGCGTTGCGTCCGAGCTGTTGAAGGCGTTCGCGGTCGTTCGCGAGGTCTCTTATCGCATGTGCGAAGGCTGCTGCATCGCCCGGTGCGGTAAGCAGGCCCGTCTCGCCATGCAGCGCGACGCTGGCAACTCCCCCGAAATTTCCAGCGATCACGGGGCAGCCGAATGACTGCGCTTCCAGCAGCACCATTCCATAGGCTTCGTTGACGGCGGGCCAGACGAAAACATCCGCCTGGGCGTAAAGCTGCGCCAGCTCTGCCTTGTTCTCGATCTGGCCGTGCCAGCGAATGCGCTCGCCGAAGGCTGCGAAGAGGCCTTCGATCTCCTCACGCGCCTCGCCGTCGCCGACGATGTCGAGCGACCAGGTCATATCGATCATCCGCGTCAATGCCTCGGCGAGGATGCGGTAGGACGCGAGCTTGTCGCCCTGGCGCATCATCGCCACCGTCAGAAGGCGCACCTCGCCCGAGTGAGGAATGTCGGAGCTCCCAGGCCATTCCTCGGTATCCATGAAGGGCGGCAGTGAAACGAGCGTTTGATGCGGCGGCTTCGCGGCCTCAATCGCGGGGGCATCGTTCGCCGTCATCACGAAGATCGCATCGGCCTGATCGAGTGCCGCTTCCGCGCCCGCATGGCTGATCGCCCAAGGGCCTTGCGCGCGCTTCGCCGCCCGCGATCCCTCGGCGACGACATAGGGGATGTTCAGTGCTTTGCTGACCCGTGGGCCGATCCAGTCCGGGGCCTTGTAATAGACGTGATAGGTGAACCAGAGACAGGGGCGGCTCGCTTCAGGCAGGCTTTTGTAATGTTCGATGAGGCGGGCTGCTTCATCGAGGGATTGCTGCCTGAGACCTTCCTGGCGATCATGAGCGCCTGTCTTGTCCAACGTCCGCAATTCGCTTGCAAGCACAGGCGGAAAGCCTGCGCGGTCGAGCGCCTTCATCACAAGGCGCGCCATGGTTCTGTCGCCCGATGGCAAGGGATGGTTGGGGCTTTTCAGCGGGGCATAGAACGCAACGGGCTTGCGAGTGTTCACACCGGCTCCGGTTGTTTCGTGATGCTCTGCGTCATCGAACGCAGGCGGCTTTCCAAGAAGTCGATGCCGCCATCCATGGAGAAGTCGTGTCGCAGGCGCCGATAGGCTGCTTCACCCAGGGCTTTCCTCTGCTCGGGGTCGCGCGCGAGAAGATTGAGAGCGTTCGACAGCGCCTCCCAATCTCCAGGCGGCACGAGTTCGCCCTCGATCTTGTTGCGGATGAATTCGGGGATGCCCGCGAAATCGGTCGCGATGATGGAAAGCGACTGGCCCGCCGCTTCCATGATCACATTGGGCAATCCATCCCGGTCGCCTGAGGAGGCTTTCTTGGAGGGCAGCACGAAGATGTCCGCATCGCGCAAAAGCGCGATGATGTCGGGCTGCGCCTTCGAGCCGAGAAACGCCACCTTGTCGGCGATGCCCGCCTGCTGCGCCTGGGTCTTGAGACTGCTCAACAGATCGCCGCCGCCGATATGGGCGAAGCGCCAGTGCAGGTCCTGCGGTAAGGCGGCCAGTGCCTGGAGCAGGTCGCTGTAGCCCTTCTTCGCCACGGCGCGCCCCACGGATACGATGCGTATGGGGTCCATCGGGTTCGAGCCGTCGCGTGCGGGGCGGCTTTCCGGCGGTGCGGGAAAGCGCGAAAGATCGAGGCCGTGATAAACGAGCGAAACTCGCCCGGGTGACGAAAGCGCCTGCAGATGCTCCGCGCCCTGCGCCGTGCAGGTGACGCCCCACAGCGCCTCCTGCATCTTCTCGCGTTTCTCCCAATCCGGCGTCGTCCAGATATCCTTCGCATGGGCCGAGAAGGTCCAAGTGCGTCCGGTCAGCAGGGCGGCATAGCGCACGACGGAAGCGGGCGTGTGGAGATAATGCACGTGGATATGAACGACGTCGGCCGGCAGCTCGCGCGCCATCGCGAAGGCCTGACCCAGGCGGCGGATGCGGTTGGCGGTGAAGTCGCGTTTCAGGTCGCGCCAGAAGGCATGGATCGTTTTACTGAGGCCCTTCTGTCCAAGGCTCCAGAACGCACCTTTGAGAACGCGGATCGGCTCTTCGTAGAGATATTCCGGAAGATAGGTCACCCGCGCCTTGATCTTCTTGTTCATCGGGTGAACGGCGCGCTCGGTCGGATGGCGCAGCGACCAGATTTCGAGTTCCAGCCCGCGGGCTTCGAGCGCCAGGATTTCCTGGGCGATGAACGTCTCGGACAGGCGCGGGTAGCCTTTCACGACGACGGCGATGCGCCGGGCTGCGGAGGAGGGGAGCATGGATGGCGTTACTCGGCCGCCTGATTGTATGCGGCGACATAGGGAAGGGCGGGCTTGGCCAAAGCCTTAAGCCGCTCCTGCACCCGGTCAAGCCCGTCGAGCAGGCCGGGGATCACCACCTCGGAAGGGCGCGGCTGCGTGGACAGCGCGCGCAGGGCCTTCGCCATCCTCTCCGGCGTGCGCGGTTCGTTGTAGTCGCTGAGCATGCTCACCAGCCCGAGCCGTTCGGCTTGCACGGCCCGGATATACTGCTCGAGACGCGGCTTGGTGCGCGGCACGATCAGGGTGCGCTTGTCGAAGGACAGGGCTTCGCAGAACGTATTGTAGCCGCCCATGGCCACGATGGCGTCGGCCTTCTTCATGAGCCATTCGATCTTGTTGTCGAAGGCCATCACATCGAGCTTCGGCTGCTTGGCGATGCGCTCCACGAAGGCGCGGCGTTTGTCGCGGTCGATGAAGGGGCCGAACAGGATGAGCGCGGGCTGCTCCAATGCCGGATCGGCCTCATAGGCCGAAATCACCCAATCGATGAGATCGTCGCCATCGCCGCCGCCGCCCGTGGTCACGAGAATGAAGGGCTGCTTGGTGATCTTAGGGTATCTCGTCAGCGACTGGGTCGGCGGGACCTCGCGGCGCAGATAGCCCGTGTAAGTAATCCGCTTCTGCACCTCGGGCGGCAGGTCGAGGGCTTCGAGGGGTTGGTAGACGTCCTTCAGGCCGTAGACCCAGACTTCGTCGTAATAGCGGGCGAGGGCGTCCTTGGCTCCTTTGCGCTCCCATTCGGGAACGAGGAGAGCGGGCTCGTCCATCACATCACGGATGCCGAGCACGAGGCGGCAGCCGGTGGCCTGGAGATAGTCGAGAGCAGGCACGACCTCGCCGCGAAAGCCGGTCGGCTCCTTGTCGACGATGAACACGTCGGGCTGGAAAGCCTTTGCCGTCTGGAGGATCAGCGCTTGGCGCAGGCCTACGGCCTCGTCCAGCTCCACATTGAGGTTGAGGCTGCGATAATCTCCGTCGGGCAGCTTCGTGACGCCGGGAATGCGGATGTAATCGACCCCGCTGCCGAACTCGAAATTGCCGATCACGGGCGAACCAGAAATGATGACGACCGAAGCGTCAGGGCGTTCCTCGACAATGGCATTCGCAAGCGCCCTGGACCGGCGCAGATGTCCGAGGCCGAACGTGTCGTGGCTATAGATGAGAACGCGCGCACCGATAGGGTGCCGCGGCGGAGCCGAAGAAAGGTCCGTCCTGAAGTCCATGACCGCGTCTGCCATGCAGCCGTCCCTTGATTGGGAGATAGGGAGTCGAATTGACGTTTAGTCAGTTGACGTTAGGACACCTATCTCTACCCTTGCAATAGCCCCACTCGTCAAACTATGGCGGCGCCCCAGATCGGAAAGAGGGACCTCTGGCGATTATGAGACTGGTATCGGCGCACTGATGGATAAGAGCCTCTTCCGGTATATCTGGACACATTCGAAGCGCGACCAGCTTTTCATCTGTTTCGTGGTCCTGCTTTCGCAGCCTTTTTACTTTGTTTCCCTGGACTTACCTCGGCAGATCGTGAACCAGGCCATCCAGGGTGAGGCCTTTCGGGACGGCAATGCGACGGCCCCTTTCCTGAAGCTCGGAATCGACCTGCCACGGTGGCTGGGGGGCGGCTCGTTTCAGATTTTCGAGGGCTTCGAGCTTGGGCGGCTGGGGCTGTTGCTGGGGTTATCCACGCTTTTTCTGTTCTTCGTGGTCATCAACAACGCCTTCAAGTACTGGGTCAATATTTCAAAAGGCATCCTAGGCGAGCGCATGCTTCGGCGCATGCGGTTCGATCTCTTCGCCATGGTCCTGCGTTTCACGCCGGAAGCCCTGCGCACGGTCAAATCCTCGGAAACCGCGACCATCATCAAGGACGAAGTGGAGCCCATCGGCGGGTTCATCGGCGATGCCTTCATCACGCCGGTGCTCTTAGGCCTTCAGGCCACGACCGCCCTGTTCTTCATCATGGTGCAGAATGTCTGGCTCGGGCTGATGGCGCTGGGCGTGATCGGGCTGCAATTCACCATCATTCCCCGCCTGCGCCGCGAACTCCTGCGCCTCGGCAAGGAGCGCCAGCTCGCCTCCCGTGAGCTGGCCGGGCGCATCGGCGAGGTGCTCGACGGCATCGAGGTCGTGCATGTGCACAATGCCTATGCCTGGGAGCGGGCGGAGATCGGAAACCGGCTCTTCAGCCTCTTCAGCATCCGGCTGAAGATCTATAACCGCAAATTCGCGGTGAAATTCCTCAATAACTTCCTGTCCCAGGTCACGCCTTTCCTGTTCTACGCGGTCGGCGGCTATTTCGCCCTGCGCGGCACGCTCGACATCGGTCAGCTCGTCGCCGTCATCGGCGCTTATCGCGAGCTGCCGCCGCCCTTGAAGGAGCTGATCGACTGGGATCAGCAGCGCCTCGACGTGCAGGTGAAATACGATCAGGTGACCCAGCATTTCGCGGAAGAGCGGCTGGCGCCCCTTCTCCCCATGTCCGAGGAAGACAAGGAAGCCGATCAGCCGTTGGTGGGCGAACTCGTGGCCGAGGATCTGCGCATGGCCGGCCCCCATGGCGACATGATCATCGACGGCGGGGCCTTCTCCTTGAACCTGCCGACCCATGCGGCCTTGATCGCGGACGGTGGCGCTGCCGCCAGTCTCACAGCACGGATTCTGGCGCGCCGCATCCCGGGCTTCGGCGGGACGGTCCGCATCGGCGAGCAGGATCTCATGCGGATGCCCGCATCGGTCGCGGGCCGCAGGATTGCCTATGCCGGCATCGATCCGGTCCTGTTCCCCGGAAGCATCCGCGACAACCTCATCTACGGCCTGCGCTTCCGCCCGGTGGCGAAGAGCGAAGAGGACAAGCGCGAGGCTGCCAAGCGCATCGCCGAGGCCGCGAGGACCGGCAATCCTTATGAGAGCATCGCCGATCAGTGGATCGACTACGAAAGGGTAGGCGTGAAGGACGAGTACGAGCTCGACCGCCTGCTCGTGAGTCTCCTTAACGAAGTCGAGATGGGGGAATCCATCTACTTGTTCGGCCTTGCGGGGCGGATCGATCCGGAAGGGCATGAGGCCCTGGCCGAGCGCCTCGTCGAGGCGCGCGATCGCCTGAGGCAGACCTTCGAGTCGAGCGACATGACCGATCTCGTCGAGTTCTTCGATCCTGAGCGTTACAACGAGCAGGGAACGGTAGCCGAGAACCTGCTGTTCGGCGTACCCGTCTCGCCCGAGTTCAGGGGGCGCAACCTTGCGGACAATCCGCAATTCAGGAGCGCCATCGACGAGGCAGGTCTTACCGACGATCTCACCGAGATGGGCCTGCAGATCGCCGAGACCATGACGGAAATCTTCCAGGGATTGCCGCCGGGCCATTCCCTGTTCGCGCAATTCTCCTTCATCGGTGCCGAGGAGCTACCTGAATTCGAGGCCCTCCTGCGCCGACGGGCGAGAGGAGCGACCACCCTCAAGCGGGAAGAGCGCACGAGGTTGCTCGCGCTGCCCCTGGCCTATATCGAGTCCAAGCACCGTCTTGGCCTTCTCACCGCGGAGCTGAGACAGCGCATCGTCGAGACCCGCAGCCTCGTGCGCGACACGCTGGAAAAGGACTCCGCGACCGGTGTCGAGTTCCTGGACGTGGAAAAGATCATCGCGGCCGCGCCTTTAAGGGACAACCTCCTCTTCGGGCGGATCAATTATCAGGTCGCCGATGCAAGGCGCCGGGTGGCGGAGGCCGTGGCGGCGGTGATCCGCGAGCTCGACCTCCTGGAGGATGTGGAGCGCATCGGCCTCGACCACGAGGTCGGCACCGCAGGCCGCCTGCTCTCACCGCAGGAGAGGGCGAGCGTCAATCTTGTCCGCTGTCTGGTGAAAAACCCTGATATTCTCGTTATCGACGGGGCGCTGGCCCCCTTCGACGAGGAGCGCAGCCGCAGGATCGTTCAGAAGCTCATCGCCTATCTCGAACAACAAACCCTGTTCATGGTTTTGCCGAATGATCGACAGGCCGGTGAATTCGATGTTCAGATGCGCTTCAAGAACGGACTGATCGTCACGGAGAAGACGGCAGAACCGCGCAAGGGCGATAGGAAGCCCATGCCGGAGGCCGCCCAGAGCGTAACAGGAGAGGTGGCATGACCCTTGAGACGGAGGTCCAGTCCCTGAGGCAGGTTCCGATGTTCCGGGATATCGACCCGGCGCGGTTGAAGCTTTTGGCCTTCACGAGCGAGCGCGTCCAGTTCTCGAACGGACAGCGCTTCTTTTCACAGGGCGATCCTTCGGATGCGGCCTATGTGCTCCTCGACGGGCGGGCGAATGTGCTTCTCGACACGCCGAACGGGGAGATCAAGGTGGCGGAACTCGCCGGCAACGCTCTTGTGGGCGAGATGGGCATTCTGTCCGACACCCCGCGCTCCGCCACCATCATGGCATCGGAACCCACCACCGCCCTGCGAATCGACAAGCGGGTTTTCCTCGAATTGCTGGCCCAATTCCCTCAGATGTCGCTGGCCGTGATGCGCGAATTGGCGCAGCGCTTGGAGCGGACAAACGCGCAGCTGGTGGCGCAATCCTCCTCGTAGGGGGTAGGTTCTACCGCTTTTTGGTGGGGAAAACGGGCCACAGTGAACCATTAATTTACCCTGTTATGGCCAAGCTGACCGATTCTGGACACATCTTGCCTGCAACCCTTGTCCCAGAATGACACAAGGGAAGGTTCGGCACCCAAGCCGGACCATGCGGGAACTAAGTGATGACGAGTAACGCGAGAACGCTGCTATGCGCCGTGCCGCAACCTGTTGCGGACCAGCGTAAAGGCGGTCGCAGCCGCCACATGGTTCGCCTGGCCCTCGGGCTGGGCCTGATGGTGGGGTTCCAGGGCATGACGGCGGGTCCAGCCGCCGTCGCGACCCTGCCCACCGCCATGTTGGCGAGCAACGTCTCGGCGCCGAAAACTCAAATCGCTACGGCGCCCATCGTCGCCTCAGTTGCCTTCACGCCGGAGCTGTCCAAGGCTCCAAGCCTCTTTCAGGCCATCCTCGAAGGCGCGTTCTCCTTCAAGAAGAAGGAAAAGGCTCCGCCGCCGGAACTCGAAGCCGCCGGCAATCCTGATGAGATCATCCCCTTCAACGGCCGCAATATCCCCCGCTGGCTGGTCCATTCCATCCTCAAGGCCGCCCATGTGACGGGTGTCGACCCGGTCTACATGATGACCCTGGCCGATGTGGAATCGAGTCTTTCTCCCGACGCCAAGGCGCCGACCTCGTCCGCCAAGGGCCTGTTCCAGTTCATCGACCGCACCTGGCTTGAGATCGTCCAGCTCCATGCGGCCGATTACGGCTTCACCGCGCTCGCCGAGGCGGTCAAGTCGGTCGATGGCGATCCGGTCGTTTCCGAGAAAGACCGCGAGTGGGTCATGAACCTGCGCACCGATCCGTATTTCTCGGCCCTCATGGCCGGTGAGCTGATCAAGGACGTGGAGCGCGCCCTCTTCACGCAGGGCGAACGGGAGCTGGCCGAGGCCGAACTCTACCTCGCCCACTTCCTCGGCGCCACGAGCGCCGTGCGCTTCCTCGAGGTTCTGGACCAGGACCCGGACATGAAGGCCTCCAAGCTCTTCCCCAAGGCCGCCAAGGCTAATGCCGGCTTGTTCATGGAAGGCAAGGGCCGCAAGCGCCGCCCGGTCAGCGTCGCGGAGCTCTACAACAAAATCGATTCCAAGATCGTGCGCCGCCTCGACCGCTACGAGGGCATCGGCCCCTATCTCGCGGAAGTCACCGCCCGCACGGTTGAGCCGACCGAGACCAGCGCAATCGTGCAATAACGAACACCGATCCCAAAAGTGGAAACCGCTTTTGGGATCGAATTCGGTGCTTCATTTTCGATGCGCTAAAACGCCTTGAACGTGATGATCGTGTGAGTGTCCGCGATTTCCGGGATCAATTGGACGTTCTGGGCGATGAAGTGCCCGATATCGACGTCGTCATCCACGTGGAACTTGGCGAGAATGTCGTAATTGCCTGCCGTCGAGTAAATCTCGGACGCGATTTCGCGGTCGGCGAGGGCGTTCGCGACGGCATAGGTCTTCCCGAGCTTGCATTTGATCTCGACGAAGAAGGTCTGCATGGGGCGCTCCAATAGGCGGCTTCTTGAGAAAACGTATGGCACGACAGTGCCCGCGTGAAAATCCGTTCCTTACGGCCGTCCGATTGAGACGTAGTGGAATCCGTGGTGGCGCATTTCCTCGGGGCGGTAGACATTGCGCAGGTCCACCACCACGGGAGCAGCCAGCGCCGCCTTCAGGCGTCGCAGATCCAGCGCCCGGAACATGTCCCACTCGGTCA
>NZ_JBFRFB010000015.1:0-59552 GCF_052114605.1 Microvirga sp. 2YAF29
ACGGAAACCTGCCTCCGCGTCGGCGGCCGCGTCCGCGCCGAGATGCTGTATCTCGAGCCGCAGTCGCGTCTCGACGACTCGATTGGCTTCCGCGCTCGTGGCCGCATCCAGCTCGACGCTCGTACCGCCACGGCTTACGGCCTGCTGCGCACGTTCGTCCGCTTTGAGATGACCCGCGACACCGGTTCGTACGGCTTCTCGTCGACCTCGGCCAACGTCGATCAGGCCTTCGTGCAGTTCGGTGGTCTGACCGCCGGTCGCTCGATCTCGTTCTTCGATAACGGCGACCTCCCCACCGAGCACTTCGGCACGCTCCGCTTCTCGGACGCCCCGAACGTGAACCTGTTCGGCTACACCTTCTCGTTCGGCAACGGCTTCACGGCCTCGATCGCCGCCGAAGAAGGCCGCTATGCTGGTAATGAGTTCGGCGACTTCGTTGCCTTCACGGAAGCCGGTCAGCGCATGCCCGACGTGGTTGCCAACGTGCAATACACCGGTACTTGGGGCTCCGCCCTTCTTGCTGGCGCCGTGCACCAGCTGCGTAGCGCCGCTCTCGTCGGCGTCACCCCCGGCATCGACGCCATCCCGGACACCGATTACGGCTTCGCTCTGACTGGCCAGGTTGGCGTCAACCTGCCGATGCTCGCCCCCGGCGATGCTCTCTGGATCGCCGCGACCTACGCTGACGGTGCCATGGGCTACCTCGGCTTCGACGCCACCAATACGGTTGGCCGCACAACGACCGACATCGTCGATGCCTTTATTGGCGCTGACGGGGACATCAAGACCGGCCGCGGCTGGTCGGTGGCCGGTGGTCTGCGTCACTACTGGACCCCTGAAGTTCGTCAGAGCGTCTTCGGTTCGTATGCTCGCGTCGATTACGGTGCAGACGTTCCGGTCGACTTCGACTTCAACGAGTGGCGCGTCGGCACGAACGTGATCTGGCAGCCGGTGTCCGGCCTCGACCTCGGCGTCGAAGTCCTGTATGCCAACCAGGATCCGCGCGGTGCTCTGACCCGTGGCGACGACTCCTGGGAAGGCCGCATCCGCGTTCAGCGCGACTTCTAATCGGCTCTCACCGATCTGAAAGGGAAACCCCGGTGGCAACACCGGGGTTTTCTTTTTGCGCGATGGCGCCGTGTTTCCGGAAAATCGGCTGAGCAAAGCTTCATCTTTTCGCTTCGCCCGCAATCGGCCCTAAATCCTGCGCTTAGGTTGAGGCAATTCTTGCACGCGCATATCTGGAGAAGCGAATGCATAGCCGCAATGGAATGATCACCGGAGGAATCTTGGCGATCCTGGCTGCAGGGTTGGGCGCCTGCTCGGCATCCGCCAACTTGTCCTATAGCGAATACCGTACAGGCCCCGGTTATCAGAGCGAGCGCACCTATGGCAGCCGCGTCTATAGCGATACAAGGCAGGGAATCGGGGCTGAGAATTGTAAGGCGGTCCGGCGAACGCAGCTCGACGCTTTCGGTCAGCCCACATCTTGGGAAGAAACCGTTTGCGGGCAGCCCTGAGATATCAGGGACGGTGAGGGGGCGTTGAGACGAAGGACATCGTTAGACCAGGGAACGAACGCCGACCTTGGCGGTTTCCATAGCGTCAATTCTTTCGTCAGGAGAACACCCTCATGAACAACATCATTTGGCTTATTGGAGCAATCGTGGTCGTGCTCGCAATCCTGTCCTTCCTGGGACTGCGCTAAGAACTTCCATGTGCGTGCAGGGCAGTGCTCGTAGAGCCCAACTGCCCTGCAGCATTTTCTCTCGAATGCCGAAGCCCATCGGACGTCTTTCAGTCCATAAGGGCAAATACGACCGAGGTAACGTTCAGCAGCGCTACGGCGCAGAGCAGTGCCGGAATGAAGGGTATGCGAGAGCGCTGTGCTCTCTTCCGGTCACTGGTTTCATCCTGTCGCATGTAATGTGAGAGACGGATTGCCATTGCTCCACTCCACAGCGAATTCTGCATTCCCCTACCATGGCTCAAATACGTTCTTTCGGAGGTGTGCGGGCGCACATGGAGTAATCCCGGGAATTCACCGCGTCGCGAGAGGCCCGCTGCTTCAGTGACGGGTCGCCGCTTTCTGGAACTGGAGAAGTTGCCCCTCGATGGCTCGCATGCGGGTCATCAGGCGATCGAGTTCGTTCAGTAGGAGCTTTTCATCCTCGCGGGCCTGCTCGATCAATTCGGTGGAGGAGCTGTGGCGGATCCTATGGAGCGCATCTGCAAGCCGCGTATCCAGAAGCCGCATATGCTGCTCCAGATCGATGAATTCCTGATGCAGCTGACTCTCCTTGAGCACAATCCGATCTCATCTGGTGCGGCTGTATAGCTTAAAGCTACAGCTTGCGGGCCGGTTCCTCCAGACAAGAAAAATCGACCCGCGCCGTAAAAACTCAATGCTCAAGCTGAAACAGACCCGTCTGCTCACCGTTCTTTGATGAGTTGACTTCGGAACGGATGCTCGACGAGCATTTGTGCCCGAGGCCTTTTTTGCATGATTGCTCGCGGCGGGGATACGTATGCCGGCAGCAGTCGACAAGCCGCAGCAAAGGTCTGAGTTCACGGATCGTCGCCTGCCATGTTGCATGCGAGGTTCCATGATCTCGGCTTATGCGGCGCACTCGATCGGCAGAGCCTGCAAGTGTGGGGTATCGAGCCGGAACATGTCAGGCGGCAAGAGGAGATACCGCATGGGCCAGAAGATCGAACCCAGTCGCATTGCACTGATCGTCGAGGATGATTTCGAGATCAGGGGGCTCGCCGCAGCTTTGCTCGAGGAGACGGGTCTCAAGGTGGTCGAGGCCGCCAGCGCGGAAGAGGCTCTGAATTATATGCGCGATCATGCGGATGACGTTGCTTTTCTCTTCGCGGATGTTCGCCTGCCATGCCTCATGAATGGCGTCGATCTTGCGCGAACCGTGTGCATTAAGTGGCCGTGGGTCCGCACCGTCTTGACCTCGGGTCTCTCGTTGGAAGAGGGGTTCGCCGACGTGCCCCGGGATGTGCGCTTCATGCCGAAACCTTGGCGCGCGCTGGAAGTTCTGATGGAAGCGGAGAGGGCATCGCAATCCGCCAGAAGCCATTGAGAGGCTAGTCTCGCTCAACATCTGTCCGCCCATTGAGATGTGCTTGGGAACCTTGGTGCTCATCAGGAATTGGCCTTAGCAATTCAGGAGGAGCTGTACTGATGCCAAGCACGACTGTCGCCACAGGTACGTTCACATCTCGCAAAGCGGCGGATCAGGCCATTCGACGCCTCGTTTCCAGCGGCTTCGCTCGCAACAGCATCGAGCTGCATCATCATGATGACGATGAAGGTTTCGATGTCGAGATTCATACCCGTCGAGAGAACGTGCGGCGAGCGGAAAAGGTGATGCATGACGCATCGCTCTACAGCGTTGACATGAACGACGCACGCCGTATCGTGTCGGGAGCAGCCCACACCGTCCGGTCTCATCCGGCTTTGCTGCTCGGCGCTGGCATGCTCGCAGGATTCATTCTGTACAATCTGATCCCACGCTCACAGGAGCAACCGTCCCATCAGTCTCGGACTGCCCATAAGGGCGAGGGGCATCGCCGCCGTCGCGCATGACTATGCCTGGGAAGCACGGAAGAGGACGTTTCGGCGCCCTTTCGTGCTTCCCTAAATATCTTCCTCATCAGGATAATCACCACGTTCCTCAAGGCGTTTGAGGAGGTTCTTGATCCGGTCAGGCGCGGGCTCTTTCAGAAGGCCTTGATAGTCTGATTGCAGTTGTCTCCCAAGCTGTCTGAGGATCTCGGTTTGACCGTTTGCAGTCAGGCCATTGGAGCCGATGCTCCAGCCCAGATGCCTATTCATAGGAAAAGGCGGTCCATCTGGATCTTGGAACCGCTTTGGCATGCTTAATCTCCTCGCAGTGCTCTGCTTGAGCCTGTGAACGGAACAAAATGCATTCGGTTGCGGCTAAGTTTCTGGAAAAGATGCGTTTTTTTGCCTCTTAGGGATAGTCTGCAAGACTTTTGGACGGGGCAGGCGCTTGAATAGGCATATCCTCCCCGAAAGATGAGGCGACCGCCGGTCGCATTGGTTTCCCGCGCGCTCTAGTCCAAAGCTCGACATTAATACAATGGCGGGGGCCGGTAATGCGTGAACTGTTGATGCTTTATGTCTGCGGAGTGATCCTGCTCCTGGCAATATCCACAACCATCGGCAGTGAGGAGGATGTCGGCCTGGATCACATCGTCATCGCCGCATTCGGATGGCCGATCTTCACATCGATCCTGGCCGTGAAGGCCCTGAAGAGTCGCTGAAGGTTTGGTGCGGACGGCGGGGGTCGAACCCGCACGGGCATAGCCCGAGGGATTTTAAGTCCCTTGCGTCTACCAGTTTCGCCACGTCCGCGTCAGGCATGAGCGTTATCGGGCTCGCGCCGGAAGCGCAAGTGCGGGCGTGCCCGCGCCTGTTGGGAATCCGTCACTCCGGCAAACGGAAGCCGTAGATCCAGTCGTAGCGCTTGGCCATGTCCTGGGGGCCGAGATGCCGCATGATCCGGTCCCGGCCGAACGAGATCAGGCTGCCTGCATGATAGATGCGCCCATTGCGCCGGGCCTCGGCCTGGATGCGGCGGGCGCGGTCGAGGCGGGCGCTTTCATAAGCGGTGAGGGCGGAAGTCACGTCCGTGACGTCTCTGTCCAAAAGCGTTCCGAGGGTCGCCGCATCCTCGATGGCGAGCGCCGCTCCCTGGGCGAGAAAAGGCAGGACCGGATGGGCGGCGTCGCCCATCAGTGCCACGCGTCCCTGTGCCATCTTTCGGATCGGATGATAGAACAGGGACCATTGCAGCCATCCTTCAGGCTTGCTCAGGAGATCGCGTAAGGTTGGGGCTGCGGAACGGTAATGGGCCAGCAGGTCCTCGGAGCGTCCGGGAGCGGCCCATCCCTCGACCGGCTGCCTGGCGCGCTGGATGGCGACCACATTGACGAGCTGACCGCTGAAGATCGGATAATGCACCACGTGGCCCTGCGGCCCGAGCCAGAGGCCGGTCTCGTTCCCGGCCGACTCCTTGGGTGCGTCGCGGCGGTCGAAGGTGGCCCGCCATGCGATATAGCCGTGGAATTCCGGGAGGTGCATATCGCCTGCGGCTTTGCGCACCCGGGACCAGATGCCGTCCGCGCCGATAACCAGATCCGCATGAAGCGTCTCGGTCGCCCCACCGGAAGAATACGAGATCAGCTCGACGTGATCCGATTTCGGAACGATGTTCTCGACCTTGCGGCCCATGACGAGGCGGATCGCGGGGTCCGAGCGCACGGCATCCAGCAGAGCCGTCTGGAGATCGGCGCGATGGACCACCCAGTAGGGGGCCTCGTAATGCTGCTGCATATAGGGGCCGAGCGCGATCTGGCCGATCTCCCGGCCCGTGCTGATCTTGCGCACGACCACCCGGTCGGGCGTCGTCGCTACGCGTCTCAGGGCGGGGCCGAGACCGAGCTTGATCAGGAAGCGGCTGGCATTGGGGGAGAGCTGAAGCCCGGCGCCGACTTCGCTGAAGCCGGTGCGCCGTTCCACGAGGGCGATCGTGTGACCCTTGCGGGCCAAGGCCAGGGCAGCCGTCAAGCCGCCGATCCCGGCGCCGACGATGGCGATCGAGAGGCCCGACACCTTACCGTGAAGAAGCGGAGGTCGCGAAGTCCGGCTCCCAGACGCATTCCGCCGGGCGGGCCTCGTCGGCCTTCAGGGAGGGGTCATACTTGAACAGGGTCGAGCAATACGAGCAGACCGTCTCGCTGTCGTAACCCATGTCGATGAAGATGTGCGGGTGGTCGAACGGCGGCGTTGCCCCGATGCACATGAACTCCTTCGAGCCCACATGAATGACGGGAACGCCCGGGTCGTTATGAAAATGGGGTGTGCCTTTGTCAGCCATGGTCGTTGCTCAAAAACCGATGAAATTTGCGCGCACCATAATGACTGAGGCGCCATGCGCCTAGAGCAAAAATTCGGTTGCAGGGCAGGGGGCTTCACCGAGGAGACCGCACCCGTCATGCGCGGACGCGTTCCAGGTATACAGGCCTTCAAGCCGCCCAAAGCGGGGATGATCGGATCAAGTCCGGCCATGCCAGCAAGAGTTCGTGATTATCAAAGAACATGGGGAACGGCCTCGCGGCGTGGTTCGCCCGAGGTTTTCTCAGTCGAGGGAGGGCGCGAGGAGGCGTCCGGCTCGTGTGTGTGTTTGTGTTGAGAACCTGACGGCTCCCCGCGCACGGCTTTTTTAGGCGTACACCGCGTCTTGCAGCGGAGGGCCTCCTGTCAGCGGGCTTGCGACACCCACAGCAGGACCGTGCCCGATCCCACAATCACGACGCCTCGCGAGCGCGCCCCTCGGTGGATCAGGCTGGGGAAGGGTGTAACCAAGGTTAGGAGGATTGTCAAGAACAAAGAGTGAACATAACGGTGCGCGTGTGTTCCCTCCCCTTGCGGGGAGGGCCAGGGTGGGGGTGGTCTGGCTGGGCGAGAGATCGAACCAGATTACCCTCACGTCATCACCGGCCTTGTGCCGTTGATCCCGATCATGGTGAGCGCTGCGCTCGTCGCATCGGGATGGCCGGCACAAGGCCGGCCATGACATCGTCGGGCTGTTGTGGTGTCTGGAGGGCACGAAGTGCTCTGACTTTGCGACCCCCACCCTGGCCCTCCTCGCAAGGGGGAGGGGAATATGCGCCCGCCTCCGGGTCCGAAACTGAGATGATTGCATAAGGGAGAGCAGACCCTTAGGTTGCGGCGCATCCCGCAACCTCCCTTTGGTCCCATGCGCTATTTCAATTCCAGCGGCGTCAGCATCGCCTATATCGACGTTCCGGCCCATGAGGGCGAGGGCGAGCCGATCCTGCTCATTCATGGCTTCGCATCGAGCCATGCGGTGAACTGGGTGAACACGCTGTGGGTGAAGACGCTGACGCGCGAAGGATATCGCGTGATCGCGTTCGACAATCGCGGGCACGGGCAGAGCGAGAAGCTTTATGATCCGGAGGCCTATCATTCCTACCGCATGGCGGAGGATGGCACGCGGCTGCTTGACCATCTCGGGATCGAGCGCGCGGATATCATGGGTTACTCCATGGGTGCGCGTATCACGGCGCATATGGCGCTCGCCGCGCCTGAACGCATGCGCTCGGTGATCTTGGGCGGCCTCGGCATCCATCTCATCAATGGCGTCGGCCTGCCGCTCGGCATCGCGGACGCCATGGAGGTGCCCTCGCTTTCCGATCTCACCGATCCGATGCAGCGCATGTTCCGCGCCTTCGCAGATCAGAACGCCAGCGACCTGAAGGCGCTCGCCGCCTGCATTCGCGGTTCGCGCCAGGCGCTGACGCGGGAGGAGGTGGCCTCGATCACGCTGCCGACCCTGGTGGCTGTCGGCACCAAGGACGATGTTTCCGGCTCGGGTCCCGAACTCGTGAAACTGTTCCCGAATGCCACCGGCCTCGACATCCCCGGCCGCGATCACAACCTCGCCGTGGGGGACAAGGTCCACAAGCAGGGTGTGCTGGAGTTCCTAAAGAGCCGACCGTGAGCCGTTGAATTGATGCGCCAGCCTCCCAAGGTCTAAATGGGACAGGAGCGGCGCATGACACGCCTCGACAGTGCGATCCGGCGTTTGACGGCTCAGCGCGACGTGCTGGATTGGGCCGCGCGGGTCATCGCGCCGAGTGGCCTTGTGCTCGAAATCGGGCTCGGTAACGGGCGCACCTACGATCATATGCGCGCACGTTTGCCGGGTCGCGAGATCTATGTGTTCGAGCGAAAAGTCGCGGCGCATCCCGCTTGCATCCCACCTGAAAAATATCTCTTCATCGGCGATGTCTTCGAAACCCTGCCGGCTTTCCTCGAGCGGTTCGGGGAAGGCTCCGCGGCACTGGTGCATATCGATATCGGCACCGGCAATGAGGATGCCAACCGGGAGCTCGCCCTGCATCTCTCGCCATTGCTGGCAAAGCTTCTGATGCCGGGCGGGTTCACGCTGGGCGACAGGGCTTTCGCGTTGCCCGACTGCACGGATATCTCGTCCACGACCGGCGTACGGAAGGGGCGCTACTTCGTCTACAAGCGCTGATCCTACCGCCCGGCAAAGACCGGCCTGCGCTTTTCCAGAAATGCCTTTCGCCCCTCGACTGCATCCGCGCTGTCGAAGCACAGATCCGCGAGCGCAGCCGGGTCGACATCGGGATGAGCGATGCCCATCGATGCGTCGATGGCGGCTTTGGCGGCACGGATCGTCAGCGGCGCGTTCGCCGCGATATCCTGGGCGAGTGCAAAAGCGATGTCTTCCAGCTGACTGTCCGGCACGACGCGCTGCAGGACGCCGAGGCGCAGCGCTTCGTCCGCTCCGATGCGGCGGGCGGTATAGAACAGGTCCTTGGCCGCGGGCGCACCCACCGCCGCTGTCACCAGTTTCATGGCTCCCGCCGGATAGCCGACGCCGAGGCGCGCGGCCGGAATGCCGAAGATGGCGTTGTCTGATGCGATGCGCAGGTCGCAGGAGAGGGCGAGCCCGAACCCGCCGCCGAGGCAGAAGCCCCGGATCATGGCGATGACCGGTTTCGAGCAATGGGCCAGCGCCCAGAAGGCGGCCTCGTTGATCGCCTCGTAGCGCCGCCCGCCCTCGGCATCGGCGCGAACGGTCGCGAACTCGCTGATATCGGCCCCCGACGCAAAGGAATCGGCGCCCGCTCCCCGCAGGACGATGACATGGATGGCGGGGTCGCGATCAAGCTCCGCGACGATGTCCGGCAGGGCCTGCCACATGCTCAAATCGAGGGCGTTGTGCTTGGCCGGATTATCGATGGCAAGCGTCGCGACTGCGCCGTCAATCGAGACGGAAAGCTTGGAATGTCGAGCTGAAAAAGATGCGGGCATGGGGTTGATTGGATCTGTGGGAAGGAGCAAGGGCTTATTATGTATGGGTAAACTAAAGCTGTGCCGGCAGGGAGATTATCATGACACAAAGCCGTTTGAAGTCCGGATCGCCGGATTTCCTGGCCGGTAAGGTCGATCCCATCTGGGATCGCCTGCGGAGCGAGGCCGAGGCCATCGTCAAGAGCGAGCCCGCGCTCGGCGGCTTCGTGCTGACCGCCATCCTGAACCAGCCGAGCCTGGAGGCTGCGGTCATTCACCGGGTGACGTCCCGCCTCAACCACAGGGCCATGCCCGCCGACATCATCGAGCAGGCCTTTCACGAAGCTGTCCGGCAGGACAGGACCATCGGCGAGGCGTTCCGGGCGGATATCAACGCGGTGCTCGACCGTGACCCCGCCGTATCGCGCGCCGTCGAACCGCTTTTGTATTTCAAGGGCTTCCACGCCATCCAGACCCACCGTCTGGCCCATTGGCTATGGAACCAGGGGCGGCAGGATTTCGCCCTCTACCTTCAGAGCCGCTCCTCCGACACGTTCCAGACCGACATTCATCCGGCGGCCCAGATCGGGCGCGGCATCTTCCTCGATCACGCAACGGGCCTCGTGGTGGGCGCGACCGCGGTCGTCGAGGACGACGTTTCCATTCTTCAGGGCGTCACCCTGGGCGGCACCGGCAAGGAGCGCGGCGACCGGCATCCCAAGATCCGGCACGGCGTGCTGATCGGGGCAGGGGCCAAGATCCTCGGCAATATCGAGATCGGCCATTGCGCGAGAATCGCGGCAGGGTCGGTCGTGCTCAAGCCCGTTCCCCACAATGCCACGGTGGCCGGCGTTCCGGCCAAGGTCATCGGCACGGCAGGCTGCGCGGAGCCCGCCCGTTCCATGGACCACCGTCTCTCCGAGATGGAAGGGATCTGACGGGGAGAACGGCCGAGCTTTGGACCTAACCCCGCTTGCCCGCGTTTGCCGGGCGTGGCAAGTGCTGCATCCGTGTACTCAAGAAAGGACCTGTAGTGGAAAAATCGGAGATGGCGAAAGTCGAGCGTTACCTGCGCCAGACCTTTGCGAACCACTCGATCCGCGTGGTCGGTCGTCCCAAGAAGACCGACTCGGCGGAAGTGTATGTTGGTGAGGAATTCCTGGGCGTGCTCTTCGTTGACGACGAGGACGGCGACCGTTCCTTCAACTTCACCATGGCTATCCTCGACACCGATCTCGAAGATTAAGCGGCACTTTGAGCGGCGGGGCCCGACGAGGGCTCTGCTGCCTCCTGACTGGGAAAGCCGATGCCGATCTACAGCCTCGACGATGTCTCGCCGATCCTTCCCGAGGAGGGGCGGTACTGGATCGCTCCCGACGCCCACGTAATCGGGAAGGTGCGCCTTGGAGCCGATGTGGGTATCTGGTTCGGGGCGGTGCTGCGCGGCGACAACGAGCTGATCGATATCGGCGCTTCCAGCAATATTCAGGAAGCCTCCGTGCTCCATACGGATATGGGGGCGCCGCTGACCATCGGCGAGGGCTGCACCATCGGCCACAAGGCGATCCTGCATGGCTGTACCATCGGCGACAACTCGCTGATCGGCATGGGCGCCACCGTGCTCAACCATGTGCGGATCGGCAGGAACTGCCTCGTCGGGGCCAATGCCCTCGTCACGGAAGGCAAGGAATTCCCGGACAATTCCCTGATCGTCGGCGCACCGGCCAGGGCGATCCGGGTGCTCGACGAGGCCGCCATCGAGCGGCTTCGGCTGTCGGCTCAAGGGTATGTAGCGAACTGGAAGCGGTTCGCAAAAGGAATGAAGCGGATCGACTGACCCGCCTCATGATCTGGAATTCCGAAGATTTAAACCGGTGCTAGACGCCGGTTTTGTTTTTAGCGGTTAGCGGTCGTGGTCGGCGAGGTGGTGATGCCGCCCAGCGATACCCAGCCCACCACATCCTGGCTCTCGCGCTTGATGTAGACGTAGCCGGTGCGGCTCCAGGGCAGGACCGACGAGGTCTTGTTGTCCAGGATGTAATCGCCACGATTCGTGCGGACCACGAGAACCGCATGGCCTTCGCCGAGCTCGTCGATCACGACGGTCATGCGCATGGCGCGGCGGGGAAGGCCTTTCTCGGCGAGGATGCGGCGCTTGAGAAGCTGGAAGTCCTCGCAATCGCCACGACCGTCATCCGGGAAACCCCACACATCGACGACGCCGAAATGATCCTGGTCCGTCACAGCCTGGATCGTGGTATTCACATTCTGGTTCACGGAGACGATGGTCTTCCAGATCTGGGGCGTCAGCTCGATGACTTCAGCTTCGGACACATCGACGGCGCATTCGGCAGGGTGAGTTTCACAGAACTTCGTCCAGCCCTGGAGCGGCTTGGCGGTGCCCATGCTTGCGATCGGGTTGCTGGAAGACGGGAGCGAAGCCAGGGTCTGCGCCTGAACGGCGGAGGCTGTGAAGACCATCAGAAGGGTCGCAAAAGCTGCCGTAATGAAATTGCGCGAACTTGAAAACTTCTCATTCTTTCCGAAAGAAGCGCCGCTCTTGAAATAAATGTGCCGCATGCCCCACCAGCCGGTTTAACGTTCTTTTAACCAAACTGACATGGTTACATTTACGGCTCAAGCGGAAAGTAAAAGGTGAGTTAACGCGTCGCGCCCACCATCGGTTCCTTCATGGTTAACAAAAATTTTATAAAGCTAAGCTTAGGAAGGAATGCCTTCCTCTAGGGGAGGCTTTCGTGGCGCTAACCATCTGGTTTTGCTTGAAATGCGGGCCACATCATGAGCTAGGCTTTGATTTGTTTTGCACGCTGCCAGCCCACTCGTCCCTATGCTGACAGCCAAAGAAAAAGTTGTCCATGCCATCTTCGCAACCCCGCCTGCGCGAGCCGGTCTTCAACCTGCCGCCCGTCGTCACCCTCAGCATCCTCGTCCTCGTGGCAATTCACCTGCTTCGCATGCTGCTCTCCCAGGAGACGGATCTCGAGACGGTCTTCGAGTGGGCGGTGATTCCGGCCCGCTGGGCGGTCGCTTACGGAGGGGTCGAGATCCAGGAGGTGGTGCGTCACCTGCAGGAGAGCGCGCCGGGGGAATCAAGCGAATCATTGGAGGCTCTGGCCCAGTTCGTTCTAGCGGATGGGGCGGGGCACCCCCTGACGGTCATCACCTATGCCTTTCTCCACGGCTCCTGGCTCCACCTGTTCCTGAATAGCATCTGGCTCGCGGCCTTCGGCACCCCCATCGCTCGGCGGGTCGGGGTGGCGCGGTTCCTGATCTTGGCCACCGTGGCGGCGGTGGCGGGCGCCCTGTTCTATGCCTTCGTGAACCCTGTGCAGATCTTTCCGATGATCGGTGCCTCGGGCGCCGTCTCCGGCCTCATGGGGGCGGCTTCCTGGTTCGTCTTCGCCCCGGCGGCATGGCATTGGGAGGGGCGGCTCGCCCAACCCCATGAGCGGCCACGCCAGCCGCTGGCCGAGATTCTCACCAACAAATCCTTCCTGGTCTTCGTCGCGGTATGGTTCGCAACGAATTACCTGTTCGCCGTTGCCGGGCCGGTGGGGCCCACCGAGGGCAACATCGCCTGGGAGGCGCATGTGGGCGGCTTTCTTGCCGGGCTCATCCTTTTTCCGTGGCTCGATCCGATCCCTGCGCGTTCTCGCCGCATCTCGGCTTGAAAGCGCCATGGTTTGCCGGGATCATTGTCCCAACTGACGAGAAAGCGCACTGCCACGCGGCGGAGCCTTGACGTCACTTGCGGGTGCGGAGGCTGACGGTTCTTCGCCTCCACGCCATTGGAGGGACAGTATGATCGTCAATCGAATCCTTTCTCTGAAAGGACGCAACATCGTCTCGATTGAACCGAGCCGTACCTTGGGCGAAGCGGCAAAGCTTCTGTCGGAGCGCAGGATCGGCGCATTGCTGGTCGTTGATGGAAGCAAACCCGTTTCCGGCATCGTGTCCGAGCGCGACATCGTGCGGGCCATCGCGTCTCAAGGCGCGGGCGCACTGGAGCAGCCGATCTCCGGGTTCATGACGCAGCAGGTCTTCACCTGCACGGGCGAAACCGCCATCAACCAGGTGATGGAGCTGATGACGCAGCATAAATTCCGGCACATCCCTGTGGTGGAGGGCGGAAGCCTCGTGGGCATCATCTCCATCGGCGACGTGGTGAAACTGCGCCTCGAAGAGATCGAGGCGGAAACGCAGGCCATCAAGGAATATATCGCGACGGCTTGATGGGCTAACCCTCAAGTCGCCTGAGCTTCCTGCAACAACTCCCGAATATCCGGCAGGGCGCGTTCCGTGGCCTGCCGTCCGAGCGCGATGCATTCCTGCGCGCGGTGGAATTCGAACAGGCCCATCTTCGCGAGCTTCGGCGCGACCATGATGTCGGGCGGATCGCCCGCGAGGCGCGAGCGCGCGATGCGGTCCTGCGTGATGTTGAAGGCATCCACCATCACGGTCGCCAGGCCGGGCGCGTTGGGACGGCGCGGCTTGTCGGCGCGGGCGGCGGGGAAGATGCCCCACCGGCGCGGCGAACCTTCCATCGCTTCCTCGATCTCCTGCTCGTCGCTCGTCTCGGTATCATAGGATTGGATCACCGTGCCGCGCACGCGCACCTCGCCGTTGAGGTTGACGCAGATGACGAGATCCGCGCCGAGCGCGCGGGCGGCGGTGATCGGGATCGGGTTCACGAGAGCGCCGTCCATGAGCCAGCGCCCACCGATCATGACCGGATCGAACACGCCGGGCAGCGCATAGGACGCGCGCATGGCTTGCACGAGCGGGCCGCGCGTCAGCCAGATTTCGTGGCCGCTCATGAGCTCGGTGGCGATGGTGCAGAACTTGACGGGCAGCGTTTCCACGCGCCGGTCCGTGAGATCCTGGTCGAGAAGACGTTGCAGCCGTCCGCCCGCGATCAGGCCCGCGCCGCTGAAATGGAAATCGAGAAAGCCCATCACACGGCGCTTGGTGAGCGAGAGGGCGAAGGCTTCAAGTTCGTCGAGCTTGCCGGCGGCGTAGCATCCACCCACAACGGCGCCGATGGAACAGCCGGCGATCACATCGGGCGCGATGCCCGCCTCCGCCAGAACACGCAGCACACCGATATGGGACCAGCCTCTTGCGGCGCCTCCGCCGAGGGCCAGGCCGATCTTGATCTTGGCGCGGGGATCACGCTCCTGCGGCTGCTTGATCTCCACCACGCCTCCGCCGCCGCCCCCAGCCCCGGCGCTTCGCCGGGCAATGCCATCCCACAACATCGCGTCACTCCAAGCCGTTCACCTCGATCCTGGACACACGACATGAAGATCGGATGAAACGTGTCTTACAGTTTCATTTAGGTCACGTTGACGAAAACTGAACAGTAGGTGCGCGCAGGGCCCGCTGCGACAAAATGATGATGACGAAGGAAAGCCCGATCAGCACGGCGAACATGGCGCGAAGCCCGAAGAGATCACCGCCGAAGCCGATGAGCGGCGGGCCGCCGAGATAGCCGCCGTAACCGAGTGTCGCCACCATTGCGACGCCGACGCTCGGCGCTATGCCCTTCATCTGCGCCGCCGCGCTGAAGAGGACCGGCACGACATTGGCGAGGCCGAGGCCGACCAGGAAGAAGCCGACGGTCGCTGGAAGAGGATTCGGTAGGACGATGACCAGAAGGAGGCCGAGGGCGGCCAGCGCGCCGCCCAGCTGCACGATGCGGCCGCGTCCGATCCGGTTCACGATGGCATCGCCCAGGAAGCGGCAGATGGTCATGGCGACGGAGAAGGCGGCAAAACCCAGGACGGCCCGCTCCTCGGTCGCGCCGCCGACCGTCTGGAGGTAGATCGCCGTCCAATCCACCATGGCGCCTTCCACGATGAAGCAGAACATGGCGAGCACGGCGACGATGACCACGGGGCCGCGCGGAAGAGCGAAGCCGTGGCTCTCGGAGGCGCGTACCTTCTCCCCGATCATGCCGAAGGCGGCCGCCAGGGTGACCAACGCCATGCCGAGGCAGGAGACGGAGAGGGTCGCTGCGATCCCGAAATCGAGCCAGATCAGCAGCCCCGACATGGCTGCGCCCGCGAAGCCGCCGAGGCTGAAGAAGGCATGGAACGACGACATGATCGCCGAATCCCAGGTTTTCTCGACCACGGTGGCGTTGGTGTTCATGGCGATGTCCATGGTGCCGTTGCACGCGCCCGCCAGAAGCGCTGCCGCGACGAAGAAGCTGAGCGTGGGTGAGAGGCCGATCAGGAACAGCGAGGCGGTGAAGGCGAAGGCTGCGGCAAGCGTCGTCGCCTTGCTGCCGATATGGGTGATGGCCCAGCCCATCACCGGCATCAGCGCCACTGCGCCCAGCGCGAAAGCAAGCAGGCCGAGGCTGAGTTGCCCGTCACTGAGGCCCAACTCGGCCTTGAAGCGAGGAAGCTGCGCCGCCCAGGTGCCGATGCCAAAGCCATTGACGAAGAAGAGGGCGCTGGTGGCGGCCCGTGCCGGGAAAAGATCGCGTCGTGTCATTGGAGGGCTTTATAGGGCCTTCCGATGAATTTCACCTATTCGTCGATGGATGAGAGCCATTCAGCCCTGAACGAGTGTGGCTTTTCCGTCCGCCGTTTCGACCTTGCGGTAGAAGCAGGAGCGGCGGCCGGTGTGGCAGCAGCCGCCATCGCCGGCGACCTTCACCTTGAGCCACAAGGCATCCTGGTCGCAATCCACCCGCATCTCCAGCACCGTCTGGATCTGGCCGCTCGTGGCGCCCTTGTGCCAGAGCTCCCCGCGTGAGCGGGACCAGTACCAGGCTTCGCCGGTCTCGATGGTCATGGCTAGCGCCTCGGCATTCATGTGGGCCACCATCAGCAATTCGCCGGTCTCAGAATCGGTTGTCACGCAGGTCACGAGCCCGTCGGCCCCGAAACGCGGGCTGAGGACGGTGCCTTCCTCAAGCTCGGCCTTGGAGCCGGGGGCAGGAAAGGGGCTGGGGCAGGACGCGCACATGGGATGTCTCTGGACGATAGAGCTAAATTTCTACAGCACCTTATCCTGAGACGCTGGCCGAGAAAGCACAACCAACTCCCCCGTCATCACCGGCCTTGTGCTGGTGATCCCGATCACGTTGAGCGCCGCACTCTTCCAATCGGGATGGCCGGGACAAGCCCGGCCATGACGGAGATGAGAGAGTTTCATCGGCCAGACCCCATGAAGAGGGTCTGGAGGGTCGGCCCCCTCAATAAGCTAAAGCCGTGGCCAGCCTCAAGCCTTACCGTGCCGCACCAATGTCAGGAAACGCACCTGCTCGGTCGGGGCGTCCTTGAAGACACCGGTGAACTGGGTGGTCAGCGTCATGGCCCCGGCCTTCTGCACGCCGCGCATGGACATGCACATATGCTCGGCCTCGATCATCACGGCCACGCCGCGCGGCTCGAGCGCCTCGACCATCGCCTGGGCGATCTGGGCCGTCATGGTCTCCTGGGTCTGGAGACGGCGGGCATAGACCTCGACGAGGCGTGCGAGCTTGGACAGCCCCACGACGCCCTTGGTCGGGTAATAGGCGATGTGCGCCATGCCATAGAAGGGCACCATGTGGTGCTCGCAATGGGAATAGAAGGGGATGTCGCGCACGAGCACGATGTCGTCGTAGCCTTCGACCTCGGCGAAAACCTTGTTCAGCACGTCCTTCGGGTCGTCCTGATAGCCCGAATAGAACTCCTTGAACGCCTTGACGACGCGCTTGGGGGTGTCCAGCAGGCCTTCGCGCTGCGGATCATCGCCAGCCCAGCGGAGCAGGGTGCGAACGGCTGCTTCTGCCTCCTCCCGGGTCGGGCGGTCGGCAGACTTGTCGGCGACTGATACCAGGCGCGGGGACAAGGACTTAACCACATCTTCCATGTGGAGCCTCTCTTTTGTACTGCAACTCTAAGGGAAGCAGGGCGCTTCCGGTGTTGTCACTCCCGCCTTCCGTATAAGCCAACACACAGCCCCATCGCGAAGTTCGGTTATGATATTTATATAATGAGAAAGTTTGGTTCCTTCCCATGGGTAAAGTCATAACCTGAAATGCTGAATGATATCTATAGCCGTCGTGTCCTGGAGCTTGCGGCGAATATTCCCTGCTTAGGACGATTGGAAGCGCCTGACGCCTCTGCAACGGCCCATTCCAAGCTCTGTGGCTCAACGGTCACGGTTGACCTCAGAGTGGATGGAAACATCGTAATAGATTTCGCGCACGATGTGAAAGCATGCGCGCTCGGCCAAGCGACTTCGGCCATCATGGGCCAGCATGTTATCGGCTCCAGCGCCGAAGAACTGCGGCAGATTCGGGATCTGGCAATTCGTGTTCTCAAGCAGAACGGTGAGCCGCCCACCGGCAAATGGGAGGAACTTGGCATCCTTGAGCCCCTGCGCGAGTACAAGGCCCGGCATGCTTCGATCCTGCTCACCTTCGACGCGGTGGTCGATGCCCTCGATCAGATCGCGGCCCGGCGGGGGAGCGAGGCCTGATGCCGAGTCCCGTCCAGCAGGCGGCGCATTGGGCGATCCGGGGCTACCAGCTCAGCTTGTCAGGACTGGTCGGCCGCCAGTGTAGACACCTGCCGTCCTGTTCCGAATATACCGACGAGGCGATCCAGAAATACGGCTTCTGGCCGGGCGGCTGGATGGGTTTTGCCCGCATCTGCCGCTGCGGACCCTTCGGCACCTCCGGCATCGACAATGTTCCTGAAACATTGCCCGAAGGCTCGGCCTGGTATAAGCCGTGGGCCTACGGTCGCTGGCGGGGCGTGAACGCGCCGAAAAATCCCCCTGCGATCACTTGCGAGTCTGTCGAACCTGACGGCGGCTGATTTCGCCTTTTCCAACAAACCGTCGGCCCCCGCTTACCTGCTCCGTTGGCAGGAGTGAGCCAGGAGATATTTTGACGATGATCACCCTGACATTTCCCGATGGCGCTCAGCGCCAGTTTGAGCCCGGCATCTCCGGTCGCGAGATCGTGGAAGGCATTGCCAAGTCGCTTGCCAAGCGCACGGTCGCCATGGCGCTCGACGGCACCGTGACGGATCTTGCCGATCCGATCACGACGGATGCCAAGATCGAATTCTTGAACCGCGAAGACCCGCGCGCGCTGGAGCTGATCCGGCACGATGCCGCGCACGTGCTGGCCGAGGCGGTGCAGGAGCTTTTCCCGGGAACGCAGGTGACCATCGGTCCCGTGATCGAGAACGGCTTCTATTACGACTTCGCGCGCAACGAGCCCTTCACCCCTGAAGACTTTCCCGCCATCGAGGCGAAGATGCGCGAGATCATCGCGCGCGATAAGCCTTTCACAAAGGAAGTCTGGAGCCGCGACAAGGCCAAGCAGGTCTTCAAGGACAAGGGCGAGACCTACAAGATCGAGCTCATCGATGCGATCCCGGCGGGCCAGGATCTCAAGATCTACTTCCAAGGCGACTGGTTCGATCTCTGCCGCGGTCCGCACATGTCCTCGACGGGCAAGATCGGCAACGCCTTCAAGCTCATGAAGGTGGCGGGCGCCTATTGGCGCGGTGACTCGAACAACGCGATGCTCACCCGCATCTACGCGACCGCTTGGGCGTCTCAGGAAGACCTCGACAACTACATCCGCCAGCTCGAAGAAGCCGAGAAGCGCGATCACCGCCGCCTGGGCCGCGAGATGGACCTGTTCCACTTCCAGGAGGAGGGGCCGGGCGTCGTATTCTGGCACCCGAAGGGCTGGACGGTGTTCCAGGAGCTGATCTCCTATATGCGCCGCCGCCTGAAGGGCACCTATCAGGAGGTGAACGCGCCGCAGATTCTCGACAAGGCCCTGTGGGAGACCTCCGGTCACTGGGGCTGGTATCGCGAGAACATGTTCGCGACGCAGACCGAGGACGAGCGCGTCTTTGCCATCAAGCCGATGAACTGCCCGGGCCACGTGCAGATCTTCAAGCACGGCTTGAAATCTTACCGCGACCTGCCGCTGCGCCTTGCCGAATTCGGCAATGTGCACCGCTACGAGCCCTCGGGCGCGCTGCACGGATTGATGCGCGTGCGCGGCTTCACGCAGGATGACGCGCATATCTTCTGCACGGAAGATCAGCTCGCGGAAGAGTGCCTGAAGATCAACGATCTGATCCTCTCGACCTATGCCGATTTCGGCTTCGGCGACATCGTCGTGAAGCTCTCGACGAGGCCTGAGAAGCGCGTCGGCACCGACGAGATGTGGGATCATGCGGAAGACGTGATGACCCGCGTTCTGAAGCAAATCGAGGACCAGTCCGGCGGACGCATCAAGACCTCGATCAATCCGGGCGAGGGTGCGTTCTACGGGCCGAAGTTCGAATACGTGCTGCGCGATGCCATCGGCCGCGACTGGCAATGCGGCACCACGCAGGTGGACTTCAATCTGCCGGAGCGCTTCGGCGCGTTCTATGTCGATGCGGACGGCCAGAAGAAGACGCCCGTCATGGTGCACCGCGCGATCTGCGGCTCCATGGAGCGCTTTACCGGCATCCTGATCGAGCATTTCGCCGGTCACTTCCCGCTCTGGCTCGCGCCGACGCAGGTCGTGGTTGCCACCATCACCTCCGAGGGCGATGACTACGCCATGGAAGTGGTGAAGGCAGCGGAAGCAGCCGGTCTTCGCGTGGAAGCCGATCTTCGCAACGAGAAGATCAATTACAAGGTCCGCGAACATTCGCTGGTGAAGGTGCCGGTGCTTCTCGTGGTTGGCCGCAAGGAAGCTGCGGAGCGCACCGTCTCCATCCGCCGCCTCGGCAGCCCGGACCAGAAGTCCATGTCGCTCGATGAGGCTTTGAAAGCGCTTGCGGCGGAAGCCATCACGCCGGACCGTCGGAGTGTCGCGAAGGCTGTGTCGGAGCCGGAAGGTCACGCTACGCTCGATGGTCACCACGTGGTGGCTGGTACGGTGGCGTAGGGCTTCCGATCTGCGAATGAATGAAGGCGGCGCCTCTGAGAGGGAGCGCCGCCTTTTTCGTTGGAAAGTTCAATGGCCTGAGCCGGTCTCGCTCGAACATCTCCACGTCATGGCCGGGCTTGTCCCGGCCATCCCGATGCGAAGAGCGGAGCGCTCACCATGATCGGGATCACCGGCACAAGGCCGGTGATGACGGGCGGAGGGCTATGGGACAGGTAAAGTTCCTGCGCTCAACTCTTCTGCTGCTGACTTCCGCTCTTGCGTCCTCCGGATGCGCTGCCCGCTGCCGTTCCAGCCGTGCCGCTACCCGGATTGCCGCTCGCCGCAACCGCATCACCCGCTCCCGTGCCGGTCATGCGCTCACCTTGGCGTTGGCCAACACGCAGATTGTTCTGCACATGGCTCACGCCCGTCACGGCCTCCACGATATCCTCTGCCCAGCGCTTCTCGTTGCGGTCGCGCACGGTGCCGGTGAGCGTGACTTCGCGGTTTTGCACGCTCACCTCGATCTCCGATGCATCCACCCGCACATTGTCGCTGAGGCGTTCGTTCACATCCTCACGGATGCGATCATCCGAGCGTTGGTAGTTGCGCGGTCCTCGTCCGCGATGATCGTCCCGGCGAACCTCACCGCGGCTGGCGGTGGCGTCGTTACTGAGGCGGGTATTCCCAGGGCCGACACCGTAATTACTGTGGTCACGGCGTTCATTCACGAGGCTCCAGGTGCGCTCGCGATCCTGCATGAGGCGGTCGCTCTCGCTGCTGTCGTCGCCGGGACGAGCGCGCTCGCCGGTGATGGTGGAGGCGCCGAAGCGTGGCGGCTGGTAGCCGCGACCGGCGGAGCCGCGGCCTGCATATTCATCGCCCGAGTTCTGATAACCGTCGCCGCCGAAGCCACCGCGCATGCGGGCATTGCGCATGTTCTCCTCGCCGGGATAGCCGAAGCTGCCGAAGGCGGCGCGCACATCGTCCTCGTCGTGGAAGCGGAATTCGGTACCGCCGCGCCGCTCATCCCGCAGCGAGCCGCCCCGGCTGCGCTGTTCATGATAATCGTGCGGACGGTGCCGGAAGTCATTGTCGCGCTGCATGCGCCGGTCGAGTTCGCGCCGCTCGTCGTCTGTGAGGCGGGAGCCGCCACGGCGTGTCTGGTCGGCCCGCATGCTCGACGGCGTACCCGTGCGGTCGGGTTCGGACGGAGAAGAAATCCTATTCAGAGCACGCGAGGCATCGCCCTCGCTGTCGGTGGCGAGATCACCGAGCGCGACGATGCCAACGAGATGCTTGTCATGATCGATGACCGGCAGACGTCTGATCTGGTGATCGCTCATCAGCTGAACGATGTGGCCCACATCGTCGTTGTCGAAGCACCACCACACATTGTCCGACATGATATCGCGAACGCGGGTCGTATCGGGCGGCAGGCCCGCAGCGGTGGCGCGCACGGTGATGTCGCGATCCGTCACCATGCCACGCAGGCGGCGACCGTCGCAGACGGGCAGGACGCCCACATTCATCTCGTCCATGAGCCGCGCGGCTTCCTGGATCGTCCGTTCGGGAGCGACCACGCGCACATTGCGGGTCATGATGTCTGAAATCTTCATGAGCTTCATCCCTCGCAAGGTCACGCCTTGAAGGTTCGAAGCATGCTTGGCGCGACCGAATTGGTGATCGGTCAACACAAGGAAGCGGGAAAGGTTCAGGGATTGGAGCTGACGAGCACTTCGATGTCCCGGTCGAGACCGCTCTCGACCTTGAAGTCTTTCGTATAGACCTTGCCCTCGTGGCGGGCGATCAGCACGTAATCGCCCTCGGCCAGCGTCACCGACGGAAAGGCGCCGATGGCTTCGCGGATCACGTCGCCGCCGGGGGTGAGAACGCTGAAGGTTGTGCCAGCGAAAGCCTCGCCGCCCTCCGCTGCGACGAGCTTGAGCGTGACGGTGGCTGCGCGATGGTTCAGTGTCGCTTCGGTCACGCGGCCGGATTCGACCTTCAGGTCGCTTCGCATGATCGCGTTGGCATCGCCGAAGGTGGAGACCACGTGATAGGTGCCCTCTGGCAGGCGGATTATGTCGTTCGGCTTGGCATTGGCGATGACGAGCCGCCCTTCGGAATTCTGCGCTTCCGGCACATAGACGGAGAAGGTCAGGCGGTTCGCCGCAATCGGGCTTTCGCCGACAGCGCCCTTCAGCCTCAGCGCGCCCGCGCTCACCACGAGGCGCTCGTTGAGGCTGCCGCTCTGCACGGTGATGCGCTTCGAAGCGCTGGCGAAGCCGTAGGAGACATGCACGATGTAGTTGCCGGGAGCCAGCGTGAAGCTAGGGCTGGGGCTGTTGGAACGCGTGATGATGACAGGCTGCGTCGTATCGCCCTTGTCCTCGAATACGCGCCAGATGAGGCCGGAACGGATCGGCTCGTTGTTTCCGGCAAAGACGGCGCCCGCATTCACCATCACCTGCCTCGAGGTGGTCGTGGGCGGCGGCGTCTGCGACAGGGAGGGCATGCCCGGCGCCGTGGGGCCAAGCGGGACAGGACCAAGCGGGGCAGGACCAAGGGGAGCAGGACCAAGCGTCTGCGGAGGGCCGAGCGGCTGGCCGAGCGCAGGGTTCAGGCTCTGCGCGGACACGGCGGGGGCCGCCAGCGTTGCTGCCAGGATCACGAGGGAAGGAACAGGTTTTACAAACGGCATCATCAAAGGATCAATAACTTACCTGACCGGCGTGGCAATCGCGGTCTGAATCGGGGCGGTGTCCGGCTCCACGAGGTCGCTCGCCGCCGCGACAAGGTTCTCCATGGACATGGGGCGGAAGGCGAATTCGACACGGTGCTTGCCGGCCGGGACCTCGACGCCGCGGAACAGCAGGTTGGCGCGCAGCATGGGCCGGCGCTCGCCGTCCACGCTCACTTCCCAGCCTGGGTAATAGATATCGTGCAGCACGAGAACGCCATGCGCATCGCTCTCCACATCGAGCGTGACGGAGTTGCGCTTGTAACTCACGATCCGCACCTTGCCGGCGGCTGCATCCGCGACCGGGCGGACGGGAGCGTAATGGGCCTTCAGGAGCGGCATGCTCTCGATATCGATCAAGGCTTCCGTATCGCGCTTGAACTCGGGCAGCTCCTCCATGCCGAGCACGGATTCGGAATCCACAGGCTGGACGTGATGCGCGAGATAAGCGCGAGGGCTCGACGTGTTGAGGCGGTAGATCCACATGCGGCCCGTGCCGTAGACGATCTCCGCATCGGTCAGACGCGGGAAGTGGCGCGGCAGCTTTTCGACCGGTCGGTCCAGGACGAGATAATCGAGGCCGAGCAGGCTCGCGAGCTCGCATTCATAACCCCGGAACGAGGTGGGGAAACTGCGCAGGTTCGGATCCTCGGCGTTCTCGCCGGGTCCGATAGCGCGCTCGTAATCGGCAAGCCGGAGCGGGTTGTAGCCGATGATGTCCTCGATCTCGAGCACCATGGAGGCGTTCTGCCAGGAACCGCGAAGTCCCAGGATCTCGACGCGCGGGTATTCGCCATGAGCCTGCCTGTCGGCGAGCTCGCGCTTGAGGATCTGGAGGCCCTGCAGCTGCTCGGGCGGGAGCTTGGTGAACACTGTGTAGCGTTCGGCGGGCTCTGCGTTCAGGGCTGAAGCGGCGTGGCGGGAGATAAGTTCACCGCCGGTCAGAACGACGAGCGCGAGCACGACAGCTTCGCGGCGGCGGGATGGGCCGCCGAATTTCGCCACCAGAACCATAACGAGGAGCGCCGCGGTCAATCCGGCGGAGGTTTCGAGCAGGGCAGGCGTCACGAAGCCGCCTTTGAACGCGAAGGCGAACGCGCTGGCAATGGCTGCCGCCACGAGCCCGCCCGCCAGGATCGGCAGAGCGACCCAGAAATGGCCGAGCGTATTCCTGTTCCAGCGCGGTATGCCTTCGACCGCGTAGCGATGAACGAGATAGCCGGCGGAAAAGGCCAGGATGATGTTGACGAGGAAGGTGGCATCCGCCGGGCGACGGTAGAGGTTCACGCCGGGAATGGCATCGAAGATCACCTCGAAGCCGGGTGTGTAGCGGCCGAGCGCGTAGAAGATCGCAAGCAGGCCGATCACCAGGAAGAACCGGAACTCCCGCGCGAAGAGCCGACCTCCTGCAATGCCGTGCCAGATGATGAACAGAGCCGGGATCGTGCCGATGAACAGGTAGTTCGTGGCCCGGTCAGTCCAGGTGCCCTCGGAGAGGCTATGCCAATCCGGTCCCCAGTAATCGTAGGTCCAGCGGAGCGAGCCGAAGATATTGCCGAAGAGGATCGTGGCGAGACTCTGCGGCGGCAGAGAGCCCATGGCTGCAACGCCGAAGCCGAAGGAGGGACGGGTCGAAGTCGCGAGGAATTGCAGGGTCAGGACGACCGGCACCGCCAGAAGCGCAGCGCCGACCAGGGCCATGGACACCAGAAGGCCCAGGCGCGACCGCAGGAAGCTCCAGGGGCGCTCGTCGCGGCAGATGCGGTAGCCTGCAAAGCCGATGAGCGTGAGCGCGCACAGGAAGGCCACCTGATCGCGTCCCACTACCATCATGGCGGCACTGACAGCAAAAAGGATGGCGTAGAGGTAGGAGCGGCGGTCGAGGGCTTCTTCGAGCAGCCAGAAGGCGAGGGGGAAGAAGCCGTAGCTGAAGATCATGCCCGTGTGCTGCAGGCGGGCCGTGGCCGAGCCGCCGAGCATGAAGACGATTGCCGCGACCACCGCACCTGTCGAATGCCAGCCGCGACGGCGGAAGATCGGCACGAAGGCCAGCGCGCCGGGGAGCAGATGCGCGAAGACTGCCAAGTCGAAGGCCTGCATGGAGGCTTCGGGGTTCAGCCAGCCGAAGAAAAGCATGGTCGGGGTGAACAGCAGGGATTGCGGATCGGCCGCCGAGGGGTGCCCACCGAAATGGTAGGGGTTCCAGAGCGGTAGCTCGCCATGTGCGAGAGCTGCGCCGAGATATCGCAGGGTGGGATAGAACTGGTTCTTGGAATCCCAGGGCACGACGGAGCCCGTCAGGGGCCAGATCGTAGCGGCGAGCGCCCATGCAGCAAGGATCAGGGCAAGAGCCAGGAGCGTCTGGCGCCTCGACCACTGGGATGAGGAAGGAGGGCCTGGAAGCCCGATCATGGATGTCTGCATGTCCCCTTAGGCGACCCTACGCCAATCCTTGCCCAGTCTTGATCAGGCAAGCCGCAAGGCGTGCCCCAGGCCGGAAACCTGCTTGGCGTGTGACCGCGCTCCCCCTATACATCCGTTGCTGCTTTTTTCGTTGCAACGGCCTTCATCTGCGAGAACCCGCGCTTGTGAACAGCAGCAAGACGGCAACACCATGGCAGGAACCATGCCTGCTGCCTTCCGCCCTTGCGGGGGTATCCGCCTTCATTGTTTCACACTATTCAACCCGAATGAAGATCCTATGAATGAAAGCCTTTCCCGCCTCTTGAGCCGCCGTTCCGTTCCGTCCCGCTGGCTCGGCACACCCGGCCCCTCGGCGGAGGAGATCGAGACCCTGCTCAAGGTGGCTTCCCGGGTGCCGGACCATGGCAAACTGGTGCCCTGGCGCTTCATTCTCATCGAGGGGGAGGCCCGGCAGCGGATGGGTGAGGTCCTCGTCTCAGCTTTCAAGACCGACAATCCCGACGCCGACGAGGCTAAGCTGGCCACGGAGCGCAACCGCTTCGCCCTGGCGCCTCTGGTGGTGGCGGTGGTGTCCCGCGCAGGCCCGCATGCGAAGATCCCGGAATGGGAACAGGAACTCTCGGCGGGCGCCGTCTGCATGAATCTTCTGACGGCTGCGACCTTCATGGGCTTCGGCGCCTCCTGGCTCACAGGCTGGTCCGCCTTCGACCGCCGTGTCCTCGACGCGCTGGGTCTTGCACCCGGTGAGCGAATCGCGGGCTATATCCATATCGGCACGGCCACGGAAACACCGGCGGATCGCGACCGTCCCAACCTTGCCGATATCATCACCCGGTTCTGAGACGTCGAAAGCCCATGTTCTACGAGACCGCCTCGAATGCCCACGGCCTGCCGCACGATCCCTTCAAGGCTATCGTCACGCCCCGGCCCATCGGCTGGATCACGGCCATGAGTGCGAAAGGCGAGATCAACCTCTCGCCCTATTCGTTCTTCAATGCGATCTCGGAGCGCCCGCCCATGGTGGCCTTCTCCTCGGCGGGAAAGAAGGACGCGCTCACGTTCATCGAAGAGACGAAGGAATTCGTCTGCAATCTCGCGACCTACGACCTGCGCGACAAGATGAACGCCACCTCGGCGGCGCTGCCGCGCGGCGTGAACGAGATGGACCATGCGGGATTGGCAGCTGCTCCCTCGAAGATGGTCAAGCCCCCACGCGTGGCGGATTCACCCGCCGCGCTCGAATGCAAATGGCTTCAGACCGTGCCGCTGACGCCACTCGATGGCGGCGAACCGTCGTATTATCTCGTGATCGGGCAGGTGGTCGGCATCCATATCGACGACCGCTACATCGTGAACGGCCTCCTCGACACTGCCGCCATGCGCCCCATCGCACGGGCAGGCTACCGCGATTACTTCGTCTCCACGCCGGACACGAAGTTCTCGATCACACGACCCGGCGGCTAGGTGCAAAACAGCTGCTAGCGGTGTGCGTCGTAGAAGGACACCATGTCCTTCGGGTGAAGTGATCTGTTGGATTTCGTGCCGAGAAAGAACACGCCGCTCGCAGCATCCGCGTTCTCGCCGGCTTTGGCGAAGCGCTCCACGAACCGGAGCAGACTGAATGGCATGGACAATGCCTGGGAAATCCTGTCGCCTGCGCCCATGGCACGCGCGAAGTAACGGACCGACCACCTGAGTGCGACGGCTGCTCCTCCGACCGTGCCGGATTCGATCTCGTCGAAGCGACGGAAAAGCCACCGATGTCCGCCTAAAGTGAACCGCGTAAAATCATAAGCGTTCTCGTGTACCTGCTGCATGAAGGGCGTATCGGCGTAGACGACGCCGCCTTCTCGAAGAACGCGGTGAATTTCTTCCACGACTTTCTGCGGCTCCAGAACATGCTCCAACACCGCTTGTATCCACACACCGTCAAAGACTTCATCCTTGAACGGTAATTGGTGGCCATCCGCGAGCAGGACAGTGAGCGGCGAAGCATAGACATCGGTGCCGACAACCTTCAGGTCCAAATCGGTGTAAAGCTCCTTCGCTCCGGAGCCCATGGTACCTCCGCCGATCACAAGAACCCGTGGGCGAGGCGAGAGTTCTTTCGCCCGATCAATGAAATGACTCGCCTTCTTTTCTGCGATCCTGTTCGTACCATGGATGACATTGCGTAAACGGGACTTCGGGCTGGACCTCATGAAGTCCCTTCGTAAAACCGAGCCGCTGCCATCGTTGTAACGGGAGCGGTCAAAGATGCTGTTCTCGAAGTCGATCAATACAGGCTGTTCACCGACGAAGGGAAAGCCATCGCTCGCATAGGGACATTCGGAATTCGAACAGAGAACTTGTGTGTCGCCTTCGTATCGGAGCGAGAAATGGCAGGCAGGGCAGCAGGTGATACTCTGTTCGTATGTCTTCACAAGGGAGGCTGGCGAGTGTTCCCTCTCGTCGGCTTTCGACCGTACCTGCGGATGGTTCGCAGCAAGGTCACTCGATAAATGGACCCAACTCGGTGCCGTACTTCTGGATTGAGCCATGAAATGCCCCTCCTGCCAGGTACTGGTCTCGCGGCTCAGCGCATGTCTAGGAAACTATCCATGATCTCGTGTTGGTTCGAACGCGTGCTGCTATAGGAAGGAATGCAATACAGGCAATTTATTGGCGATGACTTGTTCGCCTCATGTCTCGCGCGGTCATCTGCTTTGCAATGGCTCTGAGACGAGCACACTCTGCGCAAACAGCGTAATTGACCTAGCCCGCACGCTTCAGCAGCCGCTCCGCCCGCAGCAGATGCGGGCGGTCCAGCATTTCGCCATTTACGCCGACGACGCCGACACCCGGATTGGCTTTGAAGGCTTCGATCACGGCTTTTGCGCGCTCGATAGCTTCCTGTGAGGGTGTGAAGGCTTCGTTGATGACCGGCACTTGGGCGGGATGGATCGCCATCTTCGCCACGAAACCGTCTCGGCGCGCAGCGCGGCACTCGGTGGCGAGGCCTTCCATGTCGCGGAAATTCGTGAAGACGGAATCGATGGGATCGACACCTGCCGCAGCCGCGCCGAAGAGCGTCAGCGAGCGGGCGAGGCGATAGGGATCGGTGTAAGCGCCGCTCTCGTCGCGATTGGTCTCCGCTCCGATATCGGCGGACAGGTCTTCGCCGCCCCAGGTCAGGCCCATGAGGCGGTGGCTCGATCCGGCGAATGTGCCGAGCGCGAAGACGCCGGCGGCATTCTCCGTCGCGATGGCGAGGATGCGCGTTGCGCCATCGGCAAGGCCGAATTCCGCTTCGCGCACGGCGAGCTTCGCGCCGAGATGCGCCACATCCGTGCCGCCGATGGTCTTCGGCAGCACCACGCCGTCCGGCGCGGACCGCATGACGCCGTCGAGATCGGCATCGATCATGCCCGTGGTGAGGCCGTTCACGCGCACATAGAGGCGGGGACGGTTCGTGCTGCTTCCATGCTCGGACAAAAAGTCGGAAGTGACTTTCCGCGCTTCGTCCTTGGCGCTGAGATCGACGGAATCTTCCAGGTCGATCAGCAGAATATCGGCGCCGGAGGTCAGCGCCTTGTCGAGCTTCTTCCGGCTGTCGCCAGGAACGAAAAGCAGCGAACGCATCAGGCGTTCCTCTTGCGCATGAAGGCCTGGCGGCGGCACTCGGCGACGAGCGTTCCATCCTGCTTATAGGCACGGTGGATAAAGTCGACGATGCCCGCATCGGGGCGCGATTTCGACTCGCGCTTGTCGGCGACTTCCGTCGTCACGTTGATGGTGTCGCCCTCGAATAGGGGTGCGGGGAACTTCACGTCCGTCATGCCGAGATTGGCGATGGTTGTGCCCACGGTCGTATCGTTCACGGAGATGCCGATCATCAGGCCCAGCGTGAACAGGGAGTTCATGAGCGGCTTGCCCCATTCCGTTTCAGTCGCGCAGAAATGCGCGTCGATATGGAGCGGCTGCGGATTGAGCGTCATGTTGGAGAACAGCATGTTGTCCATCTGCGTCACCGTGCGGGTGAGTCGGTGCTTGATGGTCGAGCCGACGGCGAAGTCCTCGAAGTAAAGGCCGCCACGCGGGTGTCTGTTCTCATCGTGCATGGCATATCCTCCTCAACACGGGCATGTTGTTCATGCCTTAAAGATTTCAATAACCGAATTGCTCGCGCAGGATTCGTTCGTCGAGAGAGTGGCCGGGGTCGTGCAGCATCACGAGATCGACGCTTCTGTCCATGGACACATGCACTCGCGCCACGTTGCGGAATTCCGTGTGGTCGGCCACCGCGCTCACAGGGCGGTTCTCGGGTTCCAGCACTTCGATCTCGATCTTTCCATGATCCGGCAGAAGCGCTCCGCGCCAGCGGCGGGGGCGGAAGGCGGAAATCGGTGTAAGTGCGAGAAGCGGCGAGTTCAGCGGCAGGATCGGGCCGCCGACGGAGAGGTTATAGGCCGTCGAGCCCGCAGGAGTCGCGACGAGAATACCGTCGGCGATCAATTCGGGAATGCGCACACGGTTGTCGATGCTCACCCGAAGCTTTCCGGCCTGATAGGTCTGCCGCAACATGGAGACCTCGTTGATGGCGCGGGCGGTATGCGCCATGCCAGTCACGTCCCAGGTGACCATGAGGAGAGGGTGGACGACGCTGCGTTCGGCATTCTCCAAACGCTCGAACAGGTCTTCGCCTCTGAATTCGTTCATCAGGAACCCGACGGTTCCCTTGTTCATGCCGTAGATCGGCTTCGCCGTGCCCATGAAGGCATGCAGGGTCTGCAGCATGAGGCCGTCGCCGCCGAGCGCCACGATGACGTCGGCGTCTTCCGGAGCCACATGGGCATAGCGGCCCTGCAGGTCCTGAAGCGCGCTCTGCGCGTCAGGGGCTTCGCTGGCCACGAATGCAATGCTGTTGAAACGGCGGGCCATGCCCAAATACCCTCGTTACGCCCCAACCGGCTGCGACAATCCTTTGAGAGGCATAGCATGGATCGCCCACTCCTCGTCTATACAACCTTTCCCGATATGGACACGGCTCTTTCCATCGGCGAATCGCTCGTGCGCGATGGTCTGATCGCCTGCATCAATGCGCTGCCTGGGATGCGCTCGGTCTATGCTTGGAAGGGAGAGGTAGAGCGGGGCGAGGAGGTCGTCGGCATTCTCAAGACGCGAAAGAGCCTTCAGGAGCGGGTGCAGCAGGCTCTGAAGGAGCGGCACCCCTACGAGACGCCTGTCATGTTCTTCATCGAGCCCATAGGGGCGGATGTGGCCACCCTGGAATGGATCTTCGGGGAAACGGCGGGCGGCTGAGCCGCCCGCGCTCTTAATTCAGACCGCCGCGCTCCACTGCACCGGTACGAAGCGGAAGCCATTGCCGTCCTTCGCGATATGGCCCGTGGCCGGGAAGGGAGCGTGATAGAAGGCGACCTGGGCGCGCTCGCTGGCGGCCATGTCGAGCATCTTGCGGCGAGTGGCGCGGGCTTGGTCCGCATCCATGTCGAACACCGCCGACCAGTCCGGATTACGGACGAAGAGGGCCGGGTGGTTCGTCACGTCTGACATGATCATCAGCTTAGCCTGCCCGGAGGAGAGCATGTAGGCCGTGTGGCCGGGCGTATGTCCGGGGGCTGCGATGCTGGTGAGGCCGGGCACGACCTCCTTGTCCATCTCATAGCGCTTCACGTTGTTCGCGATGGGGCTGAACACGCGGCGCGCGCCCTGGAAGGCGCCCTTCATGCCCTCGGGCGCCTGGTTCATGCGGGCATCGTCCATCCAGAAAGCCCACTCTGCTTCCGGCACCATCACTTCGGCGTTCGGGAATACCGCCGTGCCGTCCTTCAAGCGCAGGCCGTTGATGTGGTCGCCGTGGAAATGGCTGATGACGACCGTGTGCACTTGGGCCGGGTCGAAGCCTGCTGCGCGGAAATTCGCCATCCAGCGGCCGGAGGTCGGAGCGCCTGAATCGCCGTTGCCGGTATCGATGAGGGTGATCTTGCCGCCCTGGTTCAGCACGAGGGTGTTGAAGGTCAGCGGCAATGAATCCGTCGGCAGGAAAGCGTCCTGCAGTGCGGCCTGCACATCCTTGAGCTCGGCGTTCTTGATGAAGCCCTCGACTGGACGGCGGGCGAAGCCATCATTGATCACCGTCACTTCGATATCGCCGACCTTGTAGCGATAGAAGCCGGGGGCTTGGCGCGCATCGGCGCTGGGTGCTGGGGTGGAACTCGTCTGGGCCAAGGCGGCGGAGCCTCCAATAGGTGCAGCCGCAAGCGCGGTGCCGGCAAGAATCGTACGGCGTGTCATGGTCATGAAGATCGTCCTCCCGGAATCGATGCCTAGAGCCTAGAACGGCCACGCTTCGAAGCAAGGGACGAACATCTTCACAAGTCGGCGATCAGGCGGAGGTTCCCGATGCCAAATGATGCAGGGCGATACCGCTCGTGGTGGCGACATTGAGGGAATCGAAGCCGCCGCTCATGGGGATCGAGACGGTGCGGGCTTGGTTCAGTAGATCGGGCGGAAGGCCCGGACCCTCGGCTCCGAGGAGCAGGGCAGTGCGCCGCGCCGGTTTCACTTGGGACAGGACTTCGCGCCCAGCAGGTGAGAGCGCAATGACCTCGAAGGACGCCGCCTGAAGAGCCTCGACCATCGCGGTGGCGGAAACTGCCCGGGTGAAGGGCACCACGAGCGCCCCGCCCACGGACACGCGGATGGCCTTGCGATAGAGCGGGTCGCAGCTCTCCTGATCAAGCAGCAGGCCTTGGGCGCCGAAGGCGGCGGCGTTGCGGAAGATGCCGCCCACATTGTCATGATTGGCAAGCCCGATCAGGCCCACGACGAGGGCGTCAGTGGGCATGCGGCTCAGGAACTCCTCGACGGGTGGCAGGGCCGGGGGCTTGGCGACGGCCAGAATGCCCCGGTGGATCGGGAAGCCGACGATAGCGTCCATCACCGCACGGTTGGCCGTGTAGACCGGCACGTCCGGCTTCAGGGCAGTCAGCGCATCGGCGAGGCTCTCTAGCCTGTTTTCCGCCAGAAGCAGCGACTCGATTTCGAACCGAGACTGCTTCAGCAACACGCGCAGAACCACCTCTCCCTCGGCGATGAAGCGATGCTGCCGGCCCACGAGATCCCGCTCGCGCACGGCGCGGTAGGGCTCGATCCGGGGATCGTCGGGGTCGAGAATCGGAATCGGCATAGGTGTGACTCAGTTGTGCTCCGATGTCCTGCCTATGGCGATCCGCGAGCGGGAACAACGACTTTATCTCCCGGTTAGCCCCTCAGACTGAGTTAGGGCCGCGCTGCGCGGCTACCTTGGGAGACATTGTATGTTCGATATCGCAGACGGCTGGGTCTGGGCCCTCGTGATCATCGGTGGTCCGCTGCTGATGGGTATTTTTCTTTACATGTACACCGGCCGCCGCAACCAGCTGACGCCGACGGAAAAAAGGATGTCCGACCAGGCGGCTCGCGAGAACTGGGGCAAGGAAGAGATCCGCTAGCACCCTGGCTCCGTCAGGCTGCTTGAGGCGGGTTCTAGCCTCCCGTCACTTCCTTGATCGTAGAGACGATAGCAGGTTCACTAGCGCGCGCTCTGCCCCGGCCTTCCTTCCCTGCAGGTGCCAGATCGTGAAGAGCGATACGCCATAGACAAGAGCACCTAGAAAAATCAGGCCGACGAGTTGCAATGCCAGGGCGATATGGTCCTGACTCGACCCCAAGATTGATTTTGCGAGGCTGACGGCTAGAGCCATGAGAAGGGCGCTCGTTGCGGCGCGCCAGATGCCCGCAAACTGATCCTTCACGGTGACGCCGATCAACTGGCGGGTCACGCCGACGCTGATCGCCGAATGGATAATCCCCGCGCAGACGCGTCCGACCAAAAGGCCCATCAATCCCCCGGCAAACAGCCCTCCGACCGTCAGCGGCATGCGGATCAAAAAGCCCAGGACATCGCGCCAGAAGATCACCCTTGTGCGACCCATTGCGAGCGCCAAAGGCTGGTTGGCGGTTGTGACCGTTTGAATGGCGAACAGCACGGACACGGCCTGCATGATCGGAATGGTCGGCAGCCATTGCTGCCCCAGGATGAGAGGAACGAGCCGGTCCGCGACGAGCGCAAAGCCAAGGCCCATCGGACAGCCGAGCGTGAATGTCAGGGACTGAATCTCGCGATAGGCTCGGGCCAGCTTCGCCGGATTGCCTTGAATGAGAGAAAAGGCAGGCACCAGGGCCTGAAAGAGCGGCACCGTCGTCACCCTTGTCGCGATGGCCGCGACATCCGAACCTACCGTGTAGAACCCGAGCGGCTTGGTGCCGAGATATGCGCCGATGAACAGGCTGTCGGAGCGCCAGTTGAGGGTGTTGATCGCCTCTGAGAGCGTGAGCCATATGGAAAACGAAAGCAGATCACGCGAGCCGGCAAGGGAGAGCTTGGGTCGATAGGGAGCGAAGTAATAGCTCAACACAACGGGGATGATCTGCAAAACCGCTGCGCTTGCAACAATGGCCCAATAGCTTTTCAGCAAGAGCCCGATGATGATGGCCGTTGCAGTGGAGAAGACCTTCGCGCTCACGTTCTGGACGAAGTCGGGCCAGAAGATGAGACGCTTGTTGAGGATCGCCAGTTTAGGGCTGCTCAGGCCGCTGCAGAACACGACTCCGCCAAGAGCTATGAAGATGGGGACCAGCCTGTCGTCGCCATAGAATCTGGCCATGGGAAATGCGCAGACTGCACATAGGATCGCGAGTACGACGGCCCGCATGAGATTCAAGGTCCAGGCCGCGTCGATGTGTTTGGCAGTAATATCGGGAAGACTGATGAGAGCCGTCGAAAGGGAGATGTTCGTGAACGCGGTGATGACAGCCAGGGCGCTTGTGGCAATGGCTACCAATCCGAAATCGGACGGGGTCAGCAATCGTGCCAGGACAACGGTGCTCAGCAGGCCGATCGCATTGACGATCAATCTCGAAGACGCCAGCCAGAAGGCGCCGCGCCCAAGCCGGCCTCTAACAGAGTCTTTTTGATCCAAGGCCGTCGCCTTTCCGGAACAATGAACGCGAGATCATGTGTGATGCATGAGGCTGCCGCCGGCCTCCCGTCATATGCTGCGAGCCTGGATCTGACGCCGGAACATGCGCGCGAAGCCTCTTGGCCAGAAGCCCCAGCTCACCATACGCATCCAATCGGCAAGTCCAGGATAGATACCGTATTTGGGGGAGATCAGTTGCAGGAAGAGTTGCTGTTTCCTTCGTCCGGTGATTTCAGGATGCTTCGTCAGCATCCGCTCAAACGCTTTTCTGACCCGGGTTCCGTCCGCCGAAATGCGGTCGGTGCGCGGAGACAGGTCAATATAATAGCTATGCAGATCGACGAGCCTACCCGATCCGTATCGCTTCAGCATGCGGTAGTAGAGCTCCAGATCCTGCCAGGCGGGCATATCCTCGTCGAACAAGCCGCATTCGATGAAATGCGCTTTCGGCGCAAACACCTGATTGCCGACGACGTTCTGGATCAGGAGATCGTGAGCCTCCGCGAAGCCCGGCTTTTTCCAGGATGTGTCTACGCGATTTGAGCTGGTTGCGACATCCTGCGAATAGAGAAACGCCGGCGTCACACCTGCATCGGCAAACAACTTCCAAGCCGCGACGAAGGTCGCGGTACGATCAGGATGGAAGAAGTCGTCATCGTCCAAGCCTGTGATGAACTGGCCGGTTGCGGCGGAAATGGCTCGATTGCGCGCTTTTGGAGCACCGCCCGGGCTTTCGTTCCGAAATGCCAGGACCCGGTTGTCCGATGCAGAGATTTCCTCGATGAACCTCCATGAATCGTCCGTCGAGGCATCATCCACGATCACGGTTTCAATGTCGGTATAGCTTTGCTCCAAAACCGAGCGGACCGCCTTTTCGAGCGAGCGGCGGCGATTGCGGGTTGGAATGTAGATCGAAACCTTCTCCATTACCTCCGCCCTTCCATTCCCTTGAGAAGTACATGCAACCTTCCGGCTTGCTTGAGGCGCGATGGCAGGTCCGCAGAACATTCGCCAAATATGGCGAGATGATAGGTGCTGGTGCACAACGCTGAATTTTTCACGAAACCGATCTGCTCCAATCTCGCTCGCCAGGACTACCTCCGTGGTGACGTCAGTCGCGATGAAGAAGCGAGATCAATTGATCTCGTATGCCGGTGAGCGAAGTTGCCCTGCCGCGCAAATGTCGCTTTCTCTCGACTACGATAGACCGATCATGAAGGACAGATTGGTCGTCTTCACAACCGATAGGGATTTTGTCGTCCCGACGATTGCGGCGGCGCTCCAGATCGCCAGCCAGGAGCGCGTCTCGGCTGTTGCCGACCTTCTCGTGTACCTGATTGGCGTCACTATTGATGAAAGCAGGGCGCTTCATCGCTGTTTCGGTGAGTACATCACATTCGAGCGCATGGAGGCTGAACACTTCCTGCCGCCGAAGGGCACTGTTTTCAACCAGACGCATGTCTCAGAAGCGACGCTCGCCCGCCTCGTCTTGGGAGATCTGCTGCCCGAGCAATATGAGCACATCATCTATCTCGATGGTGACATTTACATCAATGGCGACATATCTCCATTGATCATGCACACGGTGGAGAAGGGAAGGATCCTCGCCGCATGTGATGGGGTATGGCTTTTGGACGGCGAGTCCAGTCAACGATGGAGAGAGACCAGAACATACCTTGATGATTTGGGAATTGCCGACCCGAGGGACTACTTCAATGCAGGTGTCCTGGCCTTCAGGCGCTCAAGCTGGAAGATGTTTTCCAGCAAGGCTATGCAATACTATCTTGGCCGTTCCGTAAATTGCCGCTTCCACGATCAAAGCGCTCTCAATGCGGTCTGTATCGGCAGCAGGGACATCCTGAGCCCTGCCTATAACTTCACATCGCTTTACGCCAATCTCGATAGGGCCGACGCCTATGACGTCCGCATTATTCACTTTACGGGTGGCATGAAACCCTGGTTCTACGATGGCCCACCCTGGAATGGGCGGTTTTTAAACGTCTATCAGGACGTTTTGGATCGTTATCCAACTCTTCGGGCTTTTCATCGCGAGGCGGGGTCATCTACCAGGAAGGCCATGCAGCGTGCCTATTGGAAGCATGTCCGAAACTCACTTCTGATGCCGTGGCGCATCCCTGTTCAAAGGCGAAAGCTGGAGCGTTACCTCCATGAAACCAGATTTGCATTCTGATCGCAGAGCCTTGCGGCTGAGCTTAAGGACGCGATACGGCACAATAAGGCGTGACTTGACTGGTCATATTTCGCCCTACAATGTTGTGTTGCTCTTACCGGCTTCAGCCTGCGGGCTGTTCTCAGAGCCTTTGCCAAGTTTCTTTGCCAAGTGTCAGTGAGCGTCTCTACCTGCATATTCGACGCAATCGTGAATCTTTAAGAGCCTGAACTTCGATTTGTATCAGCATCAGTTTTGTTTAGCCCCGGCTTCATATCCGGAGCCATTCGTGGGCATGAGTACGAACGACTGTCGGGATTTTTTGAGGATGGTCTTATGTCTAAACAGCGGCGGCCGTCACGATACCGGATTTGCAGCTTTCTGGCTCTCGCGCTTTTTGCATCGCCAACCTTGGCTGCTGAGTACAAGCTGGCGCCGGGCGATGCGGTGGAGTTTGCCATCACCGGGACCACGGAGGAGCGCCAGCCCGTCGCGATCGATGTGGACGGACAGGCCTCGTTTCCCTTGATCGGGCCTATTCCTGCATCGGGTCTCAGTATTGCGGAATTGCGGGAGCATTTGCAGCAACGACTCTCGCAACAGGTTTACCAGACCGCGACAGGGTCCATGAGGGTGATTGAAGCGCGCGATATCAATCTGCGACTTCTGTCCTATCGGCCGATATACGTGACAGGCGATGTCGCGCGCACAGGGGAGGTGCCATTCAAGCCCGGACTTACAGTACGGCAAGCAGTCGTCGTCAGCGGCGGCTATGACCTTCTGCGCACGGAAGAGGACAAGTCGCAGCTTCGGGCCATCGATATCGAAAGCCAACACTCGGCCAGCCTGATCGACTTATCGAAGGAGACGGCCCGCGTTTGGCGCCTCAAGGCAAGTCTCGGCCAGAAGGAGCCGCTGGACCATGCGAGTCTTCCACCGCTTGACTCGAAAATCCTTTCAAACATCACTCGACTGCAGGAGGATATTCTGTCCGTCCAGCAAACCGACTACGAGAACCAGAAGGGCATCCTCGTGGCGGCTATCAAGGCCGCCGAGGTGCGGGTGTCTACTCTTTCGGAGCAGGTCAAGAACGAGAGTGAGGGCGCGAAGCTGGACGAAGAGGAATTGAAGCGTGTGAAGGAGCTTTCCGCCAAAAGCATCGTGCCTGTCACGCGAGTGACTGAAGTTCGCCGAGCAGCGCTTCTCGCATCGAGCCGTGCGCTACAGACAGGTGTCGCCGCCGAATACGCAAAGAAAGAACTGGATGAATTCAAATCACGCCTTCAGCGGCACGAGGACACATATAGGATGGCCAACATCAAGGAATTGGAGGAAGCCAATTCCAGGTTGGAGACGCTTCGGGTGCAGACGGCAAGCTTGCGGGAGCGGGTGCTGCTGACATCCACTGCAAAAACCGATGCGCTGCTCGCCGCAAAGGCGGGGATGATTATCGTGATCTATCGTAAAATGGAAACGGGCGTCGCCCAACTGGACGCAGCCGAGGATACCGAGCTTCAGCCTGGGGATACGGTGGAGGTTCATCTTCGGGTGGGACTCGGAGCCAATGCAGTGAGCCATGCGCCAATAGTACCGGGGGCCGCAATCGCCTCGACAGACCGCTGAATGTAAGGTCCCATTGATGGCGGGGGAGCTCATGAGCCGTCCGGAAACCTCATTGCAGGGGCAAGGTTACGTCTCTCTCGCGGTCATTGCCTTTGAATTTCCGCCTTTTCCAGGCGGCATCTCGACCTATGCCGATAACATTGCGCGGACAATAGCCAGAACACACCCAGTCACCATCATAGCACCCCGATACGATGAGGTGATGCCGGTCGATCACGGTATGTCAGTCTATCGCCCGCTGCGGCATCAGACCTTGAACATCCGGGGCGTATCGAAGGCGCTATGGAAACTCGCACGCATGGAGAAAAGAACGCTTCTGCATTGCGCGGATATTCGCTCCGGCCTAGTCGGGCTGCTTGCAAATGTCAGCTACGGTCGTCCCTATACTGTCATGGTTCACGGGAGCGAAGTGCTGAAAATTTCGCCCAAACGCCCCGATTATCCGCTGCTCAAGTCGATCTACCGGAGAGCCCGGCGCGTCGTTGCAAATTCCGCATCGACGGCCGGTATGCTGAAAGAGCGCATCGATGGGTTGAACGAGTGTGTAGTCGCTCATCTCGGAGTGGATGGAGATTGGTTCGACGAGATCATCGGACCATTCACGTCCCCGCAGCTCTCCAAGCTTCAAGCTGACGACAATGTCTTCTGTACCTTGGGACGCCTCGAGCGCCGCAAGGGCCACCTGACGGCGCTCAAGGCCATTACTGAGTATCAGCGTTTGAGCGAGTACGGGAACATCAAATACGTGATTGCGGGAAAGGTGATCGATCCTGCTTACGAGGCCGAGATCCGCGCTGCGGCCGCCGAACTTCCGTTCGAGGTCATCCTGACTGGCGCGCTCGCAAAGGAAGACATACGGCGCCTGTTTCGCATGGCACGATGTCAGTTGCTGCTCGCCGCTTCAATGGTTGATAAAATCGAAGGCTTCGGCTTGGTCATCCTCGAGGCTGCCGCGCAAGGTTGCCCCACTATTGCAACGCGAGTCGGAGGCATTCCCGAGGTCATCGAAAACGGCATTACGGGCTACGTCACCGACGAGGGAGACGTCCCTGCGGCCGCTCTGGCGATCGAGCGGATCCAGGATCACACCAGCAACGCCGCCATGCGGATTCATTGCCTAACTCACGCGCAAACCTTCACATGGGAGCGATGCGCTCATGCAAGCTTTGACGCGCTCCTTGCATTCGAAGGAGGCGCATCCCGTGATCTTCAAAGCAGTGGCCGTTGAAGAGCACATGGCCGCGCAATTTTCGCCATGATCTGTCGAGTATAGTGAGGTCGGGCCGACGCGCAGGCGACCAGGTACGTCGTGCTTGCTCACAGCTCTTCGTGGCCCTTGCTGGCGAGCTGATCAAAAAATGGGTTGACCGAAGCAGCAAGTCTGAATTACTCGTATTATATAGTAATAAATAGTAAAAAACTCATACTATAAGATCAATTTCACAAAGGGGGCTGCAATTGATTGATTTTATTCGTGTCTAGCGCGCCTTAGGGCCGCTCACCCGCCATTCAAGATTCAAATCCCTTCTGCTGCGTTAGCAGCATAATCTTTCATTGCGCTAATATTCCCAGCGGAGGCATCAACTCGCTTCCTCCGGAAGGGCGCGTTTAATCATAGTGAAAAAATGGCTCTCTCTATCAATACTTGGACTAAGCAATACGCTGGCACGCCTCTCAACCTGAGCGGTTATACCACCACATTCCACGATTCATTCGACACGCTCAGCATTTCTCCGAACAGTACCGGAACGCGCTGGTCGTCGGGCGGCACATATGACTTCGGTTCCGCGACGTTCGAGGATTCGGTCGGAGCGGATGGTCCGTTCAAGGTTGCGAACGGAAATCTGACGATCAAAATGGAGAAGGTGGGCGGCAAGTGGCAGTCCGGCGCCATCCAGTCCGTCAATGGATGGGGCGCGGGCTTCGCTCAGCAGTATGGCTACTTTGAAGTTCGCGCCAAGTTCCCCGAGGGCTACGGCTCATGGCCGGCCTTCTTCCTGAACTCGCAGAACCGGTACGGTAATCCGACGGCGCATCCGAGCACGGTCCGCACCGAGTTCGATATCGTCGAAGCTTACGGCGGCGATCCGGATGGTCACCATACCGTCGCTCACATTAGGCAGGACTCTTCCAAGGCCCACCTGCACCAGTCTCTCTATTCGGACCTGCCGGGGTCGATGTTCGATGGTCAGTTCCACACCTATGGCGGCCTTGTCACGCCGGATTGGATGATCACGTACATGGACGGCAAGGAAATTGCCCGAATGAAGACGGTGGATGCGTTCAAGACGCCGCTCTACATGGTGCTGGATCTCGCCATGCTGCCCGCCGAGGCCTCGAAGGCATCTGGCACCTACGAGATGGTCGTGGATTATGTGAAGGCCTATGCCAGCGGGTCCAGCAGCCCGCCCCCTATGCCGATTCCGAACACCCCGACAGGCCCTGTGACGCTGAACGGCAAATCGTCGAATGACGTTCTGACGGGTACTAAGTTCGCCGACAAGCTTTACGGACACGGCGGTAACGACCAACTCAAGGGCCTTGACGGGAACGACACGTTGGATGGCGGTGCGGGTGCCGACACGATGATCGGCGGCGCCGGCGACGACACATATTATGTCGATAACGTCGGTGACGTGATCATCGAGGAGAGCTGGAGCGGATCTGACACTGTCATGAGCACCATCGATTTCACGCTGTCTACGCATCTCAACAACATCACACTTCTGGGCAGTGCGAACATCAACGGCACCGGCAATTCCAGTGACAATGTCCTGGTCGGAAACTGGGTCAACAACAAGCTCTCAGGGGGAGGCGGCAACGACCGGCTGGATGGCCGCTCCGGCAACGACACGTTGGATGGTGGTGCCGGTAACGATACGCTGACCGGTGGCGCGGGCCACGACGTGTTCGTGTTCAGCACGTCGCGCAACGCCTCCAACAACGTGGATCGGATCACTGACTTCAGCATCGCGGACGACACGATCCACCTGAAAAGCAGCGTATTCCCGAATGCGAGCCTTGGAACTCTGGCAAGCGATGCCTTCGTCACCGGAACCCGCGCGCTCGATTCTGGCGACCGGGTGATCTACGGCCGGGCCCAAGGGAAGATCTATTATGATGCAGATGGCACGGGAAGCGCCGCTGCCGTGCTCTTCGCACAGGTCAACAAAGGTCTGGCGCTCACCCACGCCGACTTCATGATCATCTAAGCAACCGGCATCTATGAATGGAAAAAGGGCGCTCCCTGCGGGCGCCCTTTCTCTTGATCGATACGGCTTGAGGATATCGGTGAGCCGCCTTCGGCTCTACCGTCGATCAGGATCGAACAGGGAGGCCCATTGCTTGTCGGCGCATAAGGGATTGAAACACATCAAACCGGCGCCGGGCGTGAATGTCATCTCGCCAAAGTAGATCTTTCCTCCAAGAGAGTAGAGGTCGACCCGGACATAATTCAAATCACTGGACAGAATTCTCGCCACGTTGAGCATCTCTTCCAGATTCTCAGGAGGCTGTACCTGCGTCGGCGGCAGGGATTTATATCCATGACTGAGGGGGATGGCCTCCCAGTCCGCAGTGAAGAAATTCACCTTGTGATCGCCGAAACGATCGAAATGGACTTGAATGATTTGAGTGAGAGCATCGTTGCGCCGAAAACAATGGATTTTATAATCGTTCGGCTGAACGCCACGATCAATCAGCAGCTCTTCGAACATGATCCGAGGCGGGATTTCCTTATAGTGGCGCTCTCGGCGGACATGATAAAAATTCTGTCCTAGCCAGTGTTGCGCTTTCTTGCGCAGAAATTCGGTATTCCGGCCGTCATTATCCCGCACAAACTCGTTCCATCCGCACCCGTGGCTTGCCTTCATGGCGAAGGATGAGGGCAGTTCTTCGAACTGAATGCTCTCCATGTCCGTGGTGATCTTATAAACCGGAATGAGATACCGCTCTCCTACACGTTCGCGAACATAGTCGCGAACCTTAACCTTGTCGGTCAAAGGAGCGAAATGCGGCTGCGGATATAGTCTTCTGAATGCAATGCGATCGGTAAACCATGGCTGATTTTTAAAATCTGGTATGCGGCTATGTACCCGGTAATGAGTAAGGAATACATTCGCGAGGTCACTCGTATAACCATATACCAAGCGTTTCGCTGATGACCTGAGCATTGCTTTATCACTGAACTCTGTCGAGAGTGGCTCGAAGCGAGTGGGTTTCAGTTATTACACACTAAACGCAGGTGTAGAGCGTCGACAAATATAAATAAGCAATTGCCGGCGAATAACAGGAAGCATGGATTGGCAATTGCCAGACATTTCTGCCATAAGGTAAATTCTTTGACGCGCTCGACGTAATTTTGCTCATACATTATTTAGCGAGTGAAGATTTTGCTGTCCGGCTTAGCTTTCGTATAAGAAGATTATACGTAGATGTACTCTGAAGCGCGAATGGTCACGCTGTCGAGTCAGTATACTCAAAAACTTGAGCGTTGACGAGGTGAATACTTGATCCGGCAAATACCTAGTACGGACTAGCTGATACCTCTTTTTGTGGGTCATATTTTTCTCTGCCGACAAAATCTGAACATTTTTGATGACCAGTCTCTAAAATGTTGAGTCAAAACTCAGTGCATGTAGCAATATTTCGAGTTCTCAAAGCGCTCCTAATTGTAGTCGGATCACCAGTAGTGGCCGCTCTTGCGAAGTAATAAATAGCGTAGCATAAAAATATATCTGGCCACGAGCGTGGTATCCACCAGCCTGCATGCAAGGAAAGTCGTATCATGCGATACTACAATCCCATCAGTGGCCTTGCGTTGTCGGATGCAGATCATCTCGCGAGAAGGCAGGCAGGCAAACACATCATTGATATCGCCATCGCAGCTGTGGGTCTGATGTGCATTATTCCACTATTGCTGCTGATCGCTGCAGCGATAAAGTTTGATAGCGCAGGTCCTGTCTTTTACCGGCAAGTCAGGATCGGGCGGTTTGGCCGGCCGTTCACATGCTTTAAGTTTCGCTCCATGGTGGTCAATGCCGATGTGCTGTTGGGCCAATATCTGCGCGCCAATGAGAGCGCACTTCTTGAGTGGTCCCAAAAACAGAAGCTTGGTTCCGACCCACGGGTGACGCGGGTTGGAGATTTTCTGCGCCGCTCAAGCTTGGATGAGCTGCCGCAACTGATCAATGTGCTTCTCGGCCAGATGAGCCTTGTCGGACCAAGGCCCATTGTCGAGAGTGAAATGACCAAATACGGCGACGCGATAGGCTGCTACTTGTCGGTAAAGCCAGGCATTACCGGCTTGTGGCAGATCAGCGGGCGAAGCGACTGCAGCTATGACGAGAGGGTGGCCTTGGACACCGCATATGTCACGGACTGGAGTCTCTCAAACGACTTCATCATTCTCGTCAAGACTATTCCAGTCGTCCTGCAGCAGCATGGAAGCTGCTGAGTATTGTAACCTCGACCTCAGCCCATATTTCAAGCGTACGTAACTTCCGATGCTAGGCGTGGTCCCAAGTGTGACTGAGCTGAGATGCCAGAGGAAACGAGGCGCCAGAAAATGTATGGATGGATACATCCGAATACGAAAAGTGCTCGCGCTGTGGCATTCGCGGTCTCAATGTTCGTGTGGATGGCATTCCCGCATGCATCGCAGTCGATGCAGGTTTCTGATGATCCATCGAGTCCCGAGGTGCTGGCCGAAATGGCCTGGGACAAGTCCTTCGCCGGGCAGCCGCTCGATCTTAACGGCTTTACCCAGACATTCGCCGATGACTTCGACAAGCTAAGCATCACGACAGATCTCGGGGCCGGGCCATGGTTCGCCCCTGTACACGGCCCGTTCGGAGGCGCCTCTTTCAGGCCGCCAACAGCCATAGGGCCATTTTTTGTCGAGGATGGCCGGCTCACGATCAGGATGGAAAAACGAGATGACAGGTGGCGCTCCGGCTTGATGCAATCCATGAATTCGAGGGGAGAAGGTTTTGCGCAACGCTACGGTTACTTCGAGATGAAGGCGCGCTTCCCTCCCGGTCATGGATCATGGCCCGCTTTCTGGCTCCTCTCCGCTAACCAGTATGCCGATCCTTCCCAAACGCGCGTCGAGATCGACATCGTCGAAGCATATGGAAAGCAGAATTGGAGCCGCCTTCATTCCTCGGTTCACCTTTGGCCAGCAAGAAGACTCCGCGCTGGCGAGATCAGCAAGCATTGGTGGAAATCGACCCAGAACAAAATTAATGGGAATATGTTTGGCGATAATTGGCATACCTATGGCGCGGCCATTACGCCCGAGCATGTCATCATCTACTTCAATAGAGCTGAAGTTGCCCGTTTCCCTATGCTCCGGGAGTTTCATACTCCGCTCTACGTCGTTGTCGACCTTGCTCTCTTCGAGAAAGAAACTCCGAATGCCGTCAGCCCGATGGACATGATCATAGATTATGTCCGCGTCTGGCAAAAGCCCGAATGGGAAACGGCCGATACCCAGTAAACTACGCCTGCATCAGGTTGCTATCGAACTGTAAAACATCAGGCGGAACGAATGCGCATTGTCCATGTGATTACGAGGTTGCTGCACGGCGGAAGCGAGGAGAACACGATAGCGAGTTGCCTCCATCAAACGCGATCAGGGCATCGGGTGATGCTGGTTCACGGCAGCGAGTACGATCCTTCTTACTATGATGAGCTGACCGGTGAGTTGGAACTGTATCGAGTCAAGAATCTGCTTCATCCGATCCACCCATGGCTTGACGTGCTCTCTACGCGGGAGCTCGCACATCTTTTCCGTTCCCTGCGGGCCGATGTCATTCATACTCATCAGAGCAAGGCCGGCATCGTCGGTCGTGCGGCGGCGGCGCTGGCACAGGTCAGATGCATCGTGCACGGCGTGCACATTGTCCCGTTCGATGGCGTTCCTTGGCTGGAGCGCCAGGTTTATATCCAGGCTGAACGGATGGCCGCACGCGTCACTCACGGTTTCATTCATGTCAGTCACGGCACTGCCGCGGCCTATGAAACGGCCCGAATTGGCCAGAATTCAAAACATTTTATCGTGCGCTCAGGCATGGATGTCGACCGTTACATCTGTGCTGAAAGGCCCGATGACTGGCAGGAGATTGTCAAAGCGCCTGTCGATGCTTCACGCCCCGTCGTGATCCTAATGCTCGCGGCATTCGAGCCGCGCAAAAGACATGTTGAATTTCTCAAGGGTTTCGCCTCGGCAATCAATCGGGGAGCGCCAATCACACTGGTTCTGGCGGGTGATGGGCCTTGCCGTCCCGATGTCGAGAGAGAGATTGCCGCGCTTGGTCTTGGCGACCATGTCGTCCTAACCGGTCATCACCCGAACCCGGAGCGCCTGATCGCACTGTCCGACATCTGTGTTCTGGCTTCCTTGCGCGAAGGCTTGCCCCGCGTCGTCGTTCAGTACCTTGCAGGGGGAAAGCCGGTTGTTGTCAGTCCGATCCGAGGCATCGAGGAGATTGTTCAGCCGAACGTGAACGCGGTCGTGGCTGAATCGGAAAGTGCCGAGGCTGTCGCTCAAGCTGCCGTCGCGCTTGCTTTGGATAAGGTCAGATTGAGTGCGCTTACGGAAGGGACCCGCGAAGCGCGCGTCAAGGATTGGTCTTTCGAGTCGATGTTCTCCGGATTGGATAATGCCTATGAGAGTTTGAAATAATCCGCATTTCCTCAACGCTGAGCGGGCCCGCTTTGCCGGGTCGGAAAAGGTCAAGCTGTGACGGCTTGTTGTGTCTCGTTGCGCCTGCCGTTACATTGGTATTCGTATTTAGCAGGTTCGTGCCTGGACAGGTAAAGTCCGGTGATACCCGGTGCCCTTGAAGGCGGCCTAATTTGAAGCACTTCAATATGCTTCGTGTTGAACTGGCGTACTCCGCATCGACGGAGGAAGTTTTCTGACGAGGACATGAGTTCGACTACATCTTGGAGGCGACAGGATGTTGAAGGCCAATGCCGACCTTGTAAGCGTCGATCATATCTCAGGTGTAGTTTCCGGCCCGTCTCTCCCAAGCGTTGTCGCGTTCGTGCGGCGAAACTGGCTGAGGGTTATCCTTTTTGTAGCCGGTACGGTAGCAATCTCGATCGTATACTTGCTCACGGAGCCTCCAACATACACTGCGCAGGGCGTCGTTTCTGCGGAAGTCCGCCGCCCCACGCAATTCGAGTTAACTCCGAGTGGGGATGACGGCGGCTCCGAGCCCATGTATCTCCAAAGCCAGTTGGAAGTGCTCAGGTCCGACAGCGTCCTGCTGGCAGTCGTCAGAAAGTTGGGCCTGGCCGATGATGGAAGCTTCTTCTCACAGCAACGCTCCCTATTCGACTCCATCAAGGGCTTTATCAAAGGCATCCCGGCCATCTTCACCTCGCAGGACGAGATTCCTCCCACAAAGGAGCAGATGGAACTTGGCGCGGTGGCAGTTATGCGGAACGACCTCGTCGTTCAGCGGGTGCCTTTAACCAATGTCCTGACAATCACTTTCTCATCCCGTCGAGCGGATCTGACCTCTGACGTCGTGAATTCCGTCATCGAGGCTTACATCCAGGATCAGATGTCCTTTCGCCTCTCATCCGCAACCCTCGCAAGCAATTGGCTGCAGAGCCGCGTGCATGAACTCCGCGAGCAGGCCAAGAAGGCTGCCCAAGATGTGCAGGCCTATAAGGAAGAGAATGGCATTGTAGATACCGAGCGCGGTCTCGTCTCGAGCCAGCAGGTCGAACAGCTGACCACGCAGGTCGTGTCGGCCATCAGTCAGGCAGCCGAAACGAAAGCCCGCTTCGATGGGGTGCGTGAGATCCTGAAAGATGGCTCCATCAGCACGATGACCGAGAGCGCCTATAATAACGAGGGCATCGCGCGTCTCAGGACGGAATATCTGGAAGCGAAGAAGGTTGAAGCCTCTCTGATCGGGCGCGTCAACAATGATCACCCGACGATGACCGCGCTACGTGAGCGCATGGCGAGCATACAATCCGCCATCAACGACGAGTTCAAGCGCATCGCGGAGTCCCTTGAGAGCGAACATGCGATCGCGGTGCGACGGGAGAGGGAATTGCGCTCTAGCCTGGCATCGGTCGTGCAGGACGCTGCAACCTTGAACAAAGCGATGGTCCCGGCGAGGGAGCTGGAGGCGACGGCCGAAACATACAAGGCCTTGTATGAGGCTTTCCTTCGCCGATCTGCCGAGCTTCTTCAGCAGCAGTCATTTCCAGGCACCCAGGTGAGGATCCTTTCACCCGCGACCATGCCGACGAGCCCGAGCGGCCCTAAGGCGCCGCTCATCATCCTCGGCGCCGTTGCTTTTGGCACCATCCTCGGATTAGGCGCCGGATTTACCCGCGAGAGGATGGCAAACGCACTACGAACGCAGTCCGATGTCAGGGCTTATCTGGGGCTGCAAATTATCGGCATATTGCCTCGCGTCAGGACCTCGCGCATGAAGGAGCAATGGAGCCTGATCAAGAACTCCCCGCGATCGAGGTTCGCGGAGCAGCTCGGCGCGCTTGCCGTTCTGCTGCTCTCGCCTCAAGAGGTCAGCCGCCGAAAGGTCATCGGTGTCACCTCGGCCGTTCCACGTGAGGGCAAGACCACGCTTGCTGCGACCTTGGCCATGTCTCTTTCCCTGGCGGGATATAAGGTTCTGCTCGTCGATGGCGATTTTCGCAGCTCCATTGACGGCCCATTTGGATTGAACAAGGACGCAACGACTCTTGCTGACATCCTGACAACGAGCAATCGGCCGCTCAAGGTCGCGAGCGCTGCTGGCGGTGCATTCGACATCATTCCCGCAGGGTCACCGACGGACCACATCAACTCCTGTGCATTGCTGTCGTCAGAGCAGATGTGCAATCTGATCGACAAGTGCCGTGATGTCTACGATTTCACCATTCTCGATCTGCCTGCCCAACTGCCTGTTGCCGATGCAAGAGCCGTTGCTCATGTCGTCGACGATTACATTCTTGTCGTCGAATGGGACAGGACCAATCGCAATGCGGTCAGGCGGGCTGTAGACCTGCTTCAGGAGGTCGGCGGATCGATCATCGGATGCGTGTTCAACAAGGTCGATGAGCGCGCTTACTATCGGGAGGAGGGCCTTATCGGCAGAGGCGGGTACGATCGAGCCTTCAAGCCACAGGGGATCCGCCTGAAGGGATAGCAGCCATGCCACTTGCAGCATGCCGATAGCCATGAATGTCGCTCCGTCTGCACTACACTTCGGGATTGTCGAGCGGTTTGCAGCTGCCGTCCTGAGTGTCGGCTTTGCGACCTGCTTCACCGGAATCGAATGGAGTATCGGTGGATTGGTTCTCCGACCGTTCGACGTGATCGCAATCATCGTCCTGCCGATTCTGCTCCTCATGCAGCTTTGGAGGAAGCCATTTCCCGACAGCTTCGGGTTCCTGCTGCTTTCGGTATTCCTGGCCTTTCACACCGCTTCCGCATTCACTGTCAGTACGAGTAACGGCATACGTGAAGCCATCCAGACGACCGAGCTCATCCTCTTTGCCTACATACTCACTGTCTATCGTCGCGGAATCGATTGGCGCCGCTGCAGAGCGATAGTCATTGCCGTCATCATACCCACGACAATCTTCGTAATCCTCTGGCACGTGATGAACGGGCACTACGTAGGCTGGAAGTTCCTTGGGAACACCAAGATGATCTTTCTCTTCCTGCCGGCAATCGTCATTCCCATGCTTATTGGACCAGGGCAGCGCAGGATGTCCTTGCAGATTGCCGTGCTGGCCCTGCTGGCCGTACTGGTTGTCGGCTCCGGCGAACGAAAGGCGCTCCTCAGTTTCGCGATAATATGCTCGGCCATGTTTCTGCTGGGATATCTGGACCCGGTGCGCATGACGATTGGCGCTGTCGTGATCGCTCTCATCGTCATTGTCATTGTCAGCTTGAATACGTATGCCGCCAAGCAGATTGATACTTTGGCCAGCCTGATCAGCAGCAGTGAGTTGCCACTTTCCGCCTTGATGGAGGGCGCTACACCGTCCTCGCTGAGCAACGCTCAAAGGATCTTTGCGCTCGAGATCACTCAGCATGTCGTGGCCGAGAAGCCCATGACGGGGCTCGGTACGAATGCCTATTCCATGTACATCCATTCAACCTTTCCAAGCATTCCCGAGTACCTTTTGGTCGGCGTTCATAACGAGTTCCAAAGGGTGTTGGTTGAGAACGGTATTGTCGGGCTAGTGATTTACAGTGCGATATGGGTGCGCTCCGCGTTGTTCATGTTTTCAATGAGCTATAGCCGGGAGAGATATTATCTCATGTGCTATTTCGCGCTTTTCATATCCTTTCTCAGCTATTGTTTTTTTGAGGGCTCCGGGAATGAGTCGTTTCTCGTTCTCATCTTCGTGGCCATGCTGCCGGATTGCTTCGGCGTGGCTCTGCAGGAAGAGCGCTTGCTTGAACAACGCGTTCGTCACTCTCTGAACCTGAGGTCTGGAGATGGTTTGTCCGGCTATCGCAGCAGCCTGTCTTGAGCAGAGATGAGAGGCCGAGCCATGAGCATTTCGGTGGTCATCACCTGCTACAACAATGGCGCCTTCATCTCGGATGCCATAGACAGCGTCTTGCAGCAGACCAAGGCTCATCTGATCGACAAAATTGTCGTCGTTGACGACGGTTCGACTGACGACAGCTGGGATGTGCTGGATTCCTTGCGCCCGCGAGATCATCGTATCGAGTTGCTACGGGAAAATCGTCGCGGTCCGTCCTATTGCCGCAACCGTGGGATTGAGTGCACCGAATCTGAATGGATCGCCATTCTGGATGGTGACGATATCTGGCTTCCGACAAAGATCGAGCAACAATGGAACAAGATCCAGGAGGTTCCGGATCTCGGCCTCATCTATACAGGGTACTCGATTTTCAAGAACCTGGAGCAAGGCGCCACGCGAGCCAAAGTCCGCAATCTTGAACGGTCCTCGGATACGCAGTCGGACTATTTCCGCTACGATGGACCGGTCATTCCCTCAACCGTGATGGTGCGCCGCCGTGAGTTCAATCATGTCGGCGGGTTCGATGCCGATGTTCGCATTTTTGAGGACACGGAGTTCTTCGCCCGAATAGCAGGCGTGGCGAAGTTCGGCTTCATAGCCGAGTCTCTTGTGCTGAAGCGCGTCCATTCCGGCGCGATAACGGCATCATGGGCTAGCCTCATGGCTCACCATGCATATGTCGCTTTTCGGATCTGCGAGCGAAGCCCGAGGCTATTGCCGCTCATTCCACGCCGTCTCGCCGACCGAGCACGAAAACTGGGCAATACGGCCATTTCGGCGAATGATGTGAATGGGGCGAAGGATTTCTATCGTATCGCCTTGTCTCTCTCCCCTCTCGATGTGCCGGCACGTTTGTCCCTGATCGCTCTGCAGACAGGTATTCCGCTGAAGGGCATCCGATCTCTGCTTCTCTCCCGTAGAGCAGACCGATCCAGGGTTTCGGATGTCTAATGCATCGTGCGCAAAAGAGGCCCAGGTTTTGCACGCGAATGGTTCTGTAGCTTACATTCCGCAAAATTCCACGTCAGGCTTAAGATCGGGGATGGATCTAGACCGATGCCTTTGGCTTATCGAGAGGAGCCTCATGGCGCTGCTCCAGCTTTCGTTTCGCACGCGAACTGCGGGAAGCCAAAAACAGTCCCGCAGCAAGGGCGAAGCAGCTTCCACCAATAGACGCGCCGAGGAGTGCAGCAAGCGTGCCATAGGGCGAAAATAATGCATATGTACCTAGGCCGCCAATGAGGGCAGCAACTAATAGGACCGCCATTGGTGCTCCCACTGCTTCCATTTGTATTGTGCTTTTTATTATTTAAAAATTATCTGTTGAGCCTGTCAATTCAATCCATCTTACCGTTAAGGGCTCTGTCGGAGTAACGCGACTGCAACTTCAGTTCATATGCAAGTGATATAAGGGATAAGTCACTCGGTTGGCTCACTAAGCACGAGTGTACGATTTCCGGATCGCTGCTCGCATCTTTACCGGAGGTTGTTCTAACGACCCGGGAATATCAGCACGTGAAAAAAAGCAGACTTGGGCTGTGATCCTCATGGGCGCATGCCTTGGTTTTCAAGGTTTTTGCGATCGCTTTGGCGGTTCAGCCGAGCTTGCGGGCAATGAAAATGGTTTCGCCGCGCACCAGTCCATAACGAGAAACATCCGGCTCAATCGCCACGAACTCTTCCAGCTGAAAGCCGGCGAACCTGATGCGATCCCGGACATCAGCGCCAAAATAGCGCACGTGGTCTTCCTGGCCGAAATGCAGGTACCGGTCGGCTGGCGTCTGGATCTGGGGGTTCTCGTAGGTCTGGGACCAGCTCTCGACGAAGGGGGTTCTGAGAAGCGCAATCCCGTTGGGCCGCAGCACACGCATCAGCTCCTTGAGCGCCTTGCGGTCATCCACATGCTCGAGCACGTCGAAGCAGATGATCACGTCGCAGGATGCATCGGGCAGCGCAATCTGCTCGATATTGAGCATGAGATCGGCCCGCCCAGGTTCGAGATCGGCGGACTTGTAATCGTGGGTTCTGCGGCGGACGAAACGCCCGACGACTTCTTCCGGTGCGAAGTGCAGAACAGTGGTGCCGTTCTTCAAGATGTCGGGATTATTGTTAAGCCATAGCGCCAGGAGGCGATGCCGCTCCAGGCTTTCGCACTGCGGGCAGCAGGCATCATACCGGGGAGGGTGCCCAAAGCCTCGGAAGAAGCCCTTGAAGCCGCATAGACAGCACTCACGAGGATAGAAACCCTCGATACGGGAGAGAAGGGTCTGCTCATAAGGGGTGAGCAGGACCGTCCTCACACGCGTCCGAACGGTCCTCAACCGCCTCCGAACTCCGTAGGGAAGCTTCGCTAGCCCATGAAACATTCGCGCACCTATGAGTTCAGGTCCCTAGGGGCAGTTCCTGCTGCTTTTCCTGGAGGATAGCCCTTCCGACGTGTCAGGGCTATGCGCGAAGTAAGGTTGGACCAGTGCAAGGGTGTCGAGGCTATGGGCGGCCATGACAGGCACGGTCTCCCTCGCAGGGTGGCATGGCGAATCGGTACGGTTCGGAATGCCGCCGCAATCCCTAAGCGCGCCGCCGCAAGCACATGCAGCTACGGCCCAAGACACGGAAGAACGCGGTATGTGTCTGGGAGGGAAAGTGGTGCCGGTGGAGAGGATCGAACTCCCGACCTTCGGTTTACAAAACCGCTGCACTACCGCTGTGCTACACCGGCTGACTTTCGCGTGCTGAGGTAGCAGCACCGGCCCGGGGACGCAAGTTCCATCGGCAGTCAAAAATTAAGTGCTCCAGCGCACCGAAACTATCCTCCGGTTATGGAATTGTTAGGAGGATGTTCGTCAAGGAGACGCTGAGATGACTGCCCCGAGGGCCTCGAATCACAAGAAGAATCATTCCTTTGGTGGCGGAATTCAGCTGCTCGCTTGCTTGGGTCTGGCTGCCGGCATGACGCTTGCGGCTCTTCCCGCCGAAGCCGCTCATAATGTCGGCCGCGATGGGAAAGCCATTAAGGCTGCGACGGAGGCCAGGACTGACGTCGCCGTGAAGGATCCCGAGACCACCGGTTCGGTCGAAACTTCGGACGATGGACTAAGCTGTTCGCAATCGCGCCGGCGTCTGTTCGTCGAAGGCGAGGGCTGGATCGTGCGCAAAGTGACCACCTGCTATTGATCGCCGACCGATGAGACCTGAAGTGAAAAGCCCCGCCGTGAGGCGGGGCTTTCCTTTTGCGGGTTATGTTTCGCCGTTTCAGCGAGCCGGACCCTCGTAGGTCATGATGTCGCGATCCTTGGTCTCCGGCACGAAGAGGAGGCCGACCACGAAGGTCACGAGAGCGATCACGATCGGGTACCACAGGCCGTAGTAGATATCGCCGGTGGCCGCCACCATCGCGAAGGCGGTGGGAGGCAGAAGGCCGCCGAACCAGCCATTGGCGATGTGGTATGGCAGCGACATGGCCGTATAGCGGATGCGGGTCGGGAAGAACTCGACCAGGGCCGCCGCGATCGGGCCGTACACCATCGTGACGTAGATCACGAGGATGGTCAGGATACCGATGGCCTTGAGAGCCTGGGGGTTGCCAAGGGCATCGAAGAAGCCGCCGACCTTCACGATAGTGGGGTCGCCTGCCTTCGGATAACCCGCTTCCGCCGCAGCGTTCGTGAAGGCGGTGATGTTGGCCGGGATGGCTGCGGCGATCGGAACTTCCTTGCCGTTGAATGTTACCTTCGGCTGAGCGGTGCCGGCAGGAGCGGGAACGAGCTCATACTTGACCGCTGAACGGGCGAGCGACACGCGAGCGATATCGCAGGGCGCGGTGAAGGTACGGATGCCGACCGGATCGAACACCGAGCCGCATGTGGCGGGATCCGCCACGACCTGGACCTGCGCCGTTTCGAGCGCCTGATTGAGGCGCGGGCTAGCGACGCTGGTGAGGGCGTGGAAGAGCGGGAAGTAGGTGATCGCCGCGATCAGGCAGCCGCCGAGGATGACCGGCTTGCGGCCGATCTTGTCGGAGAGTGCGCCGAAGAAGACGAAGCCGCCCGTACCGATGATCAGCGACCATGCGATCAGCACGTTCGAGGTGAGCAGATCGACCTTCAGGATGCTCTGGATGAAGAACAGGGCGTAGAACTGGCCCGTGTACCACACCACCGCCTGGCCGATGGCCAGACCGATCAGGGCGATGAGCACCATCTTCATGTTGCTCCACTGGCCGAATGCTTCCTTGAGCGGAGCCTTCGACTGCGTGCCCTCTTCCTTCATCTTCTTGAAGGCCGGGGATTCGTGCATCTGCATGCGGATCCAGACCGAGACGCCGAGCAGGATGACGGAGAGCAGGAACGGAATGCGCCAGCCTGCAATCGGCCAGCCCTCGCCTGTCTGGAAGCCTTGCTCGCCCATCCAGGTGCGGAGCACGAGAATCACGACCAGCGACAGGAGCAGGCCCACGGTCGCGGTGATCTGGATGAAGCTGGTGTAGAAGCCGCGACGGCCCACCGGAGCGTGCTCGGCCACGTAGACCGCAGCACCGCCATACTCGCCGCCGAGCGCGAGGCCCTGGAGCATGCGCAGCGCGATGAGGACCACCGGCGCGACCCAACCGATCTGGTTGTAGCTGGGCAGCAGGCCGACGAAGAACGTCGAGAAGCCCATGATCAGAATGGTCACGAGGAAGGTGTACTTGCGGCCGACGAGGTCGCCGATTCGTCCGAAGAAGATGGCGCCGAAGGGGCGCACCAGGAAGCCTGCCGCGAAAGCGAGCAGTGCGAACACGTTACGGGTGGTGACGTCGAAGGCGGAGAAGAACTGCGCGCCGATGATCGTTGCGAGAGACCCGTAGAGATAGAAATCGTACCATTCGAAGACGGTACCGAGAGAAGAGGCCAGAATGACCTTTCTCTCCTCGCGCGTCATCGGCCTGACTGCCGATGCCGAGCGCGTTGTCGTGGCTGCTGTTGCCATAGCGTTCCCTTCCATTACTGAGCCCGGTCTCCGCCGGGACGGGCCTGAGCCGCTTGAGGGCTCCGGCCGAGGGATCGTGATTGCGAAGTGCGATCAGGAATCCTTGGAAGGTAAGGCTAGCGCCAATACAACGCTTCACAATTCCCAATTCGTATTTGCGACTTCCGTCTAAGCATTGGGGCAGGCGCTAGAAAGTTGGGTCGAGTCAGAGACTTGAGCGTGCCGTATTTTTACTTTGCTGCGCCTGGCATCACGGCCTTTGTCACAGCAAAAAGCGAGATCGCCGCAGCATTGGAGACGTTGAGGCTCTTGATGGCGCCGGGCATGTCGAGCCGGCCGATGGCATCGCAGCAATCGCGGGTTCTTTGACGCAATCCCTTGCCTTCCGAGCCGAGCACGAGAACCAGAGGAAGGCGCAGCGACAGCGCGTCGATATTCTCACCGCCCTCCGAATCAAGGCCGATGCGCTGGAAGCCGCGCTCGCCGAGCGCATTCAGCGTGTCAGCCAGGTTCTTCACGATCATGAAGGGCACATGCTCAAGGCCGCCCGATGCGGACTTCGCTAGAACGCCCGTGGCCGCCGGGCTGTGGCGCGCTGTCGTGATGATCGCTTCGACCCCGAAGGCGGCCGCGGTGCGCACGATGGCGCCCACATTGTGCGGATCGGTGATCTGGTCGAGGGCCAGTACGACTCGCTCGCCGCTCAAGGTTTCGACGGACGGCGAGGGCAGGGGATCGGCTTCGAGATAGAGGCCTTGGTGAACCGCGTCCGGCTCCAGCAGGCGGTTGATCTCGTCAGGGCGCACCAGCTCGGGCTGCACTGACAGCGGGACGCCGAGTTCCTCGTCCAGACGGCGCATGGAATTCTCGGTCGCGAGAAGGCGGCGAATCGTCCGCTTGCCGTTGCGCAGCGCCTCCGCGACCGGATGCCAGCCGTAGAGAATCGTGACATCGATCTCATGGGGCGGGCGCCAGCTCTGCTGATCCCGGCGGCCGCCTTTTCCGTATTGACGCTGGAATTTCGGCTTGCGGGAGGTGTAGGGGCGCTCGCTCATGATGCTCTTGATCTCTTCAGAATGCTTGAGGGCTCGCCCATACCACAGACCCGCGGCTTTCACGAACCCATGGATCATCGATGCCTGCGGATGTCGTAATTACCTCTTCCTGCCTTGCGCTTTGCTGTTGACAGGGGCCGAGAGGGTCACCATAAGGACGCCACCGAGCGGCCAGCGCAGGCTGACGGCTTCGGAAAGACTACCTCGACGCTTTGCGTCAGGGTTGGGCTTAGGGGGAATGTCCCGAGCGGCAAAGGGGGCGGACTGTAAATCCGCTGGCTATGCCTTCGTAGGTTCGAGTCCTACTTCCCCCACCATCCCAACCTTAAGAAGCATGCGGGTGTAGCTCAATGGTAGAGCAGCAGCCTTCCAAGCTGAATACGGGGGTTCGATTCCCCTCACCCGCTCCACTTTTTCCTTCAAAAAACACCAACAATCACAGGCACTAACCTGGATCGGGCCACCCGGTCAACCGCTACGTTTGCGCCCTGAATTTTGAGTTAGGGCGCACGTAGGGCGCAGGATTCTTCTTTTGAAGCTGTTTTAGGGCGCAGCGTCGCTGACCGAGACGCAATGCTCTCTATGCGCACCGGCACCAGTGCTGCGTATTCGGGATTCAACTCGCAGAGCACAGCGTTGCGCCCGTGAGCGATCGCCACTCCAGCCGTGGTGCCACTGCCACCGAACGGGTCTAGTACCGTGCCGCCTACCGGGCATCCCGCCAGGATACACGGCTCAATCAGCTCAGGCGGGAACGTGGCGAAGTGCGCACCTTTGAACGATTTGGTTGCAACATTCCAAACGCTGCGTTTGTTCTTGCCAAGTGGATTCAGTAGGCACTTCCCGTCAGCACCGAAGTAGCCGCTATGACCCTTTTTAGAAAACTGAGTTGACTGACCCTCGATTAGTCCGCGGCGGGCTGACTCGTTAACTCCGCGCTGACCAACCTCTTTGAACCCGATTTCAACCGCTTTTGCGGCTTCTCCGGTGTGAGGCTCGCGAATTGCGTCATGGTCATAGTAATACTTTGGAGACTTGCTCAGCAGGAAGATGTACTCGTGAGACTTGGTGCAGCGGTCGCGCACGCTCTCCGGCATGGGGTTGGATTTACTCCAGATGATATCCTGCCGCAGATACCAACCATCGGAACGCAGGGCGAAAGCCAACATCCACGGAATGCCAAGCAGGTCTTTCTGCTTTACTCCAGCCGGGTCTGCTGGGCGGATATTCATGCCTCGTTGCGGAAGCTTGTTGTCGGTAGCGCGTGTCTTTCTGCCGCCGCTGGCGTAGCTGTCACCGATGTTCACCCACAGCGTCCCGTCATCGCGCAGAACGCGGCGAACTTCGCGGAATACCTCGACCATCTTCTGGATATATTCTTCCGGTGTTTCCTCCAACCCGATTTGACCTTCTACGCCGTAGTCACGCAGACCATAGTACGGAGGGCTAGTGACACAGGTATGGATAGATTTTTCGGGCAGTTTCTTCAGTGATTCAATGCAGTCACCGACATGAACATCAAGGTTCGTATGTTTCATAAGTCTCCAGCCACGTTGGTTCGCGGCTTGTCAGTTTTTTGTCACGCCGGGCTATGCCGGGCCTGTAACGCGTGAATTCGCGTGCGCTGTTAATTGCGCTGAGGTAAAAGTAACATAGTTACTCAAATTTGAGCAAGTATTTTATGAAAAAATACCTATCAATACTCAAAGATCTTTATAGGCCCGCGCATCGGCCTCACCGTCCCATTCCGAGAAGGTGGCGAACGGGTCTTCTGCTGGCGGGTGCCCGGCCTTGGTGAGGGTGACGCGTCTGCCCTCGATCTCGTAGGCGATCTCGTCCGCAGGCTTCAGGTCGAGTGCAGTGCGGACAGCCTGTGGGATTGTCGTGCGGCCATTCCTGTCAATTCTGCTGCGCGGCATGGCTCGACCTCCTGCTTCATCCTACCCGCGCACGCGCTTGTCAGAGCCGGTGAGGGGTCGCCCCGTACATTCGCGATATAGCTTGTCCAGATCTTCCTTTACGCCTTCAAGTTCGCTCAGCCCGTATTCGGGAAAGTCCTCAAAGTGCATCTGGTCTTCTTCTTCCTTGCTAGTCACGAACATGAGCAGGCTGGCCCTGATGTGCCGCATGGTGATGAGCGAATCGTAGGCATCCTCAAGAGGCGTGAATAGCTTTTTGTCGATGGTGGCTATTTCAACCATAAGTTTGCTCATCAGATCCGTGCGGGCATCGGGAAGACCGCCGCCGCTATAGCCGCCATCCGGATCTTTCCGCCTCCACAAAGCATCTCCGCCGGGGAGTTCTTTGGCGATGTACTCTGCTTCTATTCCCTCCTCATGATCTCCATGAACCTCGCGCAGGGTGACCTCGAGCCGCCATTGTGCCCAGTGATTCACTTCGCACTCACGCGCGAGCAACGTGCGGAACGCCTGGCCTTTGCGACGGTCAGCGCGCCGTCGCTTTATGAACTCGAGCACCTCCTTCAGCACAAAGAGGGAAATCGCAACGACGACTGTTACGGGGAGTAATGAGGGAAGCCAATCCATACAGATGGGCTACAAGGTTGCCGGTATGGAGTCGAGTGGCGAGGCTGTTTCTGAACTCATCAATAAGGAGCGGGCCAGGGAGAGTGGAAGATAGACACTCGGGCGATACTGACGCCACCCAGCGACATTTATTTTTGGGCTGAACGCGCTGTCAGAACCCAGATTTCAGGGCGCAGGTAGGGCGCAATTTCCCGGTCAGATGCGGGATTTTTCGGGATTTAGGGAGATTTTGAAGGGGAAGGGGGCAGTGATTAAGCGGTTGCGATCGTTACAGAAAATGAACTATCGTGATATATTGTGATCCTGTTACGCGCTGCCTTCCAAGCTGAATACGAGGGTTCGATTCCCTTCACCCGCTCCAATCTCTTCCTGAAAATCCAAAACCTTCCGCGCAGCGTTTATTCATGCGCCGCGATCCAGGTTTGATCGAAAAGCTGAAGCTCAATCGCGCCGTTCGACGATGGTGTATTCCGCGTCGATGATGCCGTCATCCGCCTGCCTTTGGCGGTGCTGTTGCTGCGCCTGACGCAGCTTGCGCCGGATATAAACGTAGAAGATGCTCCCGCCGATAAGCATGAGCGGCAGGACGAAGACCAGCCCGACCAGGGCGACCGTCAACACCATGGCCAAAGCCACGATGCCTAAGGCGAATCTCACCAGAGCGCTCAAAGGGCCTTTCGACTGTGTCCCGGTAGGGCGAATAAGATAGATCGTCCGCATCATTGTCTCCCTGTCAAAATATGGGATGCGCAACGTAAGGGCACAAGACGCCTTGGCCGTTTCGGTATCCTGCGCATTAAACATAATTTTGTTATACTGTATCGGCGCTCCGTCTTATCCTCTCTGGAGCTTCTACCGTGTTTCCCCGCCTTCTTATGCACGCGAGTCTCGGGCTCATGATGGGCGGTTGCGTCACCGCCTCCAATACCCTGGCCCCCCGATCAAGTTGCGACCATGCGCTTCCAGGCGGTCGCGGTCAGCTTCCAGCCCGGCGCCCGAATCCGGTGGGGCGATGGAGAGCGTGCTTATGCCGCCTCCAAGGGTCAGAATACCCTTCAAGCCGAGGAGGCCGCCAAGTCGGACGAGGGGCAGGCCCATATCCGGAATGCCATCGCAACCCGGCTTACCCAGGCTTTCGAGAAGAGCCTCAAGGGAGAATTGACGGGCGCGCGGCCTGTCAGGGTTGAAATCAAGGTCAAGGAAGTCGAAATAGCATCCGCGGTGCAGCGCATCCTCATCGGAGGGCATCATCGTCTGAGGGCGGATGTCGATCTCGTCGATGCCCGTTCCGGGGCCGTCGTTCTGGCATTTTCAGATCAGGGAGCCATGGCTCAGGCCGGTCAGGGGATCGGTGGCGTTCTGCTCGATAATGCCTTTTTGGGTGACCCGATTGACCGCGTCATCCAAAACTATGCGACCCAATATCGAAATTGGCTCTTGCGCAATTAGCGCAACCGCAATATCGGGACGCCCTGGGTTTTTTGTTCCTGGCCTATGTAAGGTAGAGATCAATGGCGAAGGAAAAGTTTCAGCGGAATAAGCCGCACTGCAACATCGGAACGATTGGTCACGTTGACCATGGCAAGACGTCGCTGACGGCTGCGATCACGAAGGTTCTGGCGGAGGCTGGCGGCGCGACGTTTACGGCGTACGACCAGAT
>NZ_JBFRFB010000016.1:0-52871 GCF_052114605.1 Microvirga sp. 2YAF29
CGCAGCACCGAGAAATACAGGGCGGTGAGAATGGTGGAGAGCGAGGCCGACGACGCCTGATGCCCGCCGATCTTCAATCCGTCCTCGCTGGGCCGCAGGTGATTGGCATTGTGGATCGTCCATGTGGACAGCCAGAGCACCTTGCGCTCGAGTTCCCGCAACATCTCAAGGTGCTTTGCGTCGGTCATGGTGTCCTCCCGTTTCGCGCGATTGTAGCTCGTAGCACAGGCGCACCAATGTCTCATCTGGCTGGGCGGATCATCTATTAGTCGGAGAGGATGCCTCCTAGCGGCTCACCCGATCAAGATGGGGTGCTGGAGTATCTGGAGCCCGGAAAGAGATAGATTTCATGGAGCCCGCTGGAAGCAGAAACTATGCAATACCCAACGCCCGGCAGCAGCACTTCAGGATACTCGGGATCTTGAGGCTCGCCACGGTGGTCGTGATCCAAGTCAAAGGAGAAAGGAACGTCATGCTTGGCGAGCCAGTCACAGACCTGGCTGACGGTCGTGCCCCATTTGAGTCCCTGACCGTCAAAGGGTGAGTTGGCATCGATGCGAATCTTACCGCCGCCGCGGTTCAGATAAACCAGATGGGCAACCAGATCCTGCCCCCGCTCGGTGAAGTAAACTTCGAGGTCACCGTATTGGCAACCTAGATAAGGCTGAAATGAAGTGTCGAGTTCTGAAGGACCAAGCGCCTCGACTAATGCAGGATAAGAATCTCCAACCTTGAAGCCCGCGACTGACCCGGTTTTTAGAATGTCGGAAAGGTACAGCACAACGAAAACCTAATCGCTTGGTGAAGTGAAGACGGTCACCCACTCTAGGGGCGGCGCAATAAAGTACCAGCTTAGATTTAAATGAGGGATATTCTTAACAGCAAACTGCTTCTCGATGCTCGCAAGCCCAAAAACGAAAAGCCCGCCTTGCGGCGGGCCTTCGTAAGACTCTCGATTGTGAGAGAATGGAGCGGGCGAAGGGATTCGAACCCTCGACCCCAACCTTGGCAAGGTTGTGCTCTACCCCTGAGCTACACCCGCGCTCCGCGATGCCGAGGCATCGTTGCGAGGCCGCTGATTTGCCCCAAAACGATTCACATTGCAAGTGCTTTCGCGAAGAACTTTTGATCGCAGGCTTGAGCGGCCTTGAGCATCCCGGTAGAAGCCGGACATCATGAGCATGATCCCGGGAGGCCGCGCGGCCTCCAGCGCAAAGACCATGCCGCCCGCCGAAAAAGCCTGGAGTTCTCAAGCCTTGGCCCATCTGTCCCCACAGGAATTTCTGGACCGCCTTGCCACGCTCGGCATCCCGTCCGAGACGGTGGAGCACGAGCCGGTCTTCACGGTGGCCGAGTCGAAATCGGTCAAGGAAGTCATTCCGGGCGCCCATTCCAAGAACCTGTTCGTGAAGGACAAGAAGGGGCGCTTCTTCCTCATCTCGGCCAAGCACGACACCATGATCGACCTCAAGCGCATCCATGAGACACTGGGTGCCTCGGGCCGCGTGTCCTTCGGCTCGGCCGAGCAGCTCAAGGAGCTTTTGGGCGTGGAGCCCGGCTCCGTGACGGCCTTCGCGGTGGTCAACGACACGCAAGGCAGGGTCACGATGGTGCTCGATGCCAATCTCATGGAACACGAGCGGGTGAACTTTCATCCCCTCATCAATTCCATGACCACGGGCGTGTCGCGGGAGGATCTGGTGAAATTCCTGCGTTCCACGGGCCACGATCCGCTGGTTCTGAAGCTTCCAGAGCCCGCGGCGGAATTGCCAGATAACGGTTCAGCTCCCATCTAGCTAAAAAGCTTCCTTTCACGATCACCCTTCGAGGACCGCATGTTGACCGATAACCCCTCCCCCGGCACGCCCTCCGACGATCTCGTGAAGGACACGACCACCGCCAGTTTCCAGAAGGACGTGCTGACCGAGTCCATGAACCAGCCGGTTCTCGTGGATTTCTGGGCGCCCTGGTGCGGCCCCTGCAAGCAGCTGACGCCGGTGATCGAGAAGGCCGTGCGCGCGGCGGGCGGCAAGGTGAAGCTCGTGAAGATGAATATCGACGAGCATCCGCAGATCGCGGGCCAGCTCGGCGTGCAGTCGATTCCTGCCGTCTTCGCCTTCCAGCGCGGCCAGCCGGTGGACGGCTTCATGGGTGCCCTGCCCGAGAGCCAGATCAAGGCCTTCATCGAACGTCTCGTCGGCCCGCTCGGCCCGAGCGCGGTGGAGGAAATTCTCGCCGAGGCCGAACAGGTTGCGGCTGCCGGCGATCTCGCGGGCGCGGCGGAGCTTTACGCCGCCGTATTGTCGCAGGACCCGGAGAATGCGGCGGCGCTCGCGGCCCTCGTGAAGCTGCATGTGGATGTGGGCGATATCGAAGGCGCGAAGCGCTTTCTCGCCATGGTGCCGCCGACGAAGGAAAACGATCCTGCCATCGCCGGTGCGCGTACCGCCGTGGAACTCGCCGAGCAGGCGGGATCGCTCGGCGACACGGCCGAGCTTCAGCGCAAGGTCGAAGCTGATCCGCTGGATCATCAGGCGCGATTCGACTTGGCTGTCGCACTCAACGGCCGTGGACGGCGCGGAGAAGCTGCCGATCACCTCCTTGAAATTGTCCGTCGCGACCGCAATTGGAACGACGACGGTGCGCGCAAGCAACTCGTCCAGTTCTTCGAGGCCTGGGGCCCGATGGACGAGATGACCATTGCAGGGCGGCGGAAGCTTTCTTCGCTCCTGTTCGCGTGATGGCCCGACCGCCAGCGAGGAGATCGGCATGGGAATGAACGTGGCGTACCGTGGGCCTGAAGATTGCCCGTCGGTCATTCCCGTTTTTCCCCTTCCCGGCGCGCTGCTTCTGCCGCGCGGGCAGATGCCGCTCAACATCTTCGAGCCGCGCTACCTCGCCATGGTGGACGAGGCGCTGAAAACCGACCGGGTGATCGGCATCATTCAGCCCGACGCGGACGGCAACCCGTCCTCTTCGATACCGAAGCTCTATTCGGTGGGCTGCGCCGGACGCATCACGCAATTGGCGGAAACCGGCGACGGCCGCTATCTCATCACACTCATCGGCATCTCGCGCTTTCGCGTGGAAGAGGAGTTGCCGCCCATCGATCTGTTCCGCCGCTGCCGCGTGAATTTCGAGACCTTCGCCAGTGATCTCACAGCCCGCGCGGGCGAGACCGAAGTGGATCGTGGCGGCGTGGTGAAGGCGCTTCGCGATTTCGTCGATGCGGCCCATGTGAAGGTGGATTGGCGCGGCATTGAGGAAGCGCCCAACGAAGCCCTGGTCAATGCTTTGTGCATGATGAGCCCCTTCGGCGTACGCGAGAAGCAGGCGCTGCTCGAAGCGCCGAACCTCAAGACCCGCGCGGAAGTGCTGATCGCGCTCACCGAAATCGAACTGGCCCGCGGCGCCACAGGCACCGACTCGACGCTGCAATAGGACAAATCATGGTTCCGGACACCACACCTCAGGATGCGCCCGCGCCCGTCGAGGCCACGCGCATAGACCCCAAGCTCCTCGAACTCCTCGTGTGCCCGCTCACCAAGGAGACGCTGGAATACGATTCCGCGCGCCAGGAACTCATCAGCCGCCGCGCGAAGCTCGCCTATCCGATCCGCGACGGTATCCCGATCATGCTGCCGGAAGAGGCGCGGCCTCTGACGGATTGAGAACGGTCGCTCGTTCAAACGTGTCATCCCGGACGAAGCGCAGCGCAGATCCGGGATCGTGTGAAAGATAAAACCCTCCCCTCTGTCATTCCGGGGCGCCGAAGGCGAGCCCGGAACCTATAACCACAACGGTGCCAAAAAAAAAGCGCGCCATGGCGGCCGCTCGCTTCATTTTGTATCTGCGGTGGTTATGGGTTCCCGCCTTCGCGGGAATGACAACGTCGAGTTTTGGCTTCTCTATTCTGCACGCGATCCCGGATCGGCTGACGCCGTCCGGGATGACAGGCCACTGTTACCTCTGCACTCCAATCGCCGCCGCCAGATCCAATGTCCGCCGTGCCATGTCCGCATGCAGCCGCTCGACCATGCGGCCGTTGAGATTGATCGCACCCTTGCCGGCATTCTGCGGTTCCTCGAAGGCGGCGACGATGGCCCGGGCGTTCTCGATTTCCTGCACGGACGGCGCGAAGATGTCGTTGACTGCTGCGATCTGATTGGGATGGATCACCGTCTTGCCGTCGAAGCCGCAATCGCGGCCCTGAATGCACTCGGCGCGGAAACCCTCTTCATCGGAAAGATCGTTGTAGACGCCGTCGAGAATGTCGATGCCATAGGCGCGCGCTGCGGCGAGCGCCGTCATCAGCCACGGCATCATGGCGGTGCGCCCCGTGCTCAACCGAGCGCGCGTTTCCTTGGCGAGATCGTTCGTGCCCATGACGAAACAGGAAAGGCGCGAGGTTTCGTTCTGTGCCATGGCGGCGATGGCCTTGGCATCGAGAATCGCAAGCGGCGTCTCGATCATCGCCCAGACCCGCACCGTCTCGGATGCGCCGAGTGACCTCAAACGCGCACCGAGCGTCATGAGATCGTCGGGCGTCGACACTTTCGGAACCAGGATCGCATCGGGTGATGCAGCGGCGGCAGCCGCAAGATCATCTTCCGCCCAGGCCGTCGCAAGACCATTGATGCGGATTACGAGTTCGCGCGAGCCGTAGCCGCCCGCCTTCACCGCCGAACACACATCGTGACGCGCCTGCGCCTTGGATTCGGGCGCGACCGCATCCTCGAGATCGAAGATCACGACATCGGCAGGCAACGTCTTTGCCTTCTCTACCGCGCGGGCGTTGGAGCCGGGCATGTACAGGGCGGAACGACGCGGGTGAATGGCAGGCATGTTGGTTCCTCGAAAGTATTTCCTTTTATTGGAATGATGAGCGATGCCATTGCAAGCGCGTGTTTCCCTCCCCCTTGTGGGGAGGGCCAGGGTGGGGGTGTGAGCGCCAACATCTCAGAATGTGCCGCCGCCACCCCCACCTCCAACTCCTCCCCACAAGGGGGAGGAGGGTTCAGTCGTGCGGCTCGCATGGGTCGGTGTATAATGAAGGATCGTGAAATGTGGGTTGCAGGCGTGGATGGTTGCAGAGCCGGGTGGATCGCGGTGCTGCTGCGGATAGGCGACTGGAACTCCGCCCGCATCATGATCGCGCCCACGCTCGATAGGATCGTCGATGTGCCCGAAGCGCCTGCGATCATCGCGGTCGATATGCCGATCGGATTGCCAGACACCATCGAAGGCTCAGGGCGCGTACCGGACAAACTGATCCGCCCGCTGCTCGGCCAACGGCAATCCTCGGTCTTCGCGATTCCATCGCGGCAGGCGGTCCATGCTTTCGATTATGGCGAGGCCTGCCGACTTTCGCTCGCCACCTCCAACCCACCGCGCAAGGTGTCGCGCCAGGGCTTTGCGATCTTCCCCAAGATCCGCGAGGTGGACGCGCTCCTGCGCTCGCGGCCCGGCCTCATGAACCGCGTTTACGAGGTCCATCCCGAACTCGCCTTCTGGGCGCTCAACGGCGCGCACGCCCTGCACGAGCCGAAGAAGGTGAAGGGCACGCCCTATCCGCCCGGCATGGAGCTGCGCCGAAGGCTTCTCCTGAAAGCAGGACTGCCTGACGAGCTGGTCCACAGGCCCGCGCCAAGGGGTGCGGCCAGCGATGACCTGCTCGACGCGCTCGCGGGGTTGACCGTGGCGCTGGATATGGCGAGAGGTGGTGGCCAATGCTTTCCCGACCCGCCCGGCCGTGATGCCCACGGCCTGCCCGTCGCCATCTGGACGCTCAGAAGCTCGTCATGACCATCTCCCGCACTGACATCGAAGCCGCTCACGCCCGCATCGCCCCGCATGTGCGCCGCACCCCGGTCTGGAACCTGGAGCGCGCCTTCGGTCATGACGGCGGGTTAAGCCTGAAGCTCGAATTTCTGCAGCATGCGGGCTCCTTCAAGACGCGCGGCGCTTTCAACACCCTCTTGTCGAAACCGGTGTCCGATGCGGGCATAGCGGCAGCCTCAGGCGGCAATCATGGGGCAGCCGTGGCCTATGCCGCCCGGCAGCTCGGCGTGAAGGCCCGCATCTTCGTGCCGGAAATCTCCAGCCCCGCGAAGATCGCGGTCATCCGCTCCCATGGGGCGGAAGTGGTGATCGGCGGCGCGCGCTACGCGGATGCGCAAGAGGCCTGCGATCTTTATGTGGCCAAGAGCGGCGCCTTGCGTATTCACCCCTTCGACGCGGACACCACCATCGCGGGCCAGGGCACGGCTGCGCTCGAATGGGAGCAGGATGCGCCCGCCCTCGACACCGTCCTAGTGGCGGTGGGCGGCGGCGGCCTCATCAGCGGCGTGGCGAGCTGGTGGGCGGGCCGGGTGAAGGTGGTGGGCGTGGAGCCGGAGGGCTCGCGGGCGCTCCATGCGGCGCTTCAAGCCGGGCGGCCCGTCGATGTGGATGTGGATTCGGTGGCCGCCGATTCGCTCGGTGCTCGCAATACGGGCGAACTCGTCCATGCCATCTGCAAGGATGCGGTCGACCACGTGGCATTGGTCACGGACGATGCGATCCGCGATGCCCAAGCCCTGCTCTGGCGCGATTACCGCATCGCCTCCGAACCCGGCGGCGCTGCGGCACTGGCGGCGCTCGTCTCGGGAGCCTATAAACCCCGCTCTGGCGAGCGGGTCGGCGTGCTTCTGTGCGGGGCAAATGTCGAACTCGGCAAGCTGGCCGACATTATTCATCCATGACGAAGGAGCACCCCATGTTTCCGCAGCGCCTGACCGAAGGCTACCAGGCCTTTCTGGATGACCGCTTCCCGCGTGAGAAGGGCCGCTTCGAGGCATTGGCCGAGAAAGGCCAGTCGCCGGAAACCATGGTCATCGGCTGCTGCGACAGCCGCGTCTCGCCGGAGGTGATCTTCGATGCGAGCCCGGGCGAGCTCTTCGTGGTGCGCAATGTGGCGAATCTCGTACCGCCCTTCGAAACCGGCGGCGATTATCACGGCACCTCGGCAGCGCTCGAATTCGCCGTGCAGGCGCTTCGCGTGAAGCATATCGTGGTGCTGGGCCATGCCCGCTGCGGCGGCGTGCGCGCCTTTGCCGACGATACCGCTCCGCTCTCGCCCGGCGATTTCATCGGCCGCTGGATGACCCTGATCAAGCCCGCCGGCGAGCGCCTCGGCCCGCATAACGGCAACCTGGAAGAATATCTGCCGCGCCTCGAACTCGCCGCCGTCGAGAACAGCCTCAAGAACCTCATGACGTTCCCCTGCGTGCGCATTCTCGTGGAGCGCGGCAAGCTGCAACTCCACGGCGCCTATTTCGGCGTCGCCACCGGCGTGCTGCTGGTGCGCGATCCTGAAACGGGAGAATTCAAGCCGGCAGTGGAAAACGTGCCGGACCGCTTTTCGATGTTTTCCGCGCGGCAGGTCGAACCGTAGGCGAAGGCTGCGGGGCGAAAAAGCCCCACAGCCAATTTCGGCATCGCGACCTTACTGGCCGTTCAGCCTGCGATCATCGCCGGGCTCGAAGCGGTCGTCGCGGTCGAGCCGTCCGCCGTTATCGTCGAAGCCTACATCGTCCGCTCCGCGACCGCGAACGCGTCTGACGAACAGATCGTCGGCCCCGCGAGTCCGGGTCTGGGTCTGGGTCCTCGTCCGATCCTGGGTGCGGGTTTGCGTCCGGTCATCGACGCCGCGGCCCTGGCGCCTGTCGTCCTGGGTTCGGGAGACCTGACGGTCGTTATCCCCGCCCCGGCCACGACCACGGCCACGGCCGCTATCGTCCGCCCTGTTGTCGTCACGGCCCGAGCCCCGGCTCGCGCGGTCGCCCCCACGATCATCCCCGCCACGGTCGTCCCGGCTGCCGCCGCTGCTTGAGGACCGTCCGCCTCCATTGTCGTCGCTGCTTCCGCCACGTCCGCCTCTGTTATCGCCGCCCCGGTCGCGGCCACGGCCGCTATCGTCGCCCCCGCGGCCGCCATGGCCGCCGCCATCTCCGCCACTGTCGCCACCCCGCGCCATGGCCGGCGACATGATCGCGTCGGCGACGATAGCGGGCACGCTCGCCGCCGTCAGCGACATGAGCATCGCACCGAGCACAAGGAGGCTCGGCCCATTCGCGGTCTGCTTCGTCTTGAACTGCTTCAACATCGTCTCTCTCCCTTCATCCATGGCGCGACGGAATTGCGCCGATGGGAAGGGAGACTAGACAGGGGCCGGCATGCGAACCTGACGGGCCCTGTCAGCGAAATATCAGCTTGGGCATGCTATGCTGGCGCGCTTTGGAAGTGCTCATGATCCGGCGTTGCCTCATTGTCCTGCTCTCAACCGCCCTGGCCTTCGCCACCGTGGAGAGCGTCTGGCCGACGGCCGCGTATGCCAAGGACGGTGACAGCGGCGGTGGCGGCAGTGACGAAGGCGGCCATGGCGGCGGCGATGGCGGCCGAGGGGGAGACAGCAGCGGACGGGGCGGCGGCGATAGCGGCCGTGATGACCGAGGGGGCGACGATGGCGGCCAGGGCAGAGGCCGCGGAGGCGATGACGGCGGACAGGGACGAGGCCGTGGGCGAGGCGGCGACGATGTCATTCAGGGCAAGACCGGATGGGGCAGCACCTCTCCTGAAAATGCCCGCGACGCGGTCTCCCATGGCTGGGCACTGGGTTTAGGGGTCATTCTTCCCACCGTGACCAAGGCCGTCCCGGGCCAGATCCTGGAGGTGGACCTGCGCCAGACCTGGAGCGGCGCGTGGCAATACGAATTCCTCATCCTGACCCGGGACCGGCACTACCTCGAGGTCGACGTCGATGCCCGTGCCAACCGCATCCTTCAGATCAGGAGACGTTGATTGAGAGTTCTTCTCGTCGAGGATGAGCGGGCCATCGCCAAGGACGTCGAGAGCGCCTTGTCCGCGACCGGCTATGTGGTGGACATCGCCGGCGATGGGGAAGAAGGCTGGTTCCGCGCCTCGACGGAAGACTACGATGCCGTCATCCTCGATCTCGGTCTTCCCAAGCTTGATGGCCTGTCCATCGTGCGGCGATTGCGCGAGGAGGCGAGCATGGTTCCGATCCTCGTCCTCACGGCGCGCGGCTCCTGGCTTCAGCGGGTCGAGGGAATCGACGCGGGCGCCGACGATTACCTGACCAAGCCCTTCGAGATGGAGGAACTTCTCGCCCGGCTCGCCGCCCTGCTGCGCCGCGTCGGCCGCCATGTGACGCCCCTCATCGAGGTCGGCCCGCTGCGGATCGACACGCGCAGCCTGCGGGTGATGATCAACGGCAGGGCCATCGAGCTTTCCCCTCTGGAATTCCGCCTGCTGCGATACCTGGCGCATAACCGCAACCGCGTCGTGCCCCAGAGCGAACTCGTGGAACACGTCTACGGAACGGACGAGCCTGAGAGCAACGCCGTCGAGGCCCTGGTCGCCCGGCTCCGCCGCAAGATCGGCTCCGACACCATCGGAACCCGCCGTGGCCATGGCTACATCATGGAGGCACCGTCGTCATGACAAGGAACTCCATCCGTCTTCGCCTCTTGGCTGTCGCCATCATGTCCATCGTCGTGACGATCGGAGTCGCTGGCGCGTCCCTCGTGGTATTTTTCGAGCGGCAGGTTCTGCGTTACGTGGAGCAGGATCTCAACATCCGCTGGACGGCGCTCGCGGCCGCGTTCGGCGCGGAGGGCGAAGTCGGTCTCAGCCACAGGCTGACGGATCCGCGCTACCACCAGCCCTATGGCGGCGCGTATTGGCAGGTCTCCGAGAAGGGCCGCCCGGTCATGCGCTCGCGCTCGCTCTGGGACAAGGATCTTCCCGCCGCCGGACCGCGTGAGGATTCCGATGGCGAGAAGGCCTATGAGGTCGAGGGGCCGGATGGCGCGGAACTCTATGTCGTGGAAAAGGATGTCACGATAGACGGCGAGAATGGACCCCGAATCCTCAGCCTCGCGGTTGCGCTCGATCACAAGCAGGTCGTGGAATTGCGGCAGGCCTTCGGATGGGATGTCACCCGCGTCCTCATTCCCATTGCGATGGTCCTCGTGCTGTTCGCCTGGCTGCAATTATGGCTCGGTCTTCGTCCGTTGTTAGCGGTGGGTCAGGAGCTGAATGCCGTTCAGACCGGACGGATCCGGCGCATGACGAAGCGATTTCCCGATGAGGTCGCGCCTCTGGTCGACAGCATCAACAAGCTGCTCGACCGCCAGGAAAACCTCGTGCGCAAGGCGCGGGACCGCGCTGGCGCGCTGGCACACGGTCTGAAGACGCCGCTGACGATCCTCGGAGGCGAGGTCCGGCGCCTCGATCAGGCTGGTTTGGGCGATGCGGCAGCGCGCATGCAGGAACAGCTGGAGCTGATCTCGACCCATGTGGAACGCGAGGTGGCCCGCGCGCGCACCAGCGGCGCTTCGGTCGGTCTTGGAGATTATGCGCAGGTGGACGAGACCGTCGCCCGTCTCTTGAGGCTGATGCAGCACATGCCGAGGGGCGATCAGCTCATCTGGCAGACCGAGCTTCCTCACGAGCTCGGCATCGGGATGGACCCCCATGACTTTGGAGAGGTCATGGGCAATCTCCTCGACAACGCCAGAAAGTGGGCCAAGTCCCGGGTCGTCATCCGGCTGGAGCCATCGGGCGGCAAGGCCCGGATCATCATCGAGGATGATGGTCCCGGCTTCTCGGGAAACACCGATGGCGGACTGCCCGAACGGGGCGTCCCGTCCCGGAACGACCCGGCCTCGAGCGGGCTGGGGCTCGGCATCGTTCAGGATATCCTGGCCGAGTATGGAACCGGTATCCAGTTCGATGGAAACGGACATTGCCACATCTCGTTCGAGGTTCCCCTTGGACGGGAGGCCCGCAGCCCGACCGGCCAAACGGTTCGCGCGCATCGGGAACGACCCGCGAGCACGCAATCCCGGGAAATCACGAAGGCTTGACCGCGCGTCTTAGGAAGCGCCAATCGACTCCGCCAGGCGTCCGGAGGATGGGACAATTGTCGAGCATCGGCGTTGTCTGTATCCGTTACATATTCAACATCGACGCCGATCCGAGGATGACCTTGGTTCGGCGCCTCTACCGACGCACGACGAAATGGCATTCATGATCATTCCGGATACAAAGCTGGGACGTCCCACAGCATCGGACCCAAAAGTGGATTTGCACTTTTTGGATAGATCCGATGCTGTCTCTCTGAGTCAGAACATCGTTCACGCGCAAAACCGGAGCCACTTTTGCGCACGATGCTCTTGCCTTCATGATCGAGGACACTCCGCTTTCATCCGGACCGGTGCCCGTGCACGGTAATTTGAGAACGGCACCGGCCGACTTCCTCGCAGGCGGCGGGGAGATGTCCGGCCTCATGGGAAAATTCGATTGGGCGGCCACGTCCATCGGAGCCATGGAGACGTGGCCTCAGAGCCTGCGAACCACCATCAGCATCATGCTGCGCTCGCCGATTCCCATGGTCCTCCTCTGGGGACCGGACGGCATCATGATCTACAACGACGCCTATACGGTCTTCGCCGGCAAGCGGCATCCGCGCCTCCTGGGTTCCAAGGTTCTGGAGGGCTGGGCGGAGGTTGCGGATTTCAACGCCAACGTGATGCGGGTCGGCATGGCGGGCGGCACGCTCTCCTACCAGGATCAGGAACTCACGCTCCACCGCAACAACGTTCCCGAGCGGGTCTGGATGAACCTGGATTACAGCCCCGTCATCGACGAGACCGGCAAGCCCGGCGGCGTTCTCGCCATCGTCGTGGAAACGACGGAGCGGGTGCAGGCCGAACAGCGGATCGTGGCGGAGAAGGACCGTCTCCGGGAACTCTTTCAGCAGGCGCCCGGCTTCATGGTGTTCTGGAACGGGCCCAGTCATGTGTTCGAACTCGTCAACGAGGCTTACTATCAGCTGGTCGGCCGGCGCGAGATCATTGGCAAGCCGCTCCTGGAGGCTCTGCCCGAGATCGGTTACCAGGGCTTCGACAAGCTGCTCGATCATGTCTACCGGACACAGGAAACCTACGTTGGTCGAGGCATCTCGGTTTATCTGCAACGGGATCCCTCCAAGGAGCCGGAGCAGCGCTTTCTCGACTTCGTGTTTCAGCCGATCCGCGATGAAAGCGGGCGAGTGACAGGCATTTTCGCCGAGGGCAGCGATGTCACCGAGCGTGTTCGCTCGGAGGAGCATCAGCAGCTGCTGCTCAACGAGCTGAACCATAGGGTGAAGAATACCCTCGCGACCGTGCAATCCATCGCGTCACAAACCCTGCGGACGGCATCTTCGACCCGCGCTGCGCAGGAGGCGATCGAGTCGCGCCTGTTCGCGCTCTCGCGCGCCCATGACGTGCTGACCCGCGAGAACTGGGACGGAGCTTGGATCAGGGAGGTCGTCGGTCACGCGATGCAACCCTTCCAGACATCCGGCCACAACCGCATCCATTGCTACGGAGAGGATGTCAGGCTGCCGCCCAACACGACCCTCGCCCTCGCCATGGCGCTTCAGGAACTCGCGACCAACGCAGTCAAATACGGTTCCCTCTCGAGCGAGATGGGAAGGATCGAGATCGCGTGGCGCGTCGACCAAGCGCGGGACGTGCCGCATCTCCTGCTGAAATGGGAAGAGAAGGACGGACCACACGTCGCTCCGCCCTCCCGCCGGGGCTTCGGCACCCGTCTCGTGGAGCGCAGCCTGGCTCAGGGACATCTTGGCGGAGAAGCGAAAATCGATTTTGCCCCGAGCGGTGTCGTATGCACCATCGATGCGCCGCTCCAGGACGCGCATGAGGAGCAGGCGTAACCAGGGCTCAGGTTGCACGCTCCACGACGCAAAAAGGCCGCCCGAAGGCGGCCTTGTTTCTTTCGCGGACGAGAGCTTTTTAAGCCGCCTGCTTCTTCGACTTGAGCAGGCCGCGATTGGCCATGGCTTCCGCGATCTGGATCGCGTTGAGCGCGGCGCCCTTCCGCAGATTGTCGGAAACGCACCAGAATGACAGGCCGCTCTCGACCGTGATGTCCTCGCGGATGCGGGAGATGTAGGTGGCGTCCTCGCCGGCGGCCTCGTGGGGCGTGATGTAGCCGCCGGGCTCGCGCTTATCGACGACCATGATGCCGGGCGACGAGCGCAGGATGTTGCGCGCCTCGTCCGCCGTGATCGGCTTCTCGAATTCCACGTTCACCGCCTCCGAGTGGCTGATGAAGACCGGCACGCGCACGCAAGTGGCGGTGAGCTTGATCTTCGGGTCGAGAATCTTCTTCGTCTCGGCCATCATCTTCCATTCTTCCTTCGTGTACCCGTCCTCCATGAACACATCGATGTGCGGGATCAGGTTGAAGGCGATGCGCTTGGGGAACTTCTTTTCCTGCACGTCCTGGAGGGAGTAGAGCGCCTTGGTCTGGCGGTCGAGTTCGTCCATGCCGTCCTTGCCCGCGCCGGACACCGACTGGTAGGTGGCGACGACCACGCGCTTGATGGTGGCGGCGTCATGAAGCGGCTTCAAGGCCACGACGAGCTGCGCGGTGGAGCAGTTCGGATTGGCGACGATGCCCTTCTTGATTTCGCGCAGGGCCTCGGCATTCACCTCCGGCACCACCAGCGGCACGTCTGCGTCGTAGCGCCAGGCCGAGGAATTATCGATGACCACCGCGCCTTGCGCCGCGATCTTCGGAGACCATTCCTTCGAGACCTCGCCGCCCGCCGACATGAGGCAGAGATCGACATCGGAGAAATCGTAAGTATCGAGCGTCTTCGTCTTCAGGATCTTGTCGCCGTAGGACACTTCCGTGCCCTGGCTACGGCGGGAGGCAAGCGCCACTACCTCATCGGCCGGGAAGGCACGCTCGGCCAGGATGCTCAGCATCTCGCGGCCCACATTGCCGGTCGCACCCACGACAGCGATCTTGTAACCCATTGGACTTCTCCTGTTATCGTTCTCCCCGGGAGATAAAAAGACCCTATTCGGGTGTCGCCTCTCGCCCCGTGGGGAGAGAGAACCGGGGACGACGAGGCTTATTCGGCCGTCGTTTTGACGGCCGTCGTGGCGGTTTTCGTTTTGCTCGTCGTGAGAATGAGCAGCGCCATTTGCCTTCGTCCATTCGCAAGCCCGGTCGGGCTTCGATGCTTCATCCAACACACCAAAGGCTCGCTTTCGTCAAGTATTCTCTTCGATGTCTCTTTGTTTCTAGTCTTCCGTCAGTACATCGGTCGAGAGGTTGAACCGATAGAAGACCTTGTCCTTCTGCTCCGCTCCCAAGCGCTCATAGAAGGCCCGCGCACCCTGGTTGCCGCCTTCGGTAGTGAGATCGATCCGCGTCACACCATGCTCGCGGGCATAGGCAGCAAGCCAGAGCATCAACGCCGCCCCGACCTCCTGCCCCCGCGCGCTGCTCTCCACAAAAAGCTCCTTCAGAAACAGGAGGCCCGTGAGCTTGAAGCCTGGCCTCAGCAGGGCGAAACAGGCGAGGCCTATGGCACGACCATCCATGAAGGCCAGGGCATACCGCGTGCCTTCCGCCTCTCGCATGGAATGCTCCACCATAGCGACCGTCGGCTCGATGGGCCGGGCTATATCAGGACCGGCATAGTGGAGATCCACGGCGCGCACGAGGGCGGCGACATCGGCAGCGTCCCCGAGACGAGCCAGACGGATGACGGGAACGGGCATGAATCGCACCTAGGGCTGGAGGGAGCGGTAACCTTCCATTCACCTTGCTTAGCAAAATCTTTCGAAGGGCCGCATCTGCTACGCTAGAACATGCTGGATACTCCGATCAACGGATTTGAACAGCGATGGCGAGAGCCGGTTTGGCGGAATGGGATGAAGAGGACGCGCTCGATTACGAGCGCCCGTCCCGTCATGCCCGCAAGCGACGCCTGCCCTGGTTCCGCGTAACGCTGATGTCGTCCCTGACCGTGGCGACGCTCGCTTATTTCGCCCCGCGCAAGGGCCCGGACGAGAAGCCCGCCAGCCAACGACAGGGCGTGCCGGTCTCGGTCCTGACCGCGCCGGCTCCCATGTGGAATCCGCTGCCGCAGGCGGCCATGCTCTACGGTTTCGAGAAAAGCACCCTGCCCGTGACCTTCGAAGCGCGTCAGCATACCAACGGCGCACGGGAAGACACTCTGGTCCTCGGCCGCCTCGGCGATGCGAGGCACGCGCGGATCACCTTGCTCCAGGGATCGACCGAACCGGCGAGAAGTTTCTTCATCGATATCGTGCGCCGGGCGGCGCAGGCCGGCCTTGCGGTCTCGCGCAATGCCCAGAGCCGCATGGTCGCCACCAAGTTCGGGCCGCTTGAAGCCGCCGCCGTGACGCTCACCGGACTGCGCGAACAGGAATGCCAGGCTTTCCGCCTTTCCCAGAACGAGGCAGGCTTCGGCTTCGAGGGCTGGCTCTGCGGGACGGCGCCGATGGACGAGGGGCAGCTCGCCTGCTTCCTCGACGGGCTCGCCCTCTCGGGTGCAGCCAGCCCCTCCGTGAAGACGGTTTTCGCGCGCGCCGAAGGCAACCGCATCGAGGCCTGCGGCTCTGCCGCGCGCACGGCTTCGATAAACTCCAAAGCGCTTTCCGGCGAAGCTGACCCGGTTCGCCGCCAGAAAATGCGGCAAAGCAACGACTAGAATCCCACGCTCGTGGAGGCGGCTCTAGGCCTCCGCCACGAGCGTGACCGCCACCTTGTGCATGACGTTGCAGCCATAGCCGTTGGGATTCCAGTTGGCGGCATGGAACGGCTGCGCCCTGCCTTTCGAGTCGATGGCGCGGGCGAAGATCTCGTAATAACCCTCGCCTTTGAGTGGAATCTCCACGCACCACCGCACCCAATCGTAGCGGTTGCGCGGTGATGTCATGGTAGCAGGAAGCCATGTGGCGCCGCCGTCGATGGTGCAATCCACGCGCACGACCTCCTCATCGCCCGCCCAGGCCGCGCCGCGGACCTCGATGCTCGTCGTACCTGCGGCCAATCCGGTGCCGTCGGCAGGCGCCGTGATGATGCTGCGCACGGGCATGGATTCCAGAACGCGCAGCTCCACACCCATTCCATCCGAACCGGGCGGCAGCGGGCGAACGGGCATCCGGTAGGACAGGCCCGTCATGCCGGGGCCGTCATGCTCACGGTCGCGGACCCAGATCCGCTTCAGCCATTTCTGGCTGAGCGAGCCCGGCCAGCCCGGCACCACGAGGCGCAACGGCCCGCCATGGATGAACGGCAGCTTCTCACCATTCATGGCCCAGGCCAGCAGCGTATGCTCCTCAAGCGCCTTGGCGATGGGCACGCCGCGCGACATGGCCTGATGTTCGTGGCTTCCATTCTTGTCGGGGTCGGCTCCGAAATGGCCGGTGAACAGGGCGCTCGCTTTCAGGCCCGCTTCCTTCAGCACATCTTTGAGCGAAACGCCCGTCCATTCCGCACAGCCGACGCCGCCATTCGTCCAGGGGTTTCCTTCAGCCTTGGGGTCGAAGAAGGAACGGCCGTTGCCTCCGCATTCGAGCACCATGCGATAGTGCTTCGGCCGGAAACCGTTCTTCAAATCCGCGAGAGACAGATCGAGCACCCGGTCCACCTCGCCATCGACGGTGAAGCGCCAGTCCTCCGGGTTCGCGATCGTCTCAGGCAAGAGGCCATTGTTGCGAATGAAGAAATGCGAGATCGGCGTTGTTTCGTCATCGAGCAGGAATTCCGGTGTTTCGGCCACGAGCGGCTTGTCACCCAGAAGGGTCAGCCCTTCCTTGCCGAAGAGATCGAAAACCGGCTTCGCGCGCTCCTGCATCGTCATTTTTCCCTTCCGCTTCCGATGACCCTTTGGAAGCACTCTACGTTTGAAAGGAACCAATTCAAGCAGGTCGCCTTTGTTTTAGAGCATCGTGCGAAAAGGGGTTCCAGTTTTTTCGCGCGACCGATGCTCTCACTTTAAGAGAAGCGTCGGATTGGCCCCAAAAGTGCAAATCCACTTTCGGGTCCGATGCTGGTTCTTAGCGTTTCGCGAAAACCGGTGCTTTGCCGAAAGGCGGCGCCACTTCTGGAGATTTCACCATGCGCCGCTTTGCTCTCATCGGCTTGGCTTCGCTGGCTTCGATCACCACTTTCAGCATGGTGGCCGAAGCGCAGACGCGAGACCGGCCCCTCACGTTCCGCGTTCAACCCCGCAGCTTCCTCGATCCCGGCAATGTCGTGGCACCGGGTTCGATCAACCCAGGCGTTTCGGGTTACGGGCAAACACAAGCCTATCTGCTCAGCCCGCCCTATGCACCGAATGGCGAGCGCTTCGGTATGGGGACTTTGCCCGATCCGATCACCAACGGCCCCTTCGTCGGTTCCCGCAATCCCTTCGGCCCGATCCAGCTGAACCCGCGACTCGACACAGAAGCGACCGGATCGATCCGCTGATTGCGTTCAGCAACGAAAAAAGCCCCGGCACATTGTCCGGGGCTTTTTGATGGTCGAGCGGAAGCCTTACGACTGAGCCTCGAGCTCCTTGACGATGGCATCGCCCACATCCTGTGTGCCGACGGCGTTCGCGCCGGGAGCCGCGATGTCCTTCGTGCGCGTGCCGGAGGCCAGCACGTTGGCGATGGCGCGATCCAGACGATCCGCCTCGTCGAGGAGACCGAAGGAATAGCGAAGCGCCATGCCGAAGGAGCCGATCATGGCGATGGGGTTCGCGAGACCCTTGCCGGCGATGTCAGGGGCCGAGCCGTGCACGGGCTCATAGAGGGCCTTGCGCTGGCGGGTCTTCGGATCTTCCGCACCGAGCGAGGCGGAGGGCAGCATGCCGAGCGAGCCGGTGAGCATGGCGGCGATGTCGGAGAGGATGTCGCCGAAGAGGTTGTCGGTGACGATCACGTCAAACTGCTTCGGCCAACGCACGAGCTGCATGGCGCAGTTGTCGGCGAGCACGTGCTCCAGCTCCACATCGGAGAACTCGCCCTTGTGGATGCGGGTAACGACCTGGCGCCAGAACACGCCGGTCTTCATGACGTTGAACTTCTCCGCCGAAGACACCTTGTTGCGGCGCTTCCTGGCGAGATCGAAGGCGACGCGGGCGATCCGCTCCACTTCATGCGTGTGATAAACTTGCGTATCGACGGCGCGCTGGGAGCCGTCTTCGAGCGTCACGATCTCCTTCGGCTCGCCGAAATAAACGCCGCCGGTGAGCTCGCGCACGATCATGATGTCGAGGCCTTCGACCACCTCGCGCTTGAGCGAGGAGGCATCGGCGAGCGCCGGATAGCAGATCGCCGGGCGAAGATTGGCGAACAGGCCGAGATCCCTGCGCAGGCGCAGCAGGCCGGCTTCCGGGCGCACCGCGTAAGGAACGCTGTCCCACTTCGCGCCGCCGACCGCGCCGAAAAGCACGGCATCGGCAGCCTGAGCAAGGCCCATGGCCTCCTCGGAGATCGACTTGCCATGGGCATCATAGGCCGAACCGCCGACGAGATCCGTCTCGGTCTCGAAGCCGACACCGCGCTTGCGGAACCAGCCCACGATCTTCTCGACCTCGCGCATGACCTCCGGACCGATGCCGTCGCCGGGGAGAAGGAGAAGCTTGTGCGTTGCCATGGGAAGGCCCCTTGTCTGCGGTATGAAAATCCAGGGCTCTTAAAAAGCCGAATGAGCCGCTTGGCAAGCGTTTGTCGCGTTGACCGTTAGGCGGAGACCCCTAGCCCTCTCCCATCCGCCGATCCTTCGACGTCCTTACCACCGTGACCGAACAGGGCGCCTGGGCCACCACCTGCGACGAGACGCTGCCGAGATAGCGCCTCAGCGCTGAGGAGGCCCGGGCGCCGAGGACGATATGGTCCACGTTGTTGCGGCGGGCATAATCCACGAGGGCATCGGCAGGATCGGGCGCTTCGAGCACGCTGTAGGTAATCCGCTCCGCCGGGACGTCGAGGGTCGAACCCCAGTGACGCAGCTGGATCAGGCGCTGCACGTGCAGGCTCCGCCCCTCCGCATCCTCCAGGACATCGACGGCGATGCGCGAGGTTTTCAGAACGTTGAGGCAGGCGACGCGGGCACCGCTTTCGAGTGCCAGAATGCGCTGGACCATGGCCTTGATCGCCTCGGCGAGATCCTCGGCGCTCGGCGAGAGATCGATGGCGACGAGCAGGATCGGCGCGCGGGCGAGCTGGCTCGAGATGTTCGGATTTTCGAGAGGCTGCGCTTTGCGGGCCTTCAGCCAGCGCCGGAAGGTTTCCACGCCGCCACTGCGCTCCAGCCGCTCGGCCCGCTCCGTAAGAAGCACCTGATCGGGATGTTCGAGATCGAGCGCGAGCTGGGCCGCCGTGGCGTAGCGATCCTCCGGGTTCACCTCTAGGCAGCGCAGAATGATCTCCTGCAGCCAGGGCGGGCAATCCGGGTTCCTGGCCCGTGGCGGCACTGGGCGCTGCCAGAGACGGCGGCGGATCTGGCCGCCTTTGGGCGTGCCGAAGGGCCGCTCGCCTGTGACGAAAAAGTATAGCATGACACCGAGCGCGAAAAGATCGCTGCGCGGATCGCAACGATCCTCCAGCACCTGCTCGGGCGCCATGTAGGGTGTGGTGCCGAACGGCTCGCGGAATTCTTCCGCCAAAAGATCCGGCAATTGCTCGTGGCGCGCGAAGCCGTAATCGATGAGCACCGCCTCCCCGGTCTCGCGGAACATGATGTTGCTCGGCTTCACGTCGAGATGAATGACATGCTGGCGGTGCAGATCGTGCAGCGCATGCGCCACCTTCGCGCCAATCGTGACGACCTCGGCCCAAGGCAGCGGCACATCTTCGAGCCGCGCCTTCAGGGAGACGCCGGGAATACGCTCCATGACGATATAGGCCTGCGGCTCCAGTGGGCCGGTGGCGACGAAGCGCGGTACATGCGGGCCGGTGAGGCGCGGCATGATCATCTGCTCGGTCTCGAAGCAGACGATGGGCAGCGGATCGTCGCTGTCGATGAGCATGGGGAATTTCATGACCAGCGGCGTGGAATCGTTCTCGCGGGTCACCGCCCAGATCTGCGCCATGCCGCCGGTCGCCAGATGCTCTTCGAGCGTGAAACCGTCGATCACCATGCCGGGCGAAAGGCGAAGCCGCATCAGGCCCCCTGCTCCAGCCGCTGCGCGAGCTTTTCGGGCAGGCCCGCCTCGCGCACTTTCCGCGCCGCTGTCGCCGTATCGTAGGGCACGCGCAGGTAACGCAGCTCCTGACGCGCATCGTCGAACACCGCGTAATTCGCCGCCGGGACGCCGTCGCGCGGCTGGCCCACCGCGCCGATCACCGCAAGCCATGTGCGGGTTGCGAGCAGCGGGATCTCGGTGTTGATCACGGGCGAGAACGTGCCGACCTTCGCGGTGGTGCTCATGTGATAGAGCATGGGCACATGCACATGGCCGCAGAAGGTGATGTGCGCATCGACCAGATTGAAGTGGCGGACCGCCTCACCCAATCCCGAAATGTAATCCCAATCCCTCGGCGCATAGCCGTTGGCGTGGGTGTAGAGAACGCTTCCCTCTTCATGGATGAGGGGAAGGTTCGTCAGAAAATCACGTTGCCCTAAGCCGAGTTGCCCGCGCGTCCAGCGGATCGCTTCCTGCGCGATGGGGTTCATGCCCGCGTCCGAACCGTCGATGGCTGCATCGTGGTTGCCGAGCAGCGCGACCGCGCCCTCGTCCACGAGCGCCCTGACCGTATCCACCACCCAGGCCGGATCGGCGCCGTAGCCCACGTAATCGCCGAGGAAAATGAAACGGTCGACGCCGATGAGGCGCGCATGGTCGAGACAGGCCGAAAAGGCTTCGCGGTTGCCGTGAATATCGGTAAGCAGCGCAATCAACATCGGCGCACTACACTCCCAAACCCATCCTCATCGCAACCACTTCCTTGGCAAAGAATGGGGATACGTCAGGCCGGACGGCGCGTGAGAAGCAGCGCGATGCCGAAACCGATCATAGTGGCGCCGGAGATCCGGTTGAGCCAGCCGAAGACGGGCCGGTTGCGGCTCAAGACGTTCAGGCGCCAGCCGAGCTGCGCATAGAAGAACACGGCGACGACTTCGAGTGCGAGAAAGACCACGCCCATGGTGGCGAAGCTCGCCCAATAGGAACCGGGCTCGATGAATTGCGGGAAGAAGGCCGTGAAGATGAGAATGGCCTTGGGATTGCCGCTGGCAGTCCAGAATTCCTGCAGCAAGAGGGCTTTCAAAGGCCGTCGGGGCGCAGCTTCGCCGGTGGGTGTGAGCGCGCCCCCTACCTTAAGGATCTTGATGCCGAGCCAGACGAGATAGGCCGCGCCCACCCATTTGAGGATGGTGAAGGCCATCTCGGAGGCTGCGAGCACCGCGCCGACGCCAAGTGCGGTCAGCGCGATCATGATTGCAAAGGCCGCAAGGCGCCCGCTTGAGGCGAGAACGGCGGTCCGGACCCCGTCCCGCAATCCGTAAGTGAGGGACAGCAGGTTGTTGGGCCCGAACGCCAGATTCAAGGCGAAGCACGCCGGTGCGAAGAGAAGAAGCGTGCTCCAGGTCATGCCGTTTTATCCGCGCAGGGCCTGCAGCACCTTGCCGCCGGGGCGTCCGCGCGGCTCGAGCCCGATGCGGCGCTCCACGTCCTTGATGGCTTCGCGGGTCTTGGAGCCGACGCGGCCATCCGGCTCGCCGACATCGTAGCCGCGGGCGGTGAGCAGGCGCTGCAGTTCGCGGCGCTCGGCGCGCGACAGCGGCGGATCGTCGGTCGGCCATGCGGTGCGGATGCCGGGCTGGCCTTTCAGGCGGTCGCCGAGCAGCGCGATGGCGAGACCGTAGGATTCGGCGGCATTATAAGAATAGACCGCGTCGAAATTCTTCGTGACGATGAAAGCCGGGCCGTTGATGCCCGCCGGAATGAGAATGCCGGCGGCGTAATCGCCCTGAAGCGGACGTCCGTCGATGCGGGTGACGCCCATGGCGGCCCAGGCGGAGAGCGGCTTCTTGTTTTTGCGACCGGCAAGGCCCGCCTTGAAGCTTTCTGGCAGGCGTACCTCGTAGCCCCAGGGAAGGCCGTTCACCCAGCCGGCCTTCTTCAGGAAGTTTGCGGTGGAATGAAGGGCATCCGGCACGGAGTTCATGATGTCCCGTCGCCCGTCGCCGTCACCATCGACCGCGAGGCGCTGGAAGGTGGAGGGCATGAACTGGGTATGGCCGAACGCGCCGGCCCAGGAGCCGCGCAAGTTCGCCGGGTTGATGTCCCCGTCCTGCACGATCTTGAGCGTCGCCATCAGCTCGCCCTTGAAATACTCGTTGCGGCGCGGAGCGTAGCAGACGAGCGTCGTGAGCGACTGCACCAGGGAGCGGCCGCCGATATCCTTGCCGAAATTGGATTCTACGCCCCACACTCCCGCAATCGCATGGCGGTCGACGCCGAAGCGCGCTTCAGCCGCCGCAAGCGCCCGGCCCCATTGGCCCATGGCGCCGCGGCCGTCCTGCACCCGCTCCTCATCCACCAAAGCCGCCAGGTAATCCCAGATCGGCGTCTTGAACTCGGGCTGATTGTTCATGAGGTCGAGGATCGTCAGATCCGGCTCGACGCCGCGCGTCGCGACATCGAAGGCCTGGCCCGAAATGCCCTTGGCGGCGGCCTGGCCGCGCAGGCCTGAGAGGCACGAGCGGAAATCGGCCTGAGCGGAGGCGGGAGCGGCCGCCGCAAGGGCAACGAGGCTGAGGAGCGCGGGAACAATGATGCGTTTCATGCCCGCGACCTTGCAAGCAATTTGGTTAATCTTATGGTAACGGAGCCCGTGCTCACGGATTTGTCAGGTAGGTCCTCGTTAGGCCTCAAGGTAGTCCGATGAAGCTCTGCCCTCACCCTGAAGAGTAGTGCACCTGCATCTCGAGTGAGGTTCCAGCGCATTCTGTGCGCGAAAGGCCGGAAAGAAGACTTCTGCTGATGGGTCACGGCGGCAAGTGGATAGCCGGATTGAAGCCCACCTCGTTTCCACTTAACCTCCGCAGTCTCCGAGGAGGCAACGAGGGGGAAGATCCGTATGGCGAGGCTCGTCTTTGCATTGAACCAATCGCTGGACGGCTATGTCGACCACATGGCATTTGGGCCCGGTCCTGCGCTTTTTCGGCATTTCATTGATGACGTGCGGGGCCTGGCCGGCACTGTTTACGGTCGCCGCATGTACGAGGTGATGCGGTATTGGGACGAAGACCATCCCGAGTGGGACGAGGCCAAGCGTGACTATGCCGCAGCGTGGCGGAGCCAACCGAAATGGGTCGTGTCGCGCTCGTTGAAGTCGGTTGGCCCGAACGCCACTCTGGTCAAGGATGACTTAGAAGCCGCAATGCGCGGGCTGAAAGCTCAGCTCGATGGTGTGATCGAAGTTTCCGGGCCGGAGCTGGCGGGAAGCCTGACTGACCTCGGCCTTGTCGACGAGTATCGATTGTACGTCCATCCCGTCGTGCTCGGCGGCGGCAAGCCGTTCTTTGTCGGGCCGCGCCCTCCACTGCGCCTCGTGGCGAGCGATCGCATCGACGAGGACGTGATCAAATTGACATACGTTCCAGCATAGTCGCGGCGATGAGCCTGACGGACCGCTGAATTCAACCGATTTCGGGATCAGGCAAGTCCGTCTGAATCCAGCGGTCGCTCACATGGATATCCGTGGTCTCGAGAACGCCTGGGCCGAGATTCTTGAATTTGTGCGGCACATTGGCAGGCCCGAAAACGACTTGGCCCGCCTCGCACTCGAACTTTTCGTTACCAACAGTGAACAGTGCCCGTCCCTGGCGGATGATGAAAATCTCGTCATAGGGATGCACATGCCATTTCGGCCCGACGCCGACCTCCTTGGTAGTGTAGAAGAGCACCGTGACGCCCGTGCCGAGGTTAAGTCCTTCAACCCGGCCCTTCCAGAGTTCGGGATGGGAAGCCCAATCGGAGCGGTTCAGGACCCGAGGCTTCTTGTCTGTCATGGTTCACCTGAAAGTGCGGCCCTGAAACGACAATGGCCGGGACGAGCCCGGCCATGAAGAAATCGATGCGAAGCCTTCAGGCCCAGGCGCGTTCGCCGAGCTTCTTCTCGAAGCTGTCGATGGCGGGGGCCTTTTCCATGGTCAGGCCGATGCCGTCGAGGCCGTTGAGCATGCAATGCTTCTTGAACGCATCGATATCGAACTTGATCGAACCGCCATCGGGGCCGCGGACTTCCTGCGCTTCGAGATCGACGGTCAGCGTGGCGTTGGCGCCGCGGCTCGCGTCGTCGAAGAGCTTTTCCAGGTCTTCCGGGCTCACCTTGATGGGCAGAATGCCGTTCTGGAAGCAATTGTTGTAGAAGATGTCCGCGAAGCTCGTGGAGATCACGCAGCGGATGCCGAAATCGAGAAGCGCCCAGGGGGCATGCTCACGCGACGAGCCGCAGCCGAAATTGTCGCCCGCCACCAGGATCTGGGCATTGCGATAAGCAGGCTGGTTGAGCACGAAATCCGGGTTCTCCGTACCGTCCTCGCGATAGCGCATTTCCGAGAAGAGACCCGTGCCGAGCCCGGTGCGCTTGATGGTCTTCAGGTACTGCTTGGGAATGATCATATCGGTGTCGATATTGATGATCCGCAGCGGCGCCGCGACGCTTTCAAGCACAGTGAACTTGTCCATGGTCTTATCCTACCCTCAAGCCGGCAACGGGCCGCCTTGGTTGCCTCATATCAAAGGCTTCGCGGCAGGACTAGAGCATAGGACCCAAAAGTGGAATGCACTTTTGGGATCAATCCTATGCTCCAGTTTAAATCTGGCGCATCGCTCTTTCGGAAAACCGTATCCACTTTTCCGTGCGATGCGCTAGGCCTATGATGGTCGCGGCGGGACAAGAATTTTACGTGGACTTATGTTTTCGCGCAATTTTGTGACGATCAGGCGGCCGCTTCCTCGATGGCTTCCATGTCCTCGTCGGACAGGCCGAAATGATGGCCGATCTCATGGACGAGCACATGGGTGACGAGGTGGCCTAAGCTCTCCTCGTGCTCGGCCCAGTAATCGAGGATCGGGCGGCGGTAGAGCCAGACCATGTTGGGAAACTGGCCCGTCTGCATCATGCCGCCCCCTTGAGCGAGGCCTATGCCGCGAAACAGGCCGAGCAGGTCGAACGGCGTCTCGCATTCCATTTCCGTCATGGTCTCGTCGTCGGGAAAATCCACGACGCGGATGACGACGCCCTCGCAGAGTTGCCGGAATGCTTGCGGCAGGCGCTCATAGGCATCGTGCGCGAGAGTTTCGAAATCCGCCAGGGACGGCGCTTGAAGATTGGCCCAATCGGTCATGAATCAGACAATGCCAAGCTGGAGCAGAAGCCACAAGACGAGGACGATGAAGCCGATCACGGACAGGCTGCGCCCGATGCGCCGCCCCCACAGCTCGATGGGGTCCGTGCCGCCTCCCTCCGAGGTGCCTTCGGCATCGCGGGCGGAGAAGTGATCCTGCGCCCGCCGGCTCATGCGGGCGAGCGATGACGAGCCGGCGGTTTCCGATTCGCGGCTGACCCGCTCCAGGGCCTCGCGGGCTTCACGCTGGCGTTCTTCCTCGTTCATGGTTCCCCTCCGGCGGCCTTTAAGCATTGCGCAACCATAAGCTTGATCGGGCGGTCAATAAACGGAACGCCTTTGGCCGTTTGCCGTTAACACCCCCGAATAGGCAATCCTTTGTGAGGCAACAATGCGTAAGATTCTTGGAGTTCTGGCTGTAGCCGGACTGACGGCTCTCGGCGCCGGCGCGGCGTCGGCTCAAGGCGTGGATGTTCGGATCGGCCCCGGCGGCGTGCGTGTGGAACAGAACCGCCCCGCTTATCGTGAGCGTGTGGTCGAGCGCCGTTATGTCCGTCCCGCCCGTGCCCGCACCGTCTGCCGGACGGAATACCGTGAGCGTGTCCGCGGCAATGGCGTCATCGTGCGCCGTCCGGTCGAAGTCTGCCGTCAGGTCGTGGCGGGCGGGCGCCGCTACGTCGACTAAGCACGCCACCATCTGAAATCAAAAAGGCTGCGGTTGAGCTCAACCGCAGCCTTTTTGTTTGGTCTGGAAGCCGATCAGCCGAAGGTTCGGATGTCCACGAACCGACCCGCGATCGCCGCTGCCGCCGCCATGGCGGGAGAGACGAGGTGAGTCCGGCCCTTGAAGCCCTGACGGCCTTCGAAATTGCGGTTCGAGGTGGAGGCGCAGCGCTCGCCGGGGGAGAGGCGGTCAGCGTTCATGGCCAGGCACATGGAGCAGCCGGGCTCGCGCCAGTCGAAACCAGCGGCCCGGAAGATCTTGTCGAGGCCTTCGGCCTCGGCCTGCATCTTCACGATGCCCGATCCGGGAACGATCATGGCGTTGACGGCCTGATGAACCTGCTTGCCCTCGACCACCTTTGCCACGGCCCGCAAATCCTCGATGCGGCCATTGGTGCAGGAGCCGATGAAGACGCGGTCGAGCATAATGTCGGTGATCTTCTGGCCGGGCTTGAGGCCCATATATTCGAGTGCGCGCCACTTGGAGAGGCGCTTGTTCTCGTCCTTGATCTCATCCGGGTTCGGCACCGCGCCCGCCACCGAGATCACATCCTCCGGGCTGGTGCCCCAGGTGACGATGGGAGGCAGGTTGGCGGCATCGAGGCGCAATTCAGTGTCGAAATGCGCGCCTTGCTCCGTGCGCAGGGTGTCCCAGTAACGAAGGGCCGCTTCCCAGGCTTCGCCCTTCGGCGCCTTGGGGCGATCCTTCAGATAGGCATAGGTCTTCTCGTCGGGAGCCACCATGCCCGCGCGGGCACCGCCCTCGATGGACATGTTGCAGACCGTCATGCGGCCTTCCATGGAGAGAGAGCGGATCGCCTCGCCGGCATATTCGATCACGTGGCCGGTGCCGCCGGCGGTGCCGATCTCGCCGATGATGGCGAGCGTGATGTCCTTCGCGGTGACGCCGGCGGGCAGCTGCCCATCCACAGTCACGCGCATGTTCTTGGCCTTCTTCTGGATCAGCGTCTGGGTGGCGAGCACATGCTCGACCTCGGACGTGCCGATGCCGTGGGCCAGCGCGCCGAAGGCGCCATGGGTCGAGGTGTGGCTGTCGCCGCAGACGATGGTCATGCCCGGCAGGGTGAAGCCCTGCTCCGGCCCCACCACGTGCACGATGCCCTGGCGGGTATCGAGCTCGTTGTAATATTCGACGCCGAACTCCTTGGCGTTTTCGGCCAAAGTCGCGACCTGGAGGGCGGATTCAGGGTCTTCGATGCCCTGCGTGCGGTCCGAGGTCGGCACGTTGTGGTCCACCACGGCCAGGGTCTTGCCCGGCTGGCGCACCTTGCGGCCCGTCATGCGCAGGCCTTCGAAGGCCTGGGGGCTCGTCACTTCGTGCACGAGGTGGCGGTCAATGTAGAGAAGGCACGTCCCGTCAGCCTGCCGATCGACGACGTGGTCGTCCCAGATCTTGTCGTAGAGCGTACGCGGGTCAGCCATTTTTCTCTTCCATCGATCGTCAAGGAAAGTCGTGTTTAGCGCCTCCCGCTCATCAGGAAAAGGTGTCCCAAACGCGCAGCGCCTTGAAAGTATCGCATAGCTGAATGAGCTGAACGCGCAATTAAATTTTTCGAACGATGCTCATCGGCAACGCTTATGTCGACAAACAAAAAAGCGCGGCTTTTCGACCGCGCTTTCCGAAATCCGGGAATTGGAGAACAGGCCTTACTCGGCGGCAGCCGGGGTCTTGTTCTTGTTCTTGTCCTGGCGGTCAGCGCGCTCGGCGATACGGGCCGACTTACCGCGACGGTCGCGCAGGTAGTACAGCTTGGCGCGGCGGACGGCGCCGCGGCGCACGACCTTGATGGACTCGACGTTCGGCGAATAGACCGGGAACACACGCTCCACGCCTTCGCCGTAGGAAATCTTGCGGACCGTGAAGCTCTCCTGGATGCCGCCGCCGTTACGGGCAATGCAGACGCCTTCATAGGCCTGCACGCGGGAGCGCTCGCCTTCCTTGACCTTCACATTGACGATGAGGGTATCGCCGGGCTGGAAATCGGGAATGGTCTTGCCGAGCTTGGCAATCTGCTCTTGCTCGAGCTGCTGAATGAGGTTCATGTCTTACTCCTGCCGTTGCATGGTCTTAGGTATCCCCAAGCCAGCTGGATTTCGGCGTCCTGTTTTAAGTTAAGGCCGCGCCTATACAGGAGTTTTGGGGGATTGTCGAGCGGTCAGAAGCCAGATGGTCATCCCGGGGCTGCGAAGCAGAACCCGGGACCGCGAGCGGGATGAAGCACACCCCTCTGTCATTCCGGGGCGAGCGTTAGCGAGAGCCCGGAACCCATAAACACTGCAGATACAAGAGAAGGCTGTTTGTGTTGGCGTGCTTCTTCTGCGCATTCGGGGGCTATGGGTTCCGGGCTCGCCTGCGGCGCCCCGGAATGACAATAGGGGGCCTCATCCTGCCCGCGATCCCGGATCGGCTTTGCCGTCCGGGATGACACTCTCGGTCACCGCTCCAGCAGATCCGGCCGTCTCTCGCGCGTGATCCGCTCCGATTCCTCGCGCCGCCAGCGCTCGATATGGGCGTGGTTGCCGTTCAGCAGAACGTCGGGGATGGGGCGCCCCTCCCATTCTCTCGGCCTTGTGTAATGCGGATATTCGAGGCGGTTCGTCTCGAAGCTCTCCTCGGTGCCGGAGGCCTCCTTACCCATGACGCCGGGTAGAAGACGCACGCAGGCATCGAGCACGATCATCGCCGCCATCTCGCCGCCGGAGAGGACGTAATCGCCGATGGACACCTCTTGCAACCCGCGTGCTTCGATCACGCGCTCGTCCACGCCCTCGAAGCGGCCGCAGACGATGACGGCGCCGGGACCGGCTGCGAGTTCATGTGCGTAAGATTGAGTAAGCGGCTTACCGCGCGGGCTCATGAGCAGCTTTGGACGCGGATCATCAGGCGTGACGGCGTCATCGATGGCAGCGCCCAGCACATCGCAGCGAAGCACCATGCCGGGGCCGCCGCCTGCGGGCGTATCGTCGACGGTGCGGTGACGGCCGAGGCCGTGATCGCGGATGTTCCTCGCTTCCAACGACCACACGCCGCGCGACAGCGCATCACCCGCAAGCGAGATACCGAGCGGGCCTGGAAACATCTCAGGGTAAAGCGTGAGGATGGTGGCGGAGAAACTCACGCGCTATCCTCGCCGGGTTCGGGCTTGCCGATCTCGAAGAAATCGTCCGGGGTTGCTGCGATCACGCGCTTAGCCATGATATCGACACTCGGGACGAAGGCTTTCGTGAACGGCAGTAGCGCCGTCGGGCCTTTGCTGGCGGGCGCGATTTCGAGAAGATCGCCGCCGCCGTAATTCGGCACGGCCACGATGGTGCCGATGGTTTTGCCAGCTTCGTTCTGAACGGTCAGACCGATCAGGTCGGCGAGCAGGAATTCGTCTTCTTCGTCAGGCGGCGGAAGCTTGTCGCGTTCCAGATAGAGCTGCACGCGGTTCAACGCCTCGGAGGCCTCGCGCGTGGTCACACCGTCGACGACGGCGATCAGGATATCCGGCGCGCCGCCGGGAGCCTGACGCACAGTCTTGAGGGAATAGGTTTTGCCGCTCGTTGCGATAAGCGGCTTGTACTCGGCAATCGCCTGCGGATCGCCGGTATGGGATTTCAGCCGCACCTCGCCCTTGAGGCCATGCGAGCGGCCGAACTCGCCCACGAGGACGAGGTCGGTTCTTCCCGCTAGAGCCGCACCGCTACCCTCCCCTTGAGGGGGAGGGTCGGACCGCAGGTCCGGGGTGGGGTGGGGGCGCGACCTTGCAGAACGGGGTGTTTCCACCCCACCCCGCCGCTGCTCACGCAGCATCGACCCTCCCCCTCGAGGGGAGGATGGGTTGCGCCCCCGTGTCATGGTGCTTAAGCAGCCTCGCCTTCGCCAGCCGGAGCAGCGGCGGCAGCGGCCTTGGCGTCGGCGCGCTCCTGGGCCTTCTTGCCCGGGACGGCCTTCTGCGGGTTGCTGCGGGCCGGACGCTTCAGGAGGCCGGCAACGTCGAGGAAACGCAGAACGCGATCGGTCGGCTGGGCGCCCTTGGCGAGCCAGGACTTGATCTTCTCGATGTCGAGGGTCACGCGGGTTGCGTCATCCTTCGGCTTCATCGGGTCGTAGGTGCCGACCTTCTCGATGAAGCGGCCATCGCGCGGGGAGCGCGAATCGGCCACGACGATACGGTAATAGGGACGCTTCTTCGCACCACCACGGGTGAGACGGATCTTCAGGGACATGGGTTTCTCCTTCTAGTGTCCTGTGATCAAACCTGTGCCGCATCGGCTCGACCGATACGGCGAAAAATCATTTCTTCTTCCCAAACGGGAAACCGCCGATGCTCGGAAGTCCGGGGATCTTCGGCCCGAGACCCGGCAGGCCCGGCACACCCTTCGGCATGGGAGGCAGAGCACCGCCCGCGCCGCCGGGGAAATCGGGGAGCTTGCCGCCCATCTGCTTCTGCAGCGCCTCGATCTGCTCCGGGGTCGGCTGGGGCATGCCGCCCATTCCGCCGCCGCCGATGCCGAACATCTTGCCGAGCTGGCCTGCCATGCCCTTGCCTTTGCCGCCGCCCATCATCTTCATGACGTCGGCCATCTGGCGGTGCATTTTGAGCAGCTTGTTGATGTCTTCGGGCTTCGTACCGGAGCCGGATGCGATGCGCTTCTTGCGCGAGGCTTTCAGGATATCCGGGTTGCGGCGCTCGGCGGGCGTCATGGAATCGATGATGGCGCGCTGGCGCTTGATGACCCGGTCGTCGAGATTGGCGTTCGCGAGCTGCGACTTCATCTTGGCGACGCCGGGCATCATGCCCATCAGGCCGCCAAGGCCGCCGAGCTTTTCCATCTGGGCCAGCTGATCGCGCAGGTCTTCAAGGTCGAACTTGCCCTTGCGCATCTTGTCGGCCATGCGCTGGGCCTGCGCCGCGTCGAAGTTCTCGGCGGCTTTCTCGACCAGCGAGACGATATCGCCCATGCCGAGAATGCGGTTGGCAACGCGCGAGGGATGAAACTCCTCCAGCGCATCGACCTTTTCGCCCGTGCCGATGAGCTTGATCGGCTTACCCGTCACGGCGCGCATCGATAGCGCGGCACCGCCGCGCGCATCGCCATCCATACGGGTCAGCACGATGCCGGTGACGCCAAGGCGCTCATCGAAGGCGCGCGCGGTGTTGACCGCGTCCTGGCCGGTCAGCGCATCCGCCACGAGCAGAACCTCGTGAGGGTTGGTGGCGGCGCGCACGTCGGCTGCTTCCACCATCAGCGCCTCGTCCACGGTCACGCGGCCTGCCGTGTCGAGCATCACCACGTCGTATCCGCCGAGGCGCGCGGCCTCCATGGCGCGCTGCGCGATCTGCACCGCCGACTGGCCCGCCACGATGGGAAGCGTATCGACGCCCACCTGCTTGCCAAGCACGGCGAGCTGCTCCATCGCCGCCGGACGGCGCGTATCGAGCGAGGCCATGAGAACCTTGCGGTTCTCGCGATCCGTCAGGCGCTTGGCAATCTTGGCGGTGGTGGTCGTCTTACCGGAACCCTGCAAGCCCACCATCAGAATGCCGACGGGCGGAACCGCGTTGAGGCTGATCACCTCCGCATCCGAGCCCAGCATGTCCACGAGCTGATCGTGGACGATCTTCACTACCTGCTGGCCGGGCGAGACCGACTTGATGACCTCAGCACCGACCGCGCGGGCGCGCACCTTGTCCGTAAACGAACGCACGACCTCGAGCGCCACATCGGCTTCGAGCAGCGCGCGGCGGACTTCGCGGAGCGCCGCGTTCACATCCTCTTCCGTCAGCGCGCCGCGGCGCGTGAGGGAATTCAGGATGTTGGAAAGTTTATCGGAAAGGCCTTCGAACATGATCACTCAATTCCTTTTGCAATGAGTGGTACATCGCGATCCGCGATGGCCTTTTCAAACTGGTTGATTGCCGCCTCGAACTTGTCGCGGCAACCGGGATTGCAGAAGCCGACCACTTCGCCGCGATAGAGGGTGAGCGAATCCGCCGCGATCGGCTTTTCCGACCACGGGCAGGTCTCGTTGACCGCGTCCTCGATGCGCAATGTGTCTTTCGACATCCGTCACGTTTCCCAATCGCGAAACCCAAATGAAAGCGCGCCCGAGGGCGCATCGCGCTGTCGGACGTTGACCTCCAGCCTCTCGGGCTGGTCGGCGGCTCATAAGGGCTCGCTCTACAGATTTGCGGTCAGGCGATAGAGGAATGGAGACGCAGAGTCAAGGAAAAGGCAGAAAACGGAAAAGTTGAAGGAGCTTGACCGTGTCAGCCGAACTTGCGCGTCATCCCGGACGGCACAGCCGATCCGGGATCGTGTGCAGGATAGAGCACGATCCGCTGTCATTCCGGGGCGAGCGTTAGCGAGAGCCCGGAACCCATAAACACCGTAGATGCAGAATAAAGCCGTCCGGCTCGAAGTGCTTTCTTTCAATCGTCGCGGTTATGGGTTTCCACGTCTTCGGCGCGGCCCTTCGGGTCGGGCTCCGCTGCGCGGCCCCGGAATGACAAAGGGGTGTGCCTTACTCTGAAAGCGATCCCGGATCAGCTTATGCCGTCAGGGATGACACCTGGCGTCCAGAATAACGCCACGGCATCTTGCCGAAGCCCTCCCGAACCCCCACGCTTAAGGCTCCTTCAGGACCTCGATGACGTATGAATCGCCGCACCCTCCTCAAAGCCCTCAGCTTCCCCGCCATCGCCGCCGGCGGCACCTTCGGGTGGATGACCGCCGCCCGAGCGTCGAACCGCTATTACCAGGGGCCGGTGAGCGACCATTTCGACGGGGTGAGGTTCTTTTTGCCCAATCAGCCGCAGGACAAGGGCTTTGCCGAATTGCTGCGCTGGCAGCTGAGCGGCGGGCGCAAGGACTGGCCGGAGAGTTTCCCGAGCCCCTTTCAGGACAAGCCTCCGGCTGAGGTGAAGGACCTGCGGGTGACGCTGATCGGGCACGCCTCCTTCCTGATCCAGGTGGCGGGGCTCAATATCCTCACCGATCCGGTGTTTTCCCAGCGGGCGAGCCCGGTCTCGTTCTCAGGCCCGAAGCGCGTGAACCCGCCGGGCGTCGCCTTCGAGGACCTGCCGCCGATCCATGCGGTGCTGATCACGCACAACCATTACGACCACCTCGACATCGAGACCCTGGGCCGTCTCTGGCAACGCCATCGCCCGCGTGTCGTGGCGCCTCTGGGCAACGACACCATTATCAACGCAGACCATCCCGACATCGCGGTCGAGACCCGCGATTGGGGCGGGTCGGTCGATCTCGGCCAGGGCGTCACCGTCCATCTGGAACCCGCCTATCATTGGTCCGCGCGCGGCATCAACGACCGGCGGATGGCGCTCTGGTGTGCTTATCTGCTCACCACGCCTGCCGGCACGATCTACCATATCGGCGATACAGGCTTCGGCGACGGCAAGATTTTCCATGCGGTGCGCGAGCGCTTCGGCGCGATCCGCCTCGCCCATATCCCCATCGGCGCCTATGAGCCGCGCTGGTTCATGGAGCCGCAGCACATGAACCCGGACGATGCGGTAAAGGTGTTCAGCATCGTCGAACCGGAACAGGCGCTCGGCCACCATTGGGGCACGTTCCGCCTGACGAATGAAGCGGTCGACGAACCGCCGCAGGAACTGGCGACGGCGCTTGAACAATTGGAGATTCCGCCGGGGCTGTTCAAGCCGTTACGGCCCGGCGAGGTGTGGCAGGCTGTCCCTCAGTCCTTCGGCTGAACGTAGATGTTCACCTCGAAATTGGTGTCCTGGGAATCCGTGAAGGCGCTCACGTATTCCTCGATGAAGGCGTCCTTGGCGGTGATTTCCTTGATGTCGAGATAGGCGGTGATCGTCTCGTAGGTGCCGTCGATCTCGTCATAGGCGTCCTTGTGCACGAAGCGGAAGGACTTGCCCTCCGGCGTCTTGCCGAACTTGATCTCGGGCGTCAGCTCGGTCTTGCCCTCAGGGATCTGCGCGATCGGGACCATCGCCTCGTATTTGAAGCCGTTGTCGTCCGTATGGACGAAGATCGTGAGCGGACGGCCGGTTGGCGCGATGCCCGCCTTCTTCAATTCGTCCTCGAGCTTGGCGAAGGTATTCTTGAGGTTGGTGAAGGCATCGTCCCAGGTGCTCGTGCCAGTGAACACGATGGTGGGCTTGGAGACGAGAACGCCCTCCTCCACGCCGGTCGGGTCGCTCGGGTTGGGGAACAGGGTCGTGCGGCCCGCCTGCTGCGCCGGCGCAGGGGTTGCCGGAGGCGTCGCGGGAGCAGGCTGCGCCTGTGACGGGGCGGGCGTTGCTGGAGTTTGCGAGGGAGCCGGAGCGGGTTCAGCGGTCGCGGGAGGGGCTGGTGTCGTGGGGGCAGGCGTTTCCGGAGCGGCAGAGGCCGGGCTCGTAGGAGCGGGCGCTGCCGGCGTGGCAGGCGTTGCCGCTGGCGGAGCCGAAGGCGCAGGCTCGGAAGCTGCGGGCGCGGACGGGGCCGTATCGGCGGCCGGTGGAGTCTGGGCCAGGGCTACGCTTGAGCAGAGGGCGAGCACGAGACAGATGGTGGTGGAGCGCAGCCGCATGGAAAGCCTTAACCTCGAATCACGAGACGGTGATGGGCGGGAGCATAAGGGGGTTTGTGCGCCGCCGCGAGATGGACCAAGCGTCACTTTGGAGGACGGATGGAAGCAGGGTTAAAGCTTCCCTCTCGCGGTTTCCCAAGTTTTCGGCCATATACGGCTCATGAGCACGACCATGAGCCCTTTGGCGAACCTCCGTTTTCTCAAGATGAACGGTCTCGGCAACGAGATTACCGTGCTGGACCTGCGCGGCACCGGCCTGCGCGTGAGCGCGCCGGAAGCCCGCGCCATTGCGGCCGACCCCCGCTCGCGTTTCGACCAGCTGATGGTGCTGCACGATTCCGTTACGCCCGGCACGGATGCCTATATGCGCATCTACAACACCGACGGCTCGGAGTCCGGCGCCTGCGGCAACGGCACCCGCTGCGTGGCCTGGGCCATGCTGTCGGACACGGTGATCGGCCGCGCCTCGCAAGGCAAACTCATACTCGAAACCAAGGCAGGACTTCTGCCGGTGGAGCGCATGTCCGAGACCGTGTTCACCGTGGATATGGGCCCGCCGCGTCTTGCCTGGAACGACATTCCCTTGCGTGATCCCGTAGCCGATACGGGCACGATTGCTGTCGATACCAAGCTTCCCGAGGCTCCCGAACTCGCGGGCCCGTCCGTGGTCAGCATGGGCAATCCGCATGCGATCTTCTGGGTCGAGAACGCGATGGCCTATGACCTTGCCGTCATTGGCCCGAAATTCGAGCATGACCCGGTTTTCCCGGAGCGGGCGAACATCTCGTTTGCTCAGGTCACCAGCCCCGAACACGTTATCTTGCGCGTCTGGGAACGCGGTGCCGGCGCCACCCGCGCCTGCGGCTCCGCAGCCTGCGCCACCGTTGTCGCCGGCGCCCGCAAGGGCCTGACCGGCCGTAAAGCGCGAGTGACGCTTCCCGGCGGCGATCTCGTCATCGAATGGCGCGAGAGCGACGACCATGTCCTCATGACGGGACCGACCGAGCTGGAGCACGAGGGCACCTTCGCCCCGGCCCTGTTCGCGGGGGCGGCCTGATGGATCGTGATGTGTCATTCCCGGCCGGAAGCGGCAGAGCCGCTGGAGGGGAAGGGAATCCGGGTGAGGCTATGACGGAACGGGATCCCCTTCCCTCGCTGCGCTCGCCGGGGATGACCACTTCGACGCGCCCCGGCGTCGAAGTGGTCACCTTCGGCTGCCGGCTCAACATCTATGAGTCGGAGACCATGCAGCGCCACGCGGAAGACGCGGGGCTCGGCGAGGTGATCATCGTCAATACCTGCGCGGTGACCTCCGAGGCGACGCGTCAGGCGCGTCAATCCATTCGCAGGATCGCGCGCGATAAGCCCGATGCCCGCATCATCGTGACGGGCTGCGCCGCGCAGGTGGAGCCCGAAACCTTCGCCTCCATGCCGGAGGTGGCTCAAGTTCTCGGCAATCATGAGAAGATGAGGCCTGAGACCTGGAACGCCATGCGCGATTTCGGCGTGGGCCAGACCGAAAAGGTTCTCGTCAACGACATCATGGCGGTGAAGGAAACCGCCATGCATCTCATCGACGGCGTACGCGGGCATACCCGCGCCTTCGTGCAGGTGCAGAACGGCTGCGACCACCGCTGCACCTTCTGCATCATCCCGTATGGCCGTGGCAATTCACGCTCTGTGCCCATGGGCGCGGTGGTCAGCCAAGTGCGTATCCTCGTCGAGCACGGCTCGCGCGAGGTGGTGCTCACCGGCGTCGACATCACGAGCTACGGCACGGACCTGCCGGGAGAGCCGAAGCTCGGCGCGCTCGTGAAAAGCATTCTGCGGCATGTGCCGGAACTGGAGCGGCTGCGCATCTCCTCCATCGATTCCGTGGAGGCCGATGACGATCTGCTCGATGCCATCGCCAACGAGAGCCGCCTGATGCCGCATCTGCATCTCTCGCTTCAGGCGGGCGACGACATGATTTTAAAGCGCATGAAGCGCCGGCACCTGCGGAGCGATGCCATCGCCTTTTGCGAGCAGGTGAAGCAGCTTCGCCCCGACATGGTCTTCGGCGCCGACATCATCGCGGGCTTCCCGACGGAAACCGAGGAGATGTTTTCACGCTCACTCGACATCGTCGAGGAATGCGGCCTCACCCATCTCCACGTCTTCCCGTTCTCACCACGCCCCGGCACCCCCGCCGCCCGCATGCCGCAGCTCGCGCGTGACGTGGTGAAGGACCGCGCGAAAAGACTTCGCGACAAGGGCGAGGCTGCATTGCTGAAACATTTGAGCGGGGAAGTCGGCGCACGGCGCAACGTGCTGATTGAAGCCAACCAGGTCGGCCGCACGGAAGGCTTTACGCTTGTACGCTTCACGGGAGAGGTGAAGCAGGGAACGATCGTGCCGACGATGATCGCAGGACACGACGGCAAGGGTTTGCTGGCGGCATGATTGGATGATTGTCATCCCGGACGAAGCGCAGCGAAGATCCGGGATCGCATGCAGAATGAAGCATTGTCATCCCCACGAAGGCGGGAATCCAGAACCATGATGCTGCAAGAAAAGCGCGTCGACCCGAATAGCTTCACTCTGCAACTTCGGTGTTTCTGGGTTCCCGCCTTCGCGGGAATGACAGCGTTGTGGTTCGGACGCCCTATTCTGCCGACGATCCCGGCTCGGCTGCGCCGTACGGGATGACGCCACAGGCTCTCACCCGCTCCCGCATATGCTCCGGCACCGGCGCTTCCACGAGGATCGGCGGCTTCTTCGGATAGAGCGGCACGCTTACGCTTCGAGCGTGAAGGTGCAGGCCAGGGCCATGAAAGCGCGGGGCGGTGCCGTAGATCGGATCGCCCAGGATCGGGAAGTTCATGGCGGCGCAATGGACCCGCAGCTGATGGGTGCGGCCTGTAATGGGGCGGAGTTCGAGAAGGGTGAGCCGTCCTTCACCCTCCCCTTGAGGGGGAGGGTAGGAGCGCGTCAGCGATCCGGGGTGGGGTGGCAGCGCTGAATTCCGGGAGCTCTCGTTTCCCACCCCCTCCCGCGCCTCCGGCGCGACCTCCCCCCTCAAGGGGGAGATGGAGCGGCCCAGAACTTTCCACTTGGTCAGTGAAGGTTGGCCCTTGGGGTCTACCTTCATCCACCAGCCGCGATCCGGTGATTTCGGCGCGAGGGCCAATTTGATCTCGCCCTCGTCCGCCTCAGGCCCACCCTCGACCACGGCCCAATAGACCTTGTCGACTTCGTTTCTGCGAAAAAGCTCGTTGAGGCGGGCGATAGCCTTCGGATGACGGCCGAGGATGAGGCAGCCGGACGTGTCCTTGTCGAGACGGTGGGCCGCCTCCGGACGGCGCGGCAGGCCGAAGCGCAGGGAATCGAGATGGTGAAACAGGGTCTCGCCACCTTTCGGGCCGGGATGCACCGGCAGGCCGGCGGGTTTGTCGATCACGAGCATCAGGGCATCGCGATACAGCAATCGGCTTACTATCTCTTCCGCATTCATGACGCCTCGGCTATCGAGGCTTCCATGTTAAATCAAGCACAAGAATTTTAGAGGTAAAGCAAAGCATGGCCGAGTCGACGCCAGACAAGCCCGGATTTTTCTCCCGCCTCTTCGGGCGCAAGGCCGAAACCGCGCCGGAAGCTCCGAAGGCCGGGGGCGAGCCGGAGGCGATGCCCTCTCCGCCCGCCAACACTGCGGACAACCTGACGGCTGTGCCGTCCAGTGTCACGACGGCCTCGCCCGATACGGAGAAGAAGCTGCCCGCCGAACTGGCAGGGGCCGATCTCCAGCCCGTGGAAGGCATGGAGCCGGAGGGTCTCGCACCGCTGGAGCCGGTCCCGCAGATTGCTACCGAACAGACTCCCGAACCTCGGCCTGACGTTGCGCCTGCTGTCGAGGCCCGGGCGGTCGAGCTGCCTGCCGCTCCTGCTCTCCCCCCTGCCCCTGCCCCTGCCCCTGCCCCTGCCCCTGCCCCTGCCGAAGTGACGGTTCCCGCGCCTGAATCTACGCAAGCCCCAGCCCAGGGCTGGTGGCAGCGCCTGACGGATGGCATGCGCCGCACCTCCTCGTCTCTGTCGGACAGCGTCACGGGCCTCTTCACCAAGCGCAAGCTCGACGATGCGACCTTGCAGGACTTGGAGGATGCGCTGATCCAGGCGGATCTCGGCGTGCCTACCGCCCTGCGCATCACCGAGGCGATTTCGGCGGGGCGCTACAACAAGGAAATTTCTCCTCAGGAGGTGCGCACCATCCTGGCGAGCGAGGTGGAGAAGACCCTTCAGCCCGTGGCCCAGCCGCTCCATATCGACCGCGCGAAGAAGCCTTTCGTGATCCTCATGGTCGGCGTGAACGGCGCTGGCAAGACCACCACCATCGGCAAGCTGTCCCAGAAGTTCCGCAACCAAGGCCTGAAGGTCATGCTGGCGGCTGGCGACACCTTCCGCGCGGCGGCCATCGAGCAGCTGAAGATCTGGGGCGACCGGGTCGGCGCGCCGGTTCTCGCCCGCGAGCAGGGTGCCGATGCGGCGGGCCTGGCCTTCGACGCTTTGCAGGAAGCCAAGGCCAACGGCACCGATGTGCTGCTCATCGACACGGCGGGCCGCCTCCAGAACAAGGCCGGGCTCATGGCCGAGCTCGAAAAGATCGTCCGCGTGATCAGGAAGTTCGACGAGGGCGCGCCGCACGCCACCCTTCTCGTGCTCGACGCCACCGTCGGCCAGAACGCGGTGAGCCAGGTCGAGCTGTTCCAGAAGACGGCGGGCGTGACGGGCCTCGTCATGACCAAGCTCGACGGCACCGCGCGCGGCGGCATCCTGGTAGCGCTCGCCGCCAAATTCGGCCTGCCCGTGCACTTTATCGGCGTCGGTGAGGGCGTGGAGGATCTGGAGCCTTTTACCGCAGGGGATTTCGCGAAAGCCATTGCCGGGTTAGAAGCAACCTCATGACAGACGAAAAGCGCCTCCCTCCCTTCCTCAAGATCGCCCTCGAACTCGGGCCGCTGGTCCTGTTCTTCATGGCCAATGCCTATGCGGACCGCTTCGGCATCAGAGAGGACCAGCGCTTCTTCGTGGCGACGGGCCTGTTCATCCCGGCCACGCTGATCGCGCTCGCCGTCAATTACCTGCTGGTGCGCAAGCTGCCGATCATGCCGCTCGTCTCGGCGGTGTTCGTGGTGGCCTTCGGCGGCCTGACGCTGCTGCTCAAGGACGATACGTTCCTGAAGCTGAAGCCCACCATCGTGAACGGTCTTTTCGGCATCGCCTTGCTCGGCGGGCTCTATTTCCGCAAGCCCCTGCTTCAGATCGTCCTCGACAGCGTGTTCGAGCTCACCGACGAGGGCTGGCGCAAGCTCACCTTCCGCTGGGCGTTGTTCTTCCTGTTGCTGGCTGTCATCAACGAGATCGTATGGCGCACGCAGACAACGGATTTCTGGGTGAGCTTCAAGGTCTTCGGCATCATGCCGCTCACCGTCGCCTTCGCGCTGTCGCAGATGCCGCTTATCCTGCGGCATGAAGCCAAGAAGGCGGACGAGGTCTGACAATCATCACGTCATCACCGGCCTTATGCTGGTGATCCAAACTCCATTTCCACTCTCACCACCCTCATCCTAGGGAAGTTGCTTGCAGCGGCTTCTTACGATGAGGTTTGTGGGAGTTGGATCGGCTTATCGGAAACCGGCTTCATCAGAACCACATTGCGCGTGACGCCCGGCAGCGGATCGTGCGCGATTGCCGTCCAGAACGCATCCTCGCCTGCGTCCCGTACCGTTTCCACTGAAGCCAGCAGCTCGCAATCCGTGCCTTTCGTCGCCTGCTCGATGCGGGCGGCGATGTTGACGGTCTCGCCGACGACCGTGAATTCGAGCCTGCTCTCATCGCCCACCACGCCGCAGAACACATCGCCCGTATGGATGCCGATGCCGATGCGCACCGGCGGATCGAATCTGCGCTTCTCGTTCCAGCGTTCGATGAGCCGCAGCAGGGTGCGCCCGCAATCGAGCGCACGGTGCGCATCGTCCTCTCCCCCATTCGGCACGCCGAACAGGATCAGCGCGCCGTCGCCGGTAAACTTGTCGATCACGCCTCCATGCCGGGCCGCGGCCCTGAGCACGCGCCGCCGGAACGAGGTGATGAAGACGGCCAGCTGCGACGGGTCCATGGTCTCGCCGAAGGAGGTCGAGGCGCGCATGTCCACGAAGAGTACGGTCACGCGGATGCGCCGTCCCTCGCGTAAGGAAGAGAAGGCCTGCTCGGTGAGGATCGGCGCCAGTTCGGTCGGCAGGTACCGAGTCAGGGATACCCGCAAGGTGGTTTCCCGCACCGCCCGCTCCAGCAGGATACGACCCTGCCGCGCCACGAGGATCAGGATCAGCGCCGCCGCCAGAATCATCACGAGGCGCACGAGATTGGCCTGATCGGAGAACAGGCCGGAGAGCCGGGCGAGATCCTCGCTGCGCTCTGTCTGGGTCGTGGCTGGCCCGCCGAAGCTCAGAAGAAGCAGGCCCGCCACATAGATCGCGGCGACGAAGGCCTGAAGGCGCGGTTGGTAGTGGATCGCCGCCGCAGCCATGGTGATGGGCACCACCCAGATGACGGGAAAGATGGTGAAGAAGCTGCCCGGAACACCCAGCCCCCAATGGCTATAGCCGAGATTGCCGAGGATCAGCAGGGCATCGATCACCGCCGTGATCGTCGGCAGCCGGTTCACCGCGATGCGTTTCGAGGCAAGCCATGCCCCGACCCAGCCGAGCGCACCGAAGAGAGCCAATGTCAGCTCCGCCACCCAGATCTGCTTGACCGCCACGGGATTGGTGATGTCGATGCTGCCGGTCGTGATCAGCACCGTCATCAGCAGAAGCCCCGCCACCACGATGCGCGCGAGGCCTGCCCGCTGAAGCGCGCCCGTATCCGCCTCGCGGATCAGCCGCTGCGTGGCATCGCTCAGTTCCTGTCCCGTGCGGGTTCTGCGTAAGGAGATCCAGGCGGATCGGATGCGGGATGGAGGGGCCACTTTTGTCTCGATGTTCCGGCTCTTAGAGCATCGGACGGATCCCAGAAGTGCAAGTCCACTTTTGGGTCCGATGCTTTAGTGTTTTCGATAGCGACAGGTGCCCGGGCGCCCATTACTGATCGATGAAGCAACGCTTTCCGAACGGTCGCGTTCAAAAAGTCTCACTTTCCAGGAATATAGGTCCATGACCCAGCCCGCCCAGACGATCGAAATTTTTGTCGATGCGGATGCCTGCCCGGTGAAGCCGGAAATCTACAAGGTCGCGGAGCGACACGGCATAAAGGTTTTCGTGGTGGCGAACGCGTTCATGAACGTGCCGCAAAGCCCCTTGATCGAGCGCGTTCTGGTCAGCACCGGCTTCGATGCGGCGGATGACTGGATTGCCGAGCGGGCAAGGCGCGGCACTATTGTGATCACCGCCGATATTCCGCTTGCCCATCGCTGCGTGACGGCGGGCGCGGATGTGATCGGCCCCACCGGCAAGCCGTTCTCGGAGGCCTCCATCGGCATGGCGCTCGCTACCCGCAACCTGATGGAGGATCTACGCGCCATGGGTGACGTGACCGGCGGGCCGAAGCCGTTCTCGGCCAAGGACAGATCGGCTTTTCTTTCGGCGCTGGATGTGGCGATCAACCGGCTGAAGCGGTCGGGATTTGGCGGCTGAGAGGTTTAGGCAAGCTCGAACAGGTCCTCTTCATTCACCAGATCAGGACGGTATTTCTGAACAATACGCAGGATGTTTTCCGACTTCTCGGGAAAAAGACCCTGCTGGTAATGGATCTCTATCTTCTTCGGGGGAAGCGTATCGAAGAAGCGCCGCGGCCCCGTCTCCGGCCCTTGGAATTCGAGGTGTCTTTTCGGAGAGTCGATATCGAAACTTCCAAATTTTGATTGGTGGATTCTCACATCGAGTTTCGTGATCTCCGACCAAGGCACATGGTGAAAGGTGCGGCCACTCCAGCCGCTTATGCCTTCCGAAGAGATGCTGAAATCAGGCTTCCGATCAAATGCCCGCCATCCGCGAAGCATGAAAAAGCGCAAGAACTTGTAGCTCGACCAAAGAAGGAAGGGGATTCTAACCCAAAAGGGCAACTTCATGAACAGAACGAAGAAGGCCCAAAAGATCAAAGCGTAAAAGAGGCCTGCCGCTCCCCTCCTGCCTCTGCCGACCCAACGGGAGAAATTAGGTTGTTCCGGCATCCAATCCGGATCGAGGCTGAACCAAGCCAGGACTACGGGCGGCACAACGGTGAATGCGATGAAGAGAATTGTGGCAAAAGCTATTCGAGATCGCGAAAAATAATAAATCTGCGTCTCGGAAAGTGGGGCCGAATCTAAAGCGGGATCGTTAACTGACATGGGGCATGAGCGCTGCTACGAACAGCAACTCTATTACCCGGCGGTGACCGCGCGCAACTTCTCTTTGAATGCTGAAAAATTCTCCGGCGTCAGCGCGCCGATATGCTTGTAGCGGATCATGCCATCGGGGCCGACGATGAAGGTTTCCGGCACGCCGTAGACGCCCCAGTCGATGGAAGCGCGGCCGTTCGGATCGACACCGACGGCAGAGTACGGATTGCCGAGCGCGCCGAGGAAGCGGCGGGCGTTGTCGGGATTGTCCTTCTGGTTGATGCCGACCACGCGCACGGACGGGTCCTTTGCGAGATCGACGAGGAGCGGATGCTCCTGCCGGCAAGGCGCGCACCAGGAGGCCCAGACATTCACGATAGTGACGCGGCCCTTAAAGTCCTCGTTGGAGAAGCCCGGCACGGGGCTGCCATTGGCGGAAAGGCCTTCGAGCGGCGCGAGATTGAAGACCGGCACCGGCTTGTTGAGAAGGACGGACGGAATCTCGGACGGGTTCCGCCCCGAGGTCAGCTGCACGAAGAACAGGACCGCCAGCACGACGAAGACGAGAACCGGCACACCGTAGATCAGCCGGAAACGCGGCGATGCGCTTGCCTCAGCCACGGCGCGACCTCCGGCCCACGCCGCGTGTTTCGAGTTCCGCGAGCGAACGGGTCTGAATGCGGTGGTCGATGACGGCACGCAGGATCAGCCCGGTTATGACCACGGCCGTGACGAGATAAGACAAGACGATGAAGAAGGTATGCGTCATCACGCGGCCTGTGCGTCGAGGCGCTCGGCCTCGAGGATGGTGAGCGTCCGCACCCGGCGGCGCAGGATTTCCGTGCGCATGCCGGAAAGATGCAGGCCAATGCCGATGAAGGTGAAGGCCAAGGCCATCACCAGAAGCGGCACGAGCATGGAGGAATGGATCGTCGGGCCATCGATGCGGAACACCGAGGCCGGCTGGTGCAGGGTGTTCCACCAATCGACCGAAAACTTCACGATGGGCACGTTCACCGCACCAACGAGAGTCAGGATCGACACCGCGCGGGCGGCGCGGTTCGGCTCCTCGATGGCGCGCCAGAGCGCGAGAATGCCGAGATAGATGAGCAGCATCACCAGCATGGAGGTAAGCCGGGCATCCCACTGCCAATAGGTGCCCCACATGGGCTTGCCCCAGAGCGAACCGGTGACGAGGCAGATCAGCGTGAACGCCGCGCCGATGGGAGCCGCAGCCTTCTGAGACACATCCGCCAACGGATGGCGCCAGACGAGTGTGCCCAAAGCAGAGCTTGCCATGATCATGTAGAAGAACAGGGACAGCCAAGCCGCCGGCACGTGGATATACATGATCTTGACCGTCTCGCCCTGCTGATAATCGGCGGGGGCCACGAACCAGACCATGTAGAGGCCGACCCCGAGCAGAATCGCCGCCAGCCCACCCACCCACGGCAGAAGCGCGCGGCTGAGGCTCATGAAACGGGTCGGATTGGCAAGCTCACGGATCATACGCACGATGTAGCGGCCCTTGGGCGCGGCTGCAACGCGCACGCACGCCGCAGGAATAACGATTTCGCCAGAGTTGGGCTTCTTTAGCGCGTCTTGGGGCCAAAGGCAGTCAGGAAATCTGCGTAGGGGCAGGAAGTCTCTGGTGTCATTCCCGGCAGATCGGCATGAAGCGCCACTTCTCCCCTCCCCCTTGCGGGGAGGGTCAGGGTGGGGGTGGTGCGATTGGGTGAGAGCTTTCTAAGTGAAGCGCCCCTTCACCTCTTCCTGAGGTTGAGGGAAAAGAGCGCGCCTTTCATTCGCCACCGGAAATATCCTATGCTTACGCATCTCTGTTACGGAGCAATCATGCGCCTTCTAACCTTGAGTCTTTTCGCCTTAGCCTGGCCGGCTCTTGCTTCGGCGCAGGACATCTCGTTGCGCCTACCGATTGCCTGCGAGTTGGGGCGCACCTGCTTCATCCAGAAATACGTGGATCACGACCCGTCGTCGGAGGTTCGGGATTACCAATGCGGCTCCCTGGGCGACGATAAGCATGACGGCACCGATTTCCGCCTCCTGAACATGCCCGCGCAGAAAGCCGGGGTCGATGTGGTGGCCGCCGCCGACGGCAAGGTCGCGAACACCCGCGAGGGCGTGCCCGATGTCTTCGTGACGGATGAGACCCGCGAGAAGATCTCGCAGATCGGCTGCGGCAACGCGGTGGTGATCGACCACGGCAATGGCTGGCGCACGGCCTATTGCCATATGGCGAAGGGCAGCCTCACCGTCCGTTCGGGGCGCGAGGTGAAGGCCGGTGAGAAGATCGGGCAGGTCGGCCTGTCGGGGCTGACCGAATTTCCCCATCTGCACTTCACGCTCATCAAGGACGGCAAGCCCGTCGATCCCTTTGCCTATGGCGCGCCGGAAAAATCCTGCGGCGGCGGAAAATCCTTGTGGGAGGCCTCCTTGCAGAACGCCCTCGGCTACCAGACTGGCACCGTGCTGAACAAAGGCTTCGCCCTCGGCCCGGTGACCATGGAGGCGGTCGAGTCAGGCTCGACGGAGCAGGATGTGCCAACGACGAAATCCCCTGCCCTCGTGGCCTATGTGCGCACGATTGCCCTGAAGGGTGGCGACGTGCAGACGCTGACCCTCATCGACCCGGACGGCAAGCCGCTCGCCCAGAACAAAGCTCCGCCTCTCGACCGCACCAAGGCGCAATGGATGATGTTCGCAGGCGTGAAGCAGCCTGAAGGCGGTTTCAAAGCCGGCCTCTACCGCGCCATCTACCGCGTGGAGCGCGGCGGCAAGCCCGCCATCGAGCAGGCTTTCGGGATCAGTCTGAGGCCCTAATCCAGCCTGTAGGACTCGACTTCTTCGAAACCATGAGAGCGGTAGAGGCGAAGGGCGCCCGACGGGTTGTCCGCCTCGACCTTCAGATCGACATGCGGCGCGCCGCGTTGCCTGAAGGCCTGCAGGGCTTCGAGGATCAATGCTGAGCCCAGTCCCTGCCCCCGCCTGTTTGGATTAACTGCGAGATCCTTGAGGAAGGCGCTGGTCCAGCATTGCGCCACGCCGACGATGCGGCCCTCTTCATCGGCGGCGATGAAGCAAAGGCCGGGATCGTATTCGGTATCGCCCTTGAGGCTCGGCCACCAGATGCTGAGCGGCTCCACATAGCCGCCACCCTGCGCATAGGCGGCGACGAGAAGAGCATGGATTTCGGGCGCATGCCGCTCCGGCTCGAAGGGGACGATGCGGATGCCCTTCGGCCACACCGGCTGCGACACAGGCTCGTCCAATAAGCGGCGCATGCGAAGAACGAGGCGTCCGTTCACCGCACTACTCCCCCGAACGCAAAGCTGCCGCCGCGCCAACCGTTCCGACCACCGCCGCGATCAGGGACAGGGCGATGAGGATCAGGAAGGGGGTGGCGAAGGGAATCGTCCCGCCGACCGCCGCATTAGCCGCCGAGACGCCGAAGATCAGGGTCGGGATCATGAAGGGCAGCACCAGGATCGCCAGGATCAGCCCGCCCCGGCGTAAGGACGCCGTGAGCGCGGCCCCGACTGCGCCGATGAAGGTGAGCGCCGGAGTGCCGACTAAAAGCGTCACCACCATGGCGAGCATCGCCTCGGGCGAGAGCGCCACGAGGAGGCCGAGCAGAGGCGCGGCGATGGCGAGCGGCAGGCCTGTGACCAGCCAATAGGCCAGCACCTTCGCCAGGACGATGACCTCCATGGGGGCTGGCGAGAGGCGCAACAGGTCCAAAGAGCCGTCGTCCTGATCCGCCTGGAACAACCGGTCGAGGCCGATCAGGGTGGCGAGAAGCGCCGCGATCCAGAGAATCGCCGGGCCGATGCGGGAGAGCAGGTTGAGATCGGGCCCAAGCGCGAAGGGGATGAGGGTCACGATCATCAGGAAGAAGATGAGACCCATCACACCGGAGCCGCCGACGCGGGCAGCGAGCTTCAGGTCGCGGATCAGGAGGGCCTGGAAGGATTTCACCATGATACCTCTCCCACGGAGGAGAGAGAGGAAACGGCGCGCTCGATTCTGATCTCCTTGGCGGCGTTCAGGAAAAGCGGCGAATGGGTCGTAGCCGCGATCATGCCCCCCTTGTCCCGATGCGCCTCCAGCAGACGGCGCAGGGTTTCCTGAGAGGCGCTGTCGAGAGCCGAGGTCGGCTCGTCGAGGAGCCAGAGGGGGCGGTGAGCCACCAGCAGGCGGGCGAGGGCGACCCGGTGGCGCTGGCCGGCGGAGAGATAGGCCACCGGCAGTTTCGCGGCATGGACCAGTCCAACGGCGGCAAGCGCATCACGGGGCGACAGGTCCGGGTTGCCGAGGAAATCGCGGGCGAATCGCAGATTCTCCTCGGCGGTCAGCGCTGCTTTGAGCGCATCGCGATGTCCCACGTAATGCAGGCATTCGGGCAGGGTCCGCTCCTCTGCATTCTCCAGAAAAATCGAGCCCACCGCAGGGCGAAGCCGCCCCGCGAGGATTTCGAGGAGCGAGGACTTGCCGGCCCCGTTTCTTCCCGTGATGACAAGGGCTTCGCCAGGCTCGAGGGTAAAGGAGACACCCTCGAAGATGCGCCTCTCCCCTCTCTCGCAGGCCAGATTGTTAACGCTCAGACGCAAACCGTGAGACCCCTGCCCTCTTTGCACCCCAGAATGGTTCTAAACCGTGTAGCGGGATGGTTCGAAATGATCTATAGCACCCTTGGCTGCGCCGCGCGCCAAGGCGTCCAATCCGCCTCGCGCGCTTCTCCCCTGTCCGGGCGCCCCCGGAGCGGCGCGCGCATTTCGCGCTTTCGGCCGAACAAACTGTTCGTTCGTAACCCAATGCACGCGAGGATTCGCCGTGACGCTCAATAACAGCTTCAATGCCCGCCAGACCCTCAAAGTCGGCGACAAGTCTTACACCTATTACTCCCTCGTAGAGGCCGAGAAGAACGGTCTCAAGGGTGCCTCCAAGCTCCCCTTCTCCATGAAGGTGCTGCTCGAGAACCTGCTCCGCTACGAGGATGGCCGCACGGTCACCAAGGCCGACATCCAGGCTGTGGCCGAATGGCTCCACAACAAGGGCAAGGACGAGAAGGAAATCGCCTATCGCCCCGCCCGCGTCCTGATGCAGGACTTCACCGGCGTTCCCGCCGTGGTCGACCTCGCCGCCATGCGCGACGCCATGAAGACGCTGGGCGGCGACCCGCGCAAGATCAACCCGCTCGTGCCCGTCGATCTCGTGATCGACCACTCGGTCATCGTGGATGAGTTCGGCACCCCCAAGGCCTTCGACCGCAACGTCGAGCTGGAATACCAGCGCAACGGCGAGCGCTACACCTTCCTCAAGTGGGGCCAGACCGCGTTCGAGAACTTCTCGGTCGTTCCCCCCGGCACCGGCATCTGCCACCAGGTGAACCTGGAATTCCTCTCCCAGACCGTGTGGACCCGCAAGGACGTCGCCACGGGTGAGGAAGTGGCCTATCCGGACACGCTGGTGGGCACCGATTCGCACACCACCATGGTCAACGGCCTTGCCGTTCTCGGCTGGGGCGTGGGCGGCATCGAGGCCGAGGCCGCCATGCTCGGCCAGCCCGTCTCCATGCTCATCCCCGAAGTCATCGGCTTCAAGCTGACCGGCAAGCTCAAGGAAGGCGTGACCGCCACCGACCTCGTGCTCACCGTCACCCAGATGCTGCGCAAGAAGGGCGTGGTCGGCAAGTTCGTGGAATTCTACGGCCCCGGCCTCACCGACATGTCAGTGGCCGACCGCGCCACCATCGGCAACATGGCTCCCGAATACGGTGCCACTTGCGGCTTCTTCCCCGTCGACCAGAAGACCATCGATTACCTGCGCACCACGAGCCGCACGGACGAGCGCGTGGCTCTCGTCGAGGCTTACGCCAAGGCGCAGGGCATGTGGCTCACCCCCGACATGGCCGACCCGGTCTTCACCGACACCCTCGAGCTCGACCTCAACGACGTGGTTCCCTCGCTCGCAGGCCCCAAGCGTCCGCAGGACCGCGTGACCCTCGACACCTCCAAGCCCGAGTTCTTCGGCGCCATGGAGAAGGAATTCCGCAAGGCCGGCGACATCAGCCAGCGCGTGAAGGTGGAAAACGCCAACTTCGATCTCGGCCACGGCGACGTGGTGATCGCGGCGATCACCTCCTGCACCAATACCTCGAACCCGAGCGTGATGATCGGCGCAGGCCTTCTCGCCCGCAACGCCGTCGCCAAGGGCCTGAAGTCCAAGCCATGGGTGAAGACTTCGCTCGCGCCCGGATCGCAGATCGTCGAAGAGTACTTCAAGAAGGCAGGCCTCCAGGGCGACCTGGATGCGCTCGGCTTCAACCTCGTAGGCTTCGGCTGCACCACCTGCATCGGCAACTCGGGCCCGCTGCCGGAGAACGTCTCGAAGGCGATCAACGACAACGACCTCGTGGCCGTGTCGGTGCTCTCAGGCAACCGCAACTTCGAGGGCCGCGTGAACCCTGACGTGCGCGCCAACTACCTCGCCTCGCCTCCGTTGGTGGTGGCCTATGCGCTCGCCGGCTCCATGCTGGTGGACCTGACGAAGGAGCCGCTGGGCACAGGCTCGGACGGCAAGCCGGTCTACCTGAAGGACATCTGGCCGTCTTCGGCGGAAGTGCAGGAGTTCATCGACCGCACGATCACGAGCGAGCTGTTCAAGACCCGCTACGCCGATGTGTTCTCGGGCGACGCCAACTGGAAGAAGGTGACCTTCGAGCCGGGCCTGACCTATGAGTGGGACATGGGTTCCACCTATGTGCAGAACCCGCCCTATTTCGAAGGCATGACCAAGGAGCCGAAGCCCGTCACGGACATCCTGAACGCGCGGATCCTCGGCCTCTTCCAGGACTCGATCACCACCGACCACATCTCGCCCGCGGGCAACATCCGCGCCGCTTCGCCCGCCGGTGAATACCTGCAGTCGCATCAGGTGCGCGTTGCCGACTTCAACCAGTACGGCACCCGTCGCGGCAACCACGAAGTCATGATGCGCGGCACCTTCGCCAACATCCGCATCAAGAACCAGATGGTCAAGGACGATGCTGGCAACGTGGTCGAAGGCGGCTATGCCATCCACCAGCCATCCGGCGAGCGGATGTTCATCTACGACGCCGCCATGCGCTACAAGGACGAGGGCGTTCCGCTCGTCATTCTTGCTGGCAAGGAATACGGCACCGGCTCGTCCCGCGACTGGGCGGCGAAAGGCACGAACCTGCTCGGCGTGCGCGCCGTGATCGCCGAAAGCTTCGAGCGCATCCACCGCTCGAACCTCGTCGGCATGGGCGTTGCGCCTTACGTGTTCCAGGGCGACACTTCCTGGGCTTCGCTTGGCCTGAAGGGCGACGAGACCATCACCCTCAAGGGCCTCTCCGGCGACCTGAAGCCGCGCCAGATCACGGAGATGGAAATCACCTCCGCCGACGGCTCGGTGAAGCGCGTGCCCGTGCTCTGCCGCATCGATACGCTTGAGGAAGTCGAATACTTCCGCAACGGCGGCATCCTGCACTACGTGCTCCGCCAGCTCGCAGCGTAAACCACATAATAAAACGCCCGCTTTTCACGTGAAGAGCGGGCGGATCGTCAAAAATGAACGGGGCGCTCCAGAAATGGGCGCCCTGTTCCGTTATTGTCATATGACGAAGAAGTCCTTGTAGGTCATCTTGAGGTTCTTGGAGAGCGTGGCAATCTGGATCTGCGCCTGCGCTCCTGTGCCGTCGGCATCGTAGTACAGCGCGCCCGTCTTCTTGTTGTAGATCAGATTGTCGGAGGCATCGTGCGCCTTGGTGCCGACATAGAACTCAGCACTCTTGAGTACGCTCTTCTTGTCCAGTTTCGAGAACACCGACTTGGCCAGATGGATCGTGTCGTCCACCACCTTGAAGTCAAGGATCTTGTCCTGATTGACCTTGGACAGCTTGGTGTCGAACACGAAGATGTCCTGACCGAAGCCGCCGTCCAACGTGTCCTTGCCGGATCCACCATACAGCTTGTCGTTGCCCACTCCGCCGTAGAGCTTGTCGTTGCCGTTTAGGCCGTACAGAATGTCGTTGGCGTTGCGGCCTTGGAGCACGTCGTTCTTCGCGGTGCCTCGCAGGATCAGTGGTGTGTTCGGATTGTTGGGATCCTTGGGATCGTTGTTCTCCACCACATCCGCCACAGAGATCGTCAGCGTCTGGGTCGTGCCGGCGCCATAGCCATTCCAGGCTTTAACGGTGATTGTGTGGCTGGTCTTGGTCTCGTAATCGAGCGGGCCGGTCAGGATCAGGTTGTTGCCGTCGAGCTTGAATGGGCCGTCGGTGGACACCAGGCTGTAGATGATCTTGTCGCCGCTATCGGCATCATCGGCAGAGAGGCTTGCCACGATTGCCGAGGCCTGAGCGGTTTCGCTCACTGTGGACGTCGTCAGCCGAATGTTGACGGGCTCCCGGTTGACCGCAAGAATCGTAATGTCCTTGAATTGAATGTTTTTAACATTTTTAACGACGTCGACGCCGTCACGTGCATCGACCTTATCGGTAATAGTCAAAGTGCCGTTTTCATCTCTGGAAACCGTATACTCGGCGAGGTTTCCGCTGAAGGAGGCCGTGTTTTCCCCCTTGCCTCCATCTAAAACATCGTTATCGCCACCTCCTACGAGGGTATCGTCACCTTCTGCGCCAAACAGAGTGTCATTGCCGGCACCGCCTACCAAACTGTTCTCGTACTGATCCCCAAAGAAAGCGTCATTAAATCGTGATCCTATGACTCCCTCGACATCGAAGATGTAATCGCCATACGCACTGCCATTGTTTTTTTCTGGTGTTACGAAATAAATCTCGGCAGCTTGGGTGGCCGACGAATAATCAACGACATCGAAGTTGCCACCACCATCAATGGTATCGTTGCCTGTGCCAGCTATCAGCCAGTCATTACCTGATTCACCAAAAAGGTAGTCATCACCGGCTCCGCCATCCAAGGTGTCATAACCTTGACCGCCATCAAGTGAGTCATCCCCATCCAAGCCCCATAACTTGTCTTGGCCATAGGCGCCCTTGAGAGTGTTCCCGAGGCCATTTCCGGTCAAGTTGTCATCGAATTGCGAGCCAACGGCGTTTTCCAACAGATCTTCGAATATATCGCCCGCAGCATCCCCTCCTGAGTTTAAAGAGCTGTCAGTCAAATTGACTGTGACCGCTTGCTCGGATGTATTGTAGTGGACAGTGTCGGACCCACTCCCACCATTAATCGTATCGGCACCGGCACCGCCATCTAGATCATCATTACCATCGCCACCGGAAAGGCTATCATTGTCTGCGTATCCAAAAATTCCGTCCGCGAGTTCTGTTCCTGAAAGCTTGTCGTTATTGATGGTACCTTCGATCCACGCCATAGTTTTCTCCTGTCAATGATGACCATTGGGAAGCTGTGACACAATACGATCCGGCCATCCCCTCTCTGTTCAGATAGGATTTTGCAATTGCCGCAGCACTATGTGTGGTGTCGCACGCTTGCCGCTTCCCCCTCTTTGCTCCTGCATATCCAGCGAAATCATCAGGATTCTAAGGACCTCTAGTAGACGGCCGGGTGCTATCACTAGTGATCTATCAATGAGAAGGCACTAAAGGGGCGGTACGGTAATTGACGGTATCTCCTGCCAGATCGTCCAAAGGCCATAGAGAAGAGCATGGCGAGCGGGTTGTAGACTCAAAAAGAAAAGCCCTGCCGGAGAGAAGTCCGGCAGGGCTCCAGAAAACCGTAGGCTCAAGGAGTTGCACCCTGAGCTTCGGCCATGTCTCTTAGATGACGAAGAAGTCCTTGTCGGTCATCTTGAGGTTCTTGGAGAGCGTGGCGATCTGGATCTGAGCCTGTGCGCCGGTGCCGTCGGCATCGTAGTACAAGGCCCCCGTCTTCTTGTCGTAGATCAGGCGGTCGTCCCGATCGTGCGCCTTCGGCCCCTGGTAGAACTCAG
>NZ_JBFRFB010000017.1:0-47139 GCF_052114605.1 Microvirga sp. 2YAF29
TGTATGTAGAAGAAGCCTGCGCCGTAGGTGGAGCAGACGCGAACGTATTCAACTGCAGCGGCCTTCTTCGCGGGAAGATCGGCGGCTTGAGCTCCGGCAACGGCGGCGAGACCCGCAACCGATCCGAGAAGAAGGCTCTTAACGAGCTTCATGGTTGACCTCCAAAGTTTTGAGACCCTTGGGGGGCCGGGTTTTAGTGCCTCGAAGACTTCAACGAAGCTCCAAACACGTCCCTTTTCCCCTAGTGACTTGGTGGCCCCGCCAGCTGGCTGAGCCTACAAATGACGACTGGGGTGCCCCCGTCGCTGGAGCCACATTAGCCAGCGCGGCCCGTCAAGCAACCGAATGAAGGCGTAAAATGGGCACGTAACGGGGCTTTTCAGGACCATGTTGCACAAACGCAACGTTTGAACATGCCGGCGTTTACGCTTCGTTAGGATTCGAGGCTCTTTCCTAACAAATCCTTAAAATTCAACCGGTTGAGAGCGAAGTTTTACGGTCTGGAACGGTGCCCGACTCAGGTTTATCGGCTTTCACGATGCCGTGCGCCTGTGAATAAGTCTGTCCACATATTGGGCGAAACCTCCCGGCTCCAGCCCAAAAAGAAGAGGCCGGACGAGACCGACCTCTCTCGAATCGTGGATTACGAGGATGAATCAGGCGACCTTCGGCTTCAGGACGCCCCTTCGAATCTGATCTTCCTCAATGGATTCGAAGAGTGCCTTGAAGTTGCCCTCACCGAATCCGTCATCGCCCTTGCGCTGAATGAACTCGAAGAAGATTGGCCCGATGGCGGTTTTGCCGAAGCGCTGGAGAAGCACCTTCGTGAAGCCGCCTTCGACCACGCCCTCGCCATCGATGAGGATGCCGTTCTTCTGCAGGCGTTCCATCGGCTCCCCATGGCTGGGCAGGCGCTTGTCGACGCGGGAGTAATAAATTTCGTTGGGCTCGGGCATGAATTCGTGCCCGGCATCGAGGAGCGTCTCGATCGTCTCATAGAGATCGAGAGAGCCCAGGGCCACGTGCTGGATGCCCTCGCCCTTATACTCTTGCAGATATTCCTCGATCTGGCCGGTCTCGCCGGCATCCTCGTTGATCGGGATGCGAATCTTGCCGTCAGGGCTCGTCATGGCGCGGGAATGGAGGCCGGTCAGCTTTCCCGCAATGTCGAAATAGCGAATTTGGCGGAAGTTGAAGAGGCGCTCATAGAAGCCCGCCCATTCGTTGAGACGACCGCGATAGACGTTATGTGTCAGGTGATCGATGTAGTAGAGGCCGACGCCTTGAGGCTTGGGGTCCTTCTCGCCCAGCCACTCGAAATCTACGTCGTAGATCGAGCCCTTCTCGCCATAGCGATCCACGAAATAGATGTGCAGTCCGCCGATGCCCTCGATGGCGAGAATCTCGAGCTCGTTCGGTCCCCTCTCCGTCTGCACCGGCTTGGCGCCCATGGAGAGAGCGCGGTCATAAGCATATTTCGCATCGACCACACGAAAGGCCATGGCAGGCGCCGACGGTCCGTGCTGGCTGGCGAAGCGCTCGGCGAAGGAGCCAGGCTGCGCATTCACGATGAAGTTGATGTCGCCCTGCCGGTAGAGAAGGACGTTCTTCGAGCGGTGCTTGGCGACCAGGGAGAAGCCCATGAGTTTGAAGAGACGATCAAGCTCCTGTGGGTCGGGATGGCAGAACTCGACGAACTCGAATCCGTCGGTTCCCATCGGGTTGTCTTCGGATATGGCCGGCGGCGGCGCATCGTGCGGGAACGGTCCCATGGCTTTCCTCCTGTTATCTGGTCGGCCCGTCGAGGGGCCTGCTTGACGAGACAACGCACCCGCATGGCACGCGGATGCGTTGCATCTCACGCTGCGTCCGGCTGGTTTTCCGGAGCGGCATCCCGAAAGGCGCGATGCTCGGCGCAGGCCGCGTCCACCGCGGCGATCTTCGGATAGGAATCGAGAGGGATCTTGAAGCGCCGGGCATTGAACACCTGCGGCACGAGATAGATATCCGCGAGCGTGATCCGTGAGCCGAAGGCGTAAGGACCTGGCTCGATCAGGGCCTCGATGGCATCGAACCCTTCGCGCACCCAATGGGCATACCATTCATCGGCAATGGCCTGATCAAGACCCAGCTTGTTTTTAAGATAGCCGATGGAGCCGGAATTATTGAGCGGGTGGATATCGCAGCCGATGATGTTGGCGACGGCGCGCACCTTCGCGCGGTTCACGGGACCCATGGGAAGGAGCGGCGGCTCCGGATAGACCTCATCGAGATATTCGAGGATCGCACCGGATTGGATGAGCGTCGCGTCGCCGATATCGAGGGAAGGCACGCGCATCTGCGGATTGACGGCGCTGTAGGCCGCGTCGCGATGCTCACTCTTCAGCAGATTGACCGGAATGGACTCGAACGGCACGCCCTTTAGGTTAAGGGCGATCCGCACGCGATAGGCTGCGGAGGAACGGAAGTATGTATAAAGCTTCATCCCTCGCTCTCCCCTTCAGGGGTGAGAAGCCGGGCATGGCCGCTCAGGCGCTCGATGAGGGCGACGAGGATTTTCTGCTCTTCTGCAGTCAGCACGGAAATGAAGCGTTCCTCGAAGGCCAGCGCCTCGGGCGCCAGCTCCACATAGATCTCGCGCCCCTCCTCCGTGAGTTCGAGCCATTCTTCCCGCCGGTCGTCGAGATTGGGCTTGCGAACGATCAGGCCGCGCTGCTCCAGCGCGGAGACGGCACGCGAGACGGTGGATTTGTGCATGACGCCGTGGGCGGCAATATCCCGTGCTGTTCGGTGCTCATATTGTCCCAGCGTAACGATGACCCGCCACGCCGGGATCGAAAGCCCGAAGCGCTCGGCATAGATCTGCGCCAATGCATTCGAGGTCAGGCTGGCCAGAACGTTGAGGCGATAGGGAAGGAAGCGCTCCAGGATCACCAGAGGGCTGGACGCTTCTTTCTTCTTGATAGCGGAACGAGGTGCCATTGCCAGACATAAACCGTTGCTTGTGCAACTAATATGCTAAATTCGTTGCACAAGCAACCAGATTTGAGAGCCGATCCATGGATTATCAAGGATGGTGGTCACAGGCTCCGGGGTAGGAAAACGCCGGTGGATGCGCTGGACGTCTAAGAGGGTTTATCTGTTCTCAAGAGCAGATCATGAATATTCAAAGGCGTAGCCTTGGACTCCGCTCTTTTGAAACTGGCCCTGCTCCCGATCTGCTATCGCCCGGAAATATCGAAGGCGATGTCCGCTATGACAGGGAAATGATCCGATCCAAGATCGGGCCCTGCTCTATTGTCCAAAACCTTGAACTTGCCGTTCACGAGCACATGATCGATGGGCAATCCCAGAAGGGGCGAGCGCGAGGACCAGGTTGCCGTCAACCCACGCACCAAGCCGCTATCAAAAAGAGCGGCATCCTCAAGCAGCCCGCGGAATACCCGCGACCAGGGGGTGAGATTAAGGTCACCCAAAAGCACCACAGGCTGAGACGAAGCAGCCTTCGCCTCCCGCACGGCGATCTCGATCTGCCTTTTTTGGATAATAAATTCTTCGGCAAAAGGCTGGGCGGCGTGCATACCGATCAGCGTGAAGCAATGCGTGCCGGCATCCGGGTCACACAATCCGATTGTCAGGACAGAACGGAACTGTGCAGCTTCCCTATCCACGGAGGATCGGCTCATTCTCCATCGGCTGAGCAAGGTGATATCCAGCGGAATGCCTTTCTCCTCCACAATTCTGTAAGGAAACCGGCTTTCCAAGCCACTCAAAAGGACACTGGCGCTGCGCGGAACTTCCGAAAGCAAGACGACATCTGGATTTTCTTTTTCGATCAGTATGCGCAAGGCGGCCTGATCCGAGCTTTTACCCTGCATATTGAAGGTCATAACCCGAACGTGAACCTGACTCGCGTTAGCGATACCCCCGTCTTGCCCGAACAGATAAGGCGCAATGGGAGCCGCATTGACGAGAGTTGCGACGAGGCTCAACGCGAGTGCTGTGCGGACGCGCGCCAGAATAGCCACGGCTATGCAGAGAAGCCCGAAGAGAGTGAGTTGTGGGCGGAAGTGAGCCAGAAGGTCGAGACGCCAGGACCAGGAGCCGAAAAAGCTCGCAAGAGTCGCAAGGCAGAGCAGCAAGGCCAGCCCATAGACAATCACACCTCGAATAAAGTGAAAGGGCCGAGCCTTGGCTCGACCCCGATCGTACGCTTTATGCACGAATTACGCCTTGCCGCGCGTGCGGATCATGAAGGTATCGAAGGCGTATTCGTTGAGCTGCCACCAGGGCAGCACATCGTTGCGGTAGGCCACCATGGAATCGTAGGCCTTCTTGAAATCGGCGTTCTTGGCCGAGAGTTCGGCATAGAGCTCGTTGGCCGCCTTCAGGCTGGCTTCCATGACCGGCTGCGAGAAGGTGCGCAGTTCCGCGCCCGCGCCCACCATGCGGCGCAGCGCCTGGCCGTTGACGGCGTCGTATTTCGCCAGCATCCAGTTGTTCGCGGCCTCGGTGGCGTGCTCCATGATCGCTTGGTAATGCTTGGGTAGCTCGTTCCACTTCTGCTGGTTGACGACGAGGTGCAGCATGGCGCCGCCCTCCCAGAAGCCGGGGGCGTAGTAGTACTTCGCGACTTTCAGGAAGCCGAGCTTCTCGTCGTCATAGGGGCCGACGAACTCCGCCGCGTCGAGCGTTCCGCGCTCGAGAGCCGGATAGACGTCGCCGGGCGCGATCTGCTGCGGCACGACGCCGAGCTTGGCGAGAACCTGCCCACCCAGGCCGCCGATGCGGAACTTGAGGCCCTTCAGGTCATCGACCGTATTGATTTCCTTGCGGAAGAAGCCGCCCATCTGAGCGCCGGAATTACCGCAAACGAGGGAGGTGCAGTTGTATTTGCCCATCACCTCGTTGATGATCTCCTTGCCGCCGGCGAAATGCCACCAGGAATGGAGCTGGCGCGCATTGAGGCTGAAGGGCAGGCCCGTGCCCATGCCGAGCGCGGGCTCCTTGCCGATATAGTAATAGAGGGGCGTGTGAGCGCATTCGACCGAGCCGTTCTGCACCGCATCCATGGCCTGGAGACCGCCGACGATCTCGCCCGGCGCGAAGACTTGAATCTGGAACTTGCCGTCTGTCGCGTCGGACATGTACTTCGCGAAGGTCTGGGCGGTGCCGAAGATCGTGTCGAGCGATTTCGGGAAGCTCGAGGTCAGGCGCCAGCGGATTTCCGGCATCGACTGCGCGATCGCCGGCGCGGCCACGGTGGTGGCCGCAGCGGCAAGGCCCGCGCCCTTCAAGAAGTTTCTTCTCTTCATCGTCGTCATGGCGTTTCCCGAAACTTTTCTCGTTGCAGCCCTATAAACCACATCAACAAGGTCGGTGGCTATGAAGCTTTCTTCGCTCAAACAAGGCCGTGATGGCCGGCTCGTGATCGTCTCGAGGGACCTGACCCGCGCGACGGATGCATTTTTCATTGTTCCGACGCTACAGCAAGCCCTGGACGATTGGGAAAAAGTCGAGCCTCGCCTGCGCGACCTCGCAGAGCAGCTGGAGCACGGGTCCGTGCCCTCCTTCCGTTTCCATGAGCATGACTGCGCCTCCCCCCTGCCCCGCGCCTACCAGTGGGCGGACGGTTCGGCTTACGTGAATCACGTGGAGCTGGTGCGTAAAGCGCGCGGGGCAGAGATGCCCGCTTCCTTCTGGACGGATCCTCTCATCTACCAGGGCGGCTCGGATTCCTTCCTCGGCCCGCGCGATCCGGTTTTCGTGATGGATGAGGCCCATGGGATCGATTTTGAAGCGGAGATCGCCGTGATCACCGACGAGGTTCCCATGGGAGCGACCCGGGAGGAGGCAGCCGCAGCGATCCGCCTCGTGGTCCTGGTGAACGACGTGTCATTACGCAACCTGATCCCGAACGAGCTGGCCAAGGGCTTCGGCTTCTTCCAGTCCAAGCCCTCCTCCACCCTTTCGCCGGTCGCTGTGACGCCGGACGAACTCGGCGATGTCTGGGATGGCGGCAAGCTCCACCTGCCCCTGTGCTCCAGCCTGAACGGTCAGCTCATCGGCAAGCCGAATGCGGGCGTGGACATGACCTTCGACTTCCCCACCCTGATCGCCCACGCGGCAGCCACCCGCCCACTGGGCGCCGGTACGATCATCGGCTCCGGCACCGTCTCGAACAAGGACGCGGGCGGAGGCCCCGGCAAACCCATCGCCCAGGGCGGCGTCGGCTATTCCTGCCTCGCGGAGCAACGCACGGTGGAAACGATCCTGCATGGAGGGGCCAGAACCCCCTTCATGCGCATCGGCGACACGATCCGCATCGAGATGAAGGACAAGGCAGGGCACTCGATCTTCGGCGCCATCGAGCAGGAAGTGACGGCGTATCGGCGAGCCGAATAGACCCTTCGAACTCGAACCGTCCGCAACGCATGGAGCATCTGATGAACGATCACGTCTATAAGGTCGTCGAACTCGTCGGCTCTTCGGAAAAGAGCATCGAGGACGCCATTCAAACCGCGATCCAACGCGCCAGCAAGAAGCTGCGCAACCTTCGCTGGTTCGAGGTCATGCAGACGAGAGGGCATGTGGAGAATGGCGAGGTGCGCCATTACCAGGTCGTCCTGAAGGCGGGCTTCACCTTGGATGAGAGCGGGGAGTAGAATTCCCCGCAGCCTTCAATCGTCGGCCCGCATGTCGAACAATCTGGGAAATTGGTGCGGCTGTGAGCGCAGGTACTGATTGGGCGCCTTCACGGCTGCGCCGAAATGCGCGGCTGCGTGCCAGGGCCAGCGGGGATCGTAGAGGATGGCACGCGCCAGCGCGATGAGATCGGCATCGCCCGTGGCGAGGATGGCCTCCGCCTGCACGAAATCGGTAATGAGACCCACCGCGATGACCGGCATCGTGGTGGCCTGCTTGACGGCGCGAGCCAGCGGCACCTGATAATTGGGCCCCACCGGAATCCGTTGCGCCGAGGTCAGCCCGCCGCTCGAAACGTGGATTCCCGAGCATCCACGCGCTTCTAGAGCCTTTGCGAATTCCACCGTCTCCTCGATCGTCCAGCCGCCCTCCGCCCAGTCGGTTCCCGAAACACGCACCGTGACGGAGCGATCCGCCGGGAAGGCCGCGCGGACGGCATCGAACACTTCGAGCGGAAAACGCATCCGATTTTCCAACGAGCCGCCATATTCGTCGTCACGCCGGTTGGACAGGGGCGAGAGGAATTGATGGAGCAGATAGCCGTGAGCGGCGTGGATCTGCACCGCATCGATGCCGAGCCGCGCGGAGCGCCGGGCCGCCTTGGCGAATGCGTCGCGCAGTTGCGCCATGCGCTCCTTGGTCAAAGCCGTGGGAGCATTCTCAGTCTCGGCATAAGGAACCCCCGAAGGCGCCTCCGTCTGCCATCCGTTGGAATGATCCGGCGCGATCTGCTTTCCACCATTCCAGGGCACATCGGTGGAAGCCTTGCGCCCCGCATGGGCGAGCTGGATCGCAATCGGCATGTCGGACCAGCGGCGCACGCTGTCCAGGACGCGCTTCATGGCGGCTTCGGTTTCATCCGAATAGAGGCCCACATCCGCGTAAGAAATGCGCCCCTCGGGCACGACGGCAGTGGCCTCGATGGTGAGAAGTGCGGCACCCGACAGGGCAAGCTGACCCAAATGGATCGTGTGCCAGTCGGTCATGCATCCATTTTCAGCCGAATACTGGCACATGGGCGCAATCACGATACGATTGGCCAGTTCGAGGCCTCCCACCCGGAAGGGCGTAAACAGTTTCGCTTGTGCCATGGGATATCTCTCGGTTGATGGTGATGTCGCATCTTGCATCACTGGGCCAAAACGCGCCACGGGCCGAAAAGATCGGGTCCGGACACGGGCAGCTGCGGATAGCCGATGAGAACGGCCTCCCGCAACTGTCCGTGGCAATCGCTCTGTTCCCCTATTTCACCTCAGCCTCGAAGATGTAGAGCGTGGACTTGTCGTCCTCGGGCATAAAGTAGCCGCGAATGCCCGCCGCACTCGTCTCCATCCAGACCGGATTGTGGGTCATGTCCATTCCCGAATCCGCCCATAGCAGCACAGGTGTCTGGAAGATCGGGCGGCCGTCGGCGAGGCTGACAAGATCGAGACCGCCGAGCCGGAACGGAGCGGCATCGGGCTTGACCCGCATCTCGGTGACGCCGGAGCACAGCATGCGCTGGCTACCTGCATATTTGCAGTCCTGATAATCGAGGTAGTGAGAGGTGTTCAGCTTGCGCAGCTTCTCGGGAGATTCATTCGCATTGGTCGGCTTGCTATTATCATCGAGCGCCCAGCTGTAGAACCGGCGTGAGCCCCAGCTGACGCCGTGCAGGGATTTGCTGTCGGTGTCATGAACCACGCCACCGACATGATCCGCAAAGCGGAACATCTCCTCGGCCTTCATGGTCTCGGGATCGACCCGATAGACGATGGACTTGCTGTTCGGTCGATACTCGGCCACCGGAACCCAGATGTATTTGCCGTCGTAATCGATTCCACCCGGATGATAGATCGAGCCTTCGCCTAGCGTGATGTCGGCGATGAGATTGCCCTTCATGTCGATCTTGAAGAGGTGGCCTGCGCCCTCACCCGTATCCCTGTCATATCCGTCTACCGGCTGCGGGAAGCGCTTGGTTGGCTGCTTGATCTCCACCGACGACACGAACAGCGTGTCACCGATTTTCACCATGCCCTGAGGATGATGGGTCAGGAAGTTGATCGGAATGGCCTCAACAGGCTTCCATTGCGTACCGCGAGACAACTTCGTCACCCGGTCCGCTAGAGCGGCCCGGTCAGGCTCTGCGGCCATGAGGGCCGCAGGCGCAGCTCCGAGGCAGAGCAGCGTCAGAGTCGTGGTCAGGCAACGTCTCGAAAAGCAATCCATGGCGTTCCTCCGTCAGTAACGATCCGCTTCTAGCGAGCGGGTGATGTCACTTTAGTGTCGCGCCTGGGATTTACGCAATTCGACAGGGAACGAGTTTCTGACTCTATCCCTCCAGCTCCTCCCGAAGCATTTCCAGCTCCAGCCAACGCTCCTCGGCGGCGTGCAGCTCGCCTTGCAGCTGCGCGAGCATGTCCATGGCCTTCTGGAAGCGGGCCGGATCGCGGGAATAGAGTTCGGGATCAGCGAGGATTTCCTGGACCTTGGCGATCTTGGCCTCGGTCTCCTGCATCCTCAAAGGCAAGGTCTTCAGATCATGCTGCTCGTTGAAATTGAGCTTGCGCTTGGCCTGCTCCGTCTTCGCGGCGACGGGCTTGTCGGAGTTTCTGGACTTGGCCTCCTTCTCGACCGACCGCGCCTGAACGCCCTGGCCGCGCTGGGCCACCATGTCGGAATAGCCGCCCGCATATTCGAGCCAGCGTCCCTCGCCTTCCGAGACCAGTACTGAGCTGACCGTGCGGTCGAGGAAGTCGCGGTCGTGGCTGACGAGGAGGACGGTTCCGGAATAATCCGTGATCATCTCCTGAAGCAGATCGAGGGTTTCGAGGTCGAGATCGTTGGTCGGCTCGTCGAGCACCAGAAGGTTCGAAGGCTGCGCCAGGGCGCGGGCCAGCATCAGCCGGTTGCGCTCGCCGCCCGAGAGCACGCCCACGGGGGTGCGGGCCTGCTCGGGCGCGAACAGGAAGTCCTTCATATAACCGATCACATGCTTCGTCTGCCCGCCGATGGTGACGGTGTCACCTCGCCCGCCGGTCAGCGTCTCGGCCACGGTGGCATTGGGGTCGAGGCTCGCGCGGCGCTGGTCGAGGGTGATCATCTGGAGATTCGAGCCAAGACGTACCCGGCCCTCATCCGGCTGGAGATTGCCGGTGAGCATGTTGATGAGCGTGGTTTTCCCTGCGCCGTTCGGCCCGATGATGCCGAGGCGGTCTCCGCGCAGAAGGCGCAAGGACAGGTTCGAGACGATGGGACGGTCGCCGTATGACTTCGAGATGCCCTCCGCTTCCACCACGAGGGTGCCGGATTGCTCGGCCTCGGCGAGCGTCATGCTGACCGTGCCGACCGCCCGATTGCGATCACGATATTGCTGGCGCATGGAGTGGAGATTGCCGAGGCGGCGCACATTGCGCTTACGCCGGGCGGTCACGCCGTAGCGTAGCCAGTCGGCCTCGGCCACGAGCTTGCGACCGAGCTTGTGGTGCTCGGCCTCTTCCTGCTCCAGCACCTGATCGCGCCACTCCTCGAAATGAGCGAAGCCCTGGTCCATGCGGCGGGTGCGGCCCCGGTCGAGCCAGACAGTGGCCTGGGACAGGCTTTCCAGGAAGCGGCGGTCGTGGCTGATGAGGACGAGGGCGGAGCGCAGGCTCTTCAGCTCCCCTTCAAGCCATTCGATGACGGGCAGATCGAGATGGTTCGTGGGCTCGTCAAGCAGCAGGATATCGGGCTGGGGCGCCAGCACATGGGCGAGCGCCGCGCGGCGGGCCTCGCCGCCGGAGAGATCGGCGGGCTTCTCCTCGCCCGTCATGCCCAGCTGCTCCAGCAGGTAGCGGGCGCGATACGGATCATCCCCCGGGCCGAGACCGGATTCCACGTAAGCCAGCGTGTTCGGGAAGGCGCTGAGATCGGGCTCCTGGGCCAGATAGCGCACGGTGGCGCCCGGCTGCACGAATCGCTTGCCCTTGTCGGCCTCCACGAGGCCCGCGGCAATCTTGAGAAGCGTCGACTTGCCCGAGCCGTTGCGGCCCACAAGGCAGGCCCGCTCGCCCGGCGAGACGGAGAGTTCGGCGCTCTCGATCAGCGGCGTGCCGCCGAAGGTGAGAGCGATGTCCTGGAGGAGGAGAAGAGGAGGAAGCGCCATTCCTGCTCCCCTGACACCTCAGAGCCGCCAATGCAAGGCCACCTTCGCCGCAGTGGACGATCGGCGCTCTTTGTGGTCCCCTGTTAAGGAATAAGCTGGACGCATGAATGACACTGGCGCGGCGTTTGCTCCTCCTGGCGTTGATCTCGGTTCTGCCGGCGATCGTCATCTGGACATACACGGAGGTCTCCCTAAGGCGCGCCCGCGAGGCGGAAATCCATGAGCAGGTCATTCGTCAGGCCCAGCTCGCCGGGTCGGAGCTGGAGCGGATCTTCGACGGCATTCAAAGCCTGCTCACGGCCCTCGAGGAGGCCCGGTCCATCCGGGGTTTCGATACTCCCATCTGCAGCCCCTATCTGAAGTCTCTGCAGCAGAAGATGCCCCAGGTGCGGAGCTTCGTGGCCCTGGATCTCGAAGGCCAGGTCCGCTGCACCAGCGGGAAACCCTCCAACCCAGACCTACGGTTCACGAACCGCTTTTACTTCCAGGAGGCCCTGGCGAAACGTCAATTCGTGATCGGCGACTTCACGTCGGGCTTCGTCGAGAGCGGCCTGCCGGCTCAGCCCGTTCTTCCTCTCGCCATGCCGATCCGCGACAGCGAAGGCCGCATCATCGGCGTCATCGCCGGCGCCCTCGATCTGAACTGGCTCGATCTCAAGCTGAAGGAGCGCACCCTCCCGCCGAACGGCGCCATCACCATAACCGATCGGAACGGGGTCATCCTCGCTCGGGAGCCGTTTCCGGAAAAGTTCGTAGGGAGGAATCTGCCCGAGAGCGCCGTTCAATATTTCTGGCGCGACAAGGCCGGCTCCTACGAGGCCGTGTCCATCGACGGTGTCGAGCGCGTCATCGGATACATCCCTCTTCAGGTGCCGCCTGTCGGCATATTCATTGCCGCCGGTTTGTCGACGAAGGCGAGCTTCCAGCCGATCAATCAGGCCTCGCGGCGCGGGTTCATGCTGATCGCGGCAGCCCTCATCCTCGCCCTGTCGCTCTCCTGGCTGGCAAGCCGGGCCTTCATCACCAAGCCGTTCGACATCATGATCGGCGCGCTGCGCGACTGGCGGCGCGGCGATTACCGCGCCCGCATCGACCTGCCCCGCAATGCCGGCGAGTTCAGCCTCCTGGCGAAAGGCTTCAACGACCTCATGGATGATGTCGCCGAGCGCCAGCAGGCCCTGCGTGCCAGCGAGGAACGCGCGAGGTTGGCGCTCGAAGCGGGCCACATGGGCACATGGTGGTACGATCTTCAGAAAAGGACGGGAGGCTGGTCGAGCCAGGCAGCCACACTGCTCGGCCTGCCCGAGGCGAGGACTACGGCAAGCGTCGAGGATTGGCGCGGGATCGTCCATCCGGACGATGTGGAAAGCTCACTCGAAAACCTGCGCAACGCGGTGCGCGGCAATGGAAATTACGAGGACGAATACAGGATCAGGCGCCCGAACGGCGAGATCCGGTGGATCAATTCGAGAGGCCGCGTCACATTCGATGAGCAGGGCGAGCCAGTGTTCTTCATCGGCATCTTCCAGGACATCACGGAGCGCAAGCAGGCCGATGACCAGCAGCGTTTCTTCCTCGACGAGCTGAATCACCGGGTGAAGAACACGCTCGCCACCGTGCAATCCATCGCCGCGCAGACACTGCGCTCCACCAACGACACGGCACAGTTCAAGGAGGCTTTCGAGGGACGTCTGCTGGCGCTTTCGAAAACCCACAATCTGCTCACCCGAAAATCCTGGCGTGAGGCTGATCTGCGCGAGATCGTGGAACAGGAGCTGGCGCCCTATCGCAAAACGGGAGACACACGCGTCAGCATCAACGGTCCGAAGGTGAACCTGCCCGCTCGATATGCGATCAATCTGGGCCTCGTGGTGCATGAACTCGTCACGAACGCGGCGAAATATGGCGGATTGTCCGTGCCCTCCGGTCATCTCGACGTATTGTGGTCCATCGTGCCGGCCGAGGACCGGGCCCCGCACCTGCGCCTTCACTGGACGGAATCGGGCGGGCCGCCCGTTTCGCCCCCCAAGCGCCAGGGTTTCGGCTCACGCCTGATCAAGCGCAGCATCGAAGGCGAGCTGGAAGGCAACATGGTGCTCAACTTCGCGGTCGAGGGCGTGTCCTACGACATCTCCGTCCCGCTGATGGGCGATCCCCGCCTCACGGAGGCGATGCATCGGTGAATGCGAACCGTGTTTTTAACGCATGAGCAGTGACAGAAGCCGGTTGATGCGGTTGCCGTAGGGCGGCTTCGTCATGCCCGTCCCATTGAACCGCGATTGCCGGAAAACCGAGCGGGCATGGCTGAAAGTCCTGAATCCCGCCTCGCCGTGATAGGCTCCCGTGCCGCTTTCGCCCACGCCGCCGAAAGGCAGCTCCTCTTGCACGCAATGAAGCAGCGTGTCGTTGATCGCGACACCGCCGGATTGGGTTTTTTCGAGTACGGTCTCGATGGTTCGTCCATCATGGCTGAACAGATAGAGCGCCAGCGGATGCGGGCGGTCGCCGATATAGCGGCAGGCCGCTTCGATCGTGTCATAGGAAATGACGGGAAGAACCGGTCCGAAGATTTCTTCCTGCATGATGCGCGCGTGATCAGGGGCGCCGGTGAGTACGACAGGCGGAATTTTTCGCTTGGTTACGTCGAATGACTCGGCAGCCGGGTTGATCTCATGGATTGTCGCGCCGCTCGCCCTGGCATCGTCTAGAAGGCTGCGGATACGCTCGTGGTGATGAGCATTGACGATGGCGGTGTAGTCGGGATTCTCGGCAAGGGTCGGATAGAGCCGCGCAACAGCGTCGCGATAAGCCGCGACGAAAGCCCCCTCCTGGCTTTGCGGCACAAGCACGTAGTCGGGCGCGATGCAGGTCTGCCCAGCATTGAACAGCTTGCCGACCGCAATTCTTTCAGCTGCCTTTTCGAGCGAGAAATCGGACGCGACAATCGCGGGAGACTTGCCGCCGAGCTCCAGCGTGACCGGCACGAGATTGTCTGCTGCCGCCTTCATCACCTCGCGTCCGACCGCCGTCGATCCCGTGAAGAACAGATGATCGAAAGGCAGCCGCGAGAAGTCTTGCGCTTCTCGGACGCCGCCTTGTATCACCGCGACCTCGGATTCATCGAAGACCTGAGCCAGCACCTCTTGCAGCAGGATGGAGGTGCGAGGCGTCAGCTCCGAGGGTTTGATCAGCACCCGGTTGCCTGCGGCGAGCGCACCCGCGAGGGGCGCCAGCGTCAGCTGCACCGGGTAGTTCCAAGGGCTCATGATGCCCACCACACCTAGAGGCTGATATAAGACGCGGCCCGAGGCGGGCTGAAACATCATCCGGATCGGGCGGCGGCGCGGCCTCATCCAGCGGCGGAAGTTCTTCCGTGCGTGACGCAGGCCCGCGATGACGGGATAGAGATCGGAGAGCTTGGTTTCATGCACGGATCGATGCCCGAAATCCTCGCTGACGGCTTTCGCGAAGCCGTCTGCATGGCGCACCAGCACATCGGCAAGATCGCTCAAACCTTGGGCGCGCCGCTTTTCGGAGAGAGCTCCCTGCTCTGCCCAAACACGCTTCTGCAAGGCAAAGCATTCGTGCAATCTGCTTTCGGCAGTGTGAAAAACGGCATCGTGCATGGATTGAAGCACTCCCTGTAATCGTGTGAGCATATGGCGGAGGCGTGAGCATTCTCAACGCTCTCTGAAATTCGGCGCTGAAGCTCTCCTCCCCCTTGTGGGGAGGAGTTGGAGGTGGGGGTGGCGGCGATAGTCTATCAAGGTCTGCCGCCGCCACCCCCACCCTAACCCTCCCCACAAGGGGGAGGGAATGAGCGCAGTTCGGCTGTCATCGAAACGGGACGAATGCTGGCCCACTTTCATGAACGGATTGACGGAGCGGCGGAGATGGCGAGGATGAGTGGACTTAGGAGAACATCATTGAGCAGCCCCTCCCCCGTGCTGTCGATCGAAAACCTGGCTATCGGCCTTCCCGCCCTTGCGGACCGCAAGCATGCGATTCAAGGCCTGTCGCTCACGATCAGGCCGGGCGAAACGCTCTGCGTCGTGGGTGAATCAGGCTCCGGCAAATCCATGACCGCCATGGCCACCATCGGCCTTCTTCCGCCGGGCGTCGATGTGCTCTCCGGTTCGATCAAGCTGGCGGACCGCGAGCTGCTGAGCCTCGACGAGAACGGCTGGTGCGATGTGCGCGGGCGGGAGGTCGGCACCGTCTTTCAGGAGCCGATGACCTCCCTCAACCCGGTCATGCGGGTTGCCGACCAGATCGCCGAAACCTTCCGGGCCCATGGGGTCTTGAGCCCGGCGGAGCGCGGCCGCCGGGTGCTGGAACTTCTCTCCGAGGTGAACCTGCCGAATCCCGAGCTGATCGCGAAAGCCTATCCGCATGAATTGTCCGGCGGCCAGCGCCAGCGCGTGATGATCGCCATGGCGCTCGCGCTTGAGCCCAAGCTCCTCATCGCCGACGAGCCCACGACCGCCCTCGACGTGACCACCCAGGCGCAGGTCCTCAAGCTCATCGACAACCTGCGCCGCAAGAAGGGCACAGCCGTTCTTTTCATCACCCACGATTTCGGCGTGGTGGCCGAGATCGCCGACCGGGTGGCCGTGCTCCAGCAGGGCGAACTGGTGGAGGAAGGCCCCGCTGAGCAAGTGCTGCATAATCCGCAGCACCCCTATACCAAGCGCCTTCTCGCCGCCGTGCCCTCGCTGACGCCGCCCAAGCCCAAGCTGCTGACTGGCGAGCCGATCTCGCTCAAGGTCGATGCGCTCACCAAGACCTATGGCGGGCGCGGCTTCTTCACGAAGAAGCGCGAGGTCCAAGCAGCGGATGCGGTGAGCTTCGAGATCCGGCGCGGCGAGACCCTGGGGCTCGTGGGTGAATCCGGCTCCGGCAAGTCCACGGTCGGGCGTTGCGTGCTGCGCCTCATCGAGCCGGACGGCGGCAGGATCGAGATCGGAGATCTGCCCTTCAGCGCCCTCTCGCAAGCTGCCCTGCGCCCGCACCGGCGGCGCATCCAGATGGTCTTCCAGGACCCCTTCGCCTCTCTCAACCCGCGCCGCACCGTTGGCCGCATCATCTCCGAGGGGCCGATCACGCAAGGCGAGGATCCGGCCAAAGCCGTGGAGGAAGCCCGCGTTCTTCTCCAGAAGGTCGGCCTGCCCGCTCAAGCCGTGGATCGCTACCCCCACGAGTTCTCCGGCGGCCAGCGCCAGCGCATCGGCATCGCCCGCGCGCTCGCCATGAGGCCGGATGTGCTGGTGGCGGACGAGGCGGTCTCCGCCCTCGACGTCTCCGTCCAGGCCGAGATCCTGAAACTCATCCGGAGTCTTCAGGAGGAGCTTGGACTTGCGATCCTGTTCATCACCCACGATCTGCGGGTCGCTGCCCAGATATGCGACCGCGTGGCTGTCATGCAAAAAGGTCGGATTGTGGAAATGGCGGAAACAGCGCAACTCTTCGCCGATCCGCGCGACGCCTATACGCGCCAGCTCCTGGCTGCCGTGCCGGGAATGAACAGAATGTTTTAGGGAGAAGGCTCCGTGAACGACCAAGTCAGCCCATCCATTGCCCCGGATATGATTTTTCAGAACCTCATCGGCGGCCGTAACGTTGCAGCCTCCGACGGCATGATGCTGGACGTTCTCTCTCCCATAGACGGCTCCCTGCTTGCCCGTATCGCCGCCGGCACGCCCCAGGACATCGACGCCGCCGTCGCCGCGGCCCGCAAGGCCCTGGAGGGCGATTGGGGCAAGCTGACCGCAACAGAGCGTGGCCGCCTGCTGATGAAGCTCGCCCAGGCCGTCGAGGCCAAGGCCGACGAGCTGGCCATTCTCGAGAGCCGCGACAACGGCAAGCCCCTGCGCCAGGCACGAGCCGACGCCATGGGGCTCGCCCGCTATTTCGAGTTCTATGGCAGCGCCGCCGATAAGCTGCACGGCGACGTCATTCCCTACCTTCACACCCATCTCGTGAGCGTCGAGCGCGTGCCGCATGGCGTGACCGGCCACATCGTGCCCTGGAACTACCCGATGCAGATCTTCGGGCGCTCCGTCGGTGCGGCCCTTGCCGCCGGTAACGCCACGGTCGTGAAGCCTGCGGAGGATGCCTCGCTTACCATTCTGCGCGTTGCGGCGCTTGCCCGCGAGGTCGGCTTCCCGGATGGCGCGCTCAATGTGGTGACGGGTCTTGGCCGTTCAGCGGGCGCGGCGCTCGCCGCCCATCCCGGCATCGACTTCCTGTCGTTTACCGGCAGCCCCGAAACCGGCACCGCCGTGCAGACGGCAGCCGCCAAGAACCATGTGGGCGTGACCCTCGAACTCGGCGGAAAATCCGCACAGGTCGTATTTGACGACGCGGATCTCGAACGCGCCATGCCGACGCTCGTGAACGCCATTATCCAGAACGGCGGTCAGACCTGCTCGGCAGGCAGCCGCCTCCTGATCCAGCGCGGCATCTTCAACGATGTGGTCGACGCCATCGCCGAGCGCTTCCGCGCGCTTCGCGCAGGCCATCCGGAGCGCGAGCCCGATCTCGGCCCCATGATCAACCAGGCGCAGCAGCGCCGCGTTCTCGGTTATCTGGAGCGCGCCCGCAACGAGGGCCTCGCCGTCATCGGCGAAGGCGTCGTGGCGCTCGACGCGCCGGCGGGTGGGTTCTACGTCACGCCAACCTTCCTCGCGCCCGTGCCGCATGAAAGCCTCCTCTCGCAGGAGGAGGTGTTCGGCCCCGTCCTCGTCGCCACGCCCTTCGACGACGAAGCTGACGCGATCCGCCTTGCCAACGGCACAGCCTATGGCCTTGCCGCAGGCGTGTGGACCCGCGACGCCATGCGCTCCACTCGCGTGGGCCGCTCCATGCGCGCCGGACAGGTTTTCGTGAATTGCTACGGCGCAGGCGGCGGCGTCGAGCTGCCCTTCGGCGGCTTCGGCCGCTCCGGCCACGGCCGCGAGAAGGGCCTGGAGGGTTTGGTCGAGTTTACGACGACACGCACGATCGTCATTGCTCACGGGTAGCTGAAGGAATTCCCTCCGCCCTCATCCTGAGGAGCAGCCGTAGGCTGCGTCTCGAAGGATCGTCCAGAGATCACTGGAGCCTCCTTCGAGACAGCGCTACGCGCTTCCTCAGGATGAGGGTGAGGATGAAACAGACTGGCTTTTGAAAAGGGAGAAAACATGAATCGCCTCGAAGGCAAGGTGGCGCTGATCACGGGCGCAGGCTCCGGCTTCGGCCAGGGAATTGCGGAAACATTCGCCCGTGAAGGCGCGAAGGTCGCCGTCATCGACATTAACGAAGCCGCCGCGAAAAGCGCCGCCGAGAAGATCGGCGCATCGGCCATCGGCCTCGCTGCCGACGTGGCGAAGGCCGCCGACGTGAACGCGGCTGTCGAAAAGACCGTCGCTGCTTTCGGCAAGCTCGACATCGTCGTCAACAACGCAGGTATCAGCCATCGGAACCGTCCGATGCTGGAGGTCGAGGAAGACGAGTTCGACCGGGTTTTCGCGGTCAATGTGAAATCGATCTATCTTTTCGCCAAGGCCGCCGTTCCGCTGATGCAGAAACAGGGCGGCGGCGCGATCATCAATGTGGGCTCGACGGCAGGCCTGCGCCCACGCCCCGGCCTCACCTGGTACAACAGCACCAAGGGCGCCGTGCACACCATGACAAAGTCCATGGCCGTGGAGCTCGCGCCCGAGAAGATCCGTGTCTGCGCTCTCGCTCCCGTGGCGGGTGACACGCCCCTGCTCGCCACCTTCATGGGCGAGGACACGCCCCAGAAGCGCGAGCTTTTCAGAAACTCGATCCCCCTCGGACGCTTCTCGACCCCGCAGGATATCGCCAACGCGGCGCTCTACCTCGCGTCCGACGAGGCCAGCATGATCACCGGCGTCGTGCTAGAGGTCGATGGCGGGCGCTGCATCTGATCTGAAGAAGGATCAGCCTTCTTCCCAAGGCATCATCGGCCTGGTGCCGGTGATGCCGATTGTTTGAGGCGTTGCGCTCTTCGCATCGGGATGGCCGGGACAAGCCCGGCCATGACCCAGGGGGCGGCATTCCCGACATTTAGGGGTTCGCAACCGCACCGGCCCGTTAAAAATCGGCAAAGTTCATCTTCCATCCGGCGCGGCACTGCGTAAGCTGGTCCCCATCGCGACCTTTCGCTCCCTGTACCGGATGGAGATCCGCCTAATGTCGAAGCGCTTCCTGGCCGCCGCCTTGCTCTTGTCCGTCAGCGCCCTGCCGGCTCTTGCCGCCAAGACCTCGCTCGTCATTGGAATGCCCATCGAGCCCCCGGGCCTCGACCCGACGATTGCGGCGCCGGTCGCCATCCGCGAAGTGACCTGGGCCAATCTCTATGAAGGCCTCGTGCGCATCGACCGCTCCGGCAAGGTTCAGCCCCTGCTCGCCAAGAGCTGGGAGATTTCGCCGGACGGCCTCACCTACACCTTCCGCCTTCAGGAAGGCGTGAAGTACCACGACGGCTCGACCTTCGATTCGGCGGATGTGAAATTCGCCTTCGACCGCGCCCGCGACCCCAAATCCACCAACGCCCAGAAGCAGATCTTCGCACCTATCGAGGCCATCGAGACGCCCGATCCGGCCACCGTCGTGATCAAGCTGAAGGAAACCTCTGGCAACTTCCTCACCTATCTCGGCTGGGGCGATGCGGTGATCGTGGCGCCGGAAACGGCTTCGGGCAACGCAGCGAACCCGGTCGGCACCGGCCCCTTCAAGTTCAAGTCCTGGACGCGCGGCGACCGGGTGGAGCTCGTGAAGAACCCGGATTACTGGCAGAAGGACAAGACCAAGCTGGAGACCGTGACCTTCCGCTTCATCAGCGACTCGCAGGCCCAAGTGGCAGCCCTGCGCGCAGGCGACGTGGATGCCTTCCCGAACCTCGCGGCACCCGAACTCTTCGCCGAGTTCCAGAAGGATGCTCGCTTCAAGGCCGTTGCCGGCAACACGGAGGGTGAGGTCGTCGCCGGCCTCAACAGCGGCAAGAAGCCGTTCGACGACGTGCGCGTGCGCCGCGCCCTCATGCATGCGGTGGATCGCAAGGCGCTCGTGGAGGGCGCCTATTCCGGTTTCGGCCAGCCCATCGGCAGCTTCTTCTCGCCCAACAACCCGGCCTTCGTGGATATGACGAACGTCATTCCCTACGATGTTGAGAAGGCCAAGGCGCTGTTGAAGGAAGCGGGCTATGGCAACGGGCTGTCGATCAGCATCAAGACCCCGCAGATGGCCTATGCCAGCCGCTCGGCGGAGCTGCTCTCGGCCATGTTCGCCGAAGTCGGCGTGGAGATGAAGATCATCCCCACCGAATTCCCGGCCAAGTGGATCGAGGAAGTGTTCAAGGCGAAGGATTACGACGTCACCATCGTCGCCCACGCCGAGCCGCTCGACATCGATATCTTCGCGCGTGACAACTATTACTTCAATTACAAGAACGACAAGTTCAAGGCCCTGATCGCGGACGCCGCCAAGACCACGGACGAGAAGGCGCGCTACGCGAAATACGCAGAAGCCCAGAAGATCCTCGCGGAAGAAGTGCCCGCGCTCTTCCTCTTCCAGCTGCCGAAGCTCGGCGTGTGGAACGCGAAGCTGCAGGGCCTGTGGGAGAACTCCCCCATTCCGTCGAACGATGTGACGGAGGCGTCGTGGACGGAGTGACGCGCCACCAATGATGCGTATCCGTGCTCTTGCACGTCATCACCGGCCTTGTGCCGGTGATCTCGATGCTGTGAGGCGCCGTGCCTTTCCGATCGGGATGGCCGGGACAAGCCCGGCCATGACGTGGAGAGGTCATTCGTCTTCTCTCTCATCCAGTCGGACGCTCTCTGTCCGTGACGATGAGTGAGAAGACGGTTTGTAAATCAGGTTTCATGCTGCGTTTCATCATCTCCCGACTCGTCTCCCTGACCGTAACGCTGCTCTGCGTTTCGCTGGCGATCTTCCTCATCCTTGAGGTCCTCCCCGGCGATCCGGCGGCGATCATGCTCGGCACTTCGGCGCGGGAGGATACGCTCGCGGCCCTGCGCCAGGAGCTTGGGCTCGATCAGCCTGCGCTGGTGCGCTACCTGCAATGGATCGGCGGATTGCTGCATGGCGAACTCGGCACGTCGATCACCTACAAGATGCCGGTCTCGACACTCGTCGCCGAACGCATGGACGTGACGCTGCCGCTGAGCCTTCTCGCCATCCTCATCTCGACGACCCTCGCCCTGCCGCTGGGCGTAGCGGCGGCGGCGCGGCGCGACACTGCGGTGGACCGCGCCGTGCTGGTGTTCAGTCAGCTGGGCGTGGCGGTGCCGAATTTCTGGATCGGCCTGTTGTTCATTCTGTTTTTCTCCACGTGGCTCGGCTGGTTTCCCGCAGGCGGCTTTCCCGGCTGGAGCGCGGGCTTCTGGCCTGCCTTCCAGGCGCTGCTGCTGCCCGCCATCGCCCTCGCCCTGCCCCAGGCCGCCGTGCTGACGCGCGTGACGCGTTCGGCGACACTGGAGGTGATCGGCGCGGACTTCGTGCGCACGGCGCGCGCCAAAGGCGTCGACAAGGGCGCGACGCTTCGCCGTCATGTGGTGCCGAACGCGCTCATTCCCGTCACCACAATTCTGGGACTCCAGCTATCGTTCTTCTTCGGCGGCGCGATCCTGGTAGAGAATGTGTTCAACCTGCCGGGCCTCGGGCGGCTTGCCTATCAGGCGCTCAACCAGCGCGACCTCGTGGTGATCAAGGACATCGTGCTGATCTTTTCCGGACTCGTGATCGTCGTGAACTTTTTAGTCGATATCGGCTACTCCATCCTCGACCCACGCCTGAGGGGCCGTTGATGAAACGCTTTCGCCTCAATACGCCCCTCGTGGTTGGCGGTATCCTGACCGCCCTGCTCGTCATCGTAGCCCTCGTCTCGCTTGTATGGACGCCGGAGCCGCCGACGCGGGTGCGCGTGGCCCTTCGCCTGAAGGGACCGTTGGAAGCGGGGCTTCTCGGCACCGATCATTTCGGGCGCGATGTCGCTTCGCTGCTGATGGTGGGGGCCTGGAACTCGCTCGCCATCGCATGGCCCGCCGTTCTTCTCGGCGCTGCCATAGGCACGGCCATCGGCTGTGCGGCGGCTGCGTGGAAAGGCATTGCCGACGAGATCGCCATGCGTGTCTCCGACGTAGTATTCGCGTTTCCGGCGGTGCTCTCCGCCATCATGCTCGGTGCGCTCGTGGGCTCCGGGCCGCTTGCGGCGATTCTTGCGATTGCGGTGTTCAACATTCCCGTCTTCGCCCGCGTCACGCGCGGCGTCGCGCTTCAGGTCTGGACGCTCGATTACATCGCTGCCGCGCGCTCCATCGGCAAGCATCCGTTGCGCATTACATGGGAAGACGTGATGCCCAACATCGCGGGCGCGCTGATCGTGCAGGTGACGATTCAATTGGCGCTGGCCATTCTCACCGAAGCAGGCCTGAGCTATCTGGGCTTAGGTGTGCGCCCACCCAACCCCAGCTGGGGCCGCATGCTGAGCGATGCGCAAACCTATCTTTCGCAGGCCCCTCACCTCGCCATCGCGCCAGGCATTGCGATTGCGCTGTCGGTGCTGGGGTTGAACCTGCTGGGCGATGGGTTGCGGGATGCGCTCGATCCCACGCTGAAGGCGCGTGGAGCGGCGGCATAGACGTCCGTGCACTCCTACGTCATCACCGGCCTTGTGCCGGTGATCCACGCCTTCGTTTCCAACAAGCAAACCTCATCCTGAGGAGCGAGCTTGCTCGCGTCTCGAAGGATTATCCAGTGATCTCTGGAGCCTCCTTCGAGACAGTCGCTGCGCGACTTCCTCAGGATGAGGGTAGAGATTGATAGAAGCGCAAAAGCCGTGGATGGCCGGGACAAGCCCGGCCATGACGGGGAAGGGTTTGCGAGGGCTCTAAGCCGCCTTCCCCATCGTCTCGCGCACATCCGCCAGAATCTCATACGAGCGCAAGCGCGCCGAATGATCGTAGACCGCTGAAGCGACGATCAGCTCGTCCGCTCCCGTCTGCTCGATGAATCCTTCCAGTCCCTCGCGCACGGTCTGCGCGGAACCGACGAACGAACAGGCCAGCATGCTCATGGCTTGTGCCTTTTCGGCGGGCGTCCAATAGGTCTCGATATCGTCGATAGGCGGCTGGAGCTTGCCGCGCGTGCCGCGGAACATGTTGATGAAGGCTTGCTGCGACGAGGTGAAGAGACGGCGTGCCTCCTCATCAGTGTCGGCTGCGATCACATTCACGCCGACCATCGCATAGGGTTTGTCGAGCTGCGCGGATGGCTCGAAACGCTGCCGGTAGGCCTGCAAGGCCGAAAGCAGAGCATTGGGCGCGAAATGCGAGGCGAAGGCATAAGGCAGGCCCAGCATGCCGGCGAGTTGCGCGCCAAAGAGGCTGGAACCCAAAATCCAGATGGGCACGTTCGAATCCGTTCCCGGTACGGCCTGGATCGCTTGATCCGGCTGCAGCGGGCCAAGCAGCGCCTGCAACTCAAGAACATCCTGCGGAAACGTATCGGCGCTCATCGGATCGCGGCGAAGCGCGCGCAGGGTTCGCTGATCGGTGCCCGGCGCACGGCCGACGCCGAGATCGATGCGACCCGGAAAGAGCGCGTCCAACGTGCCGAACTGCTCGGCGATCACCAGAGGCGAATGGTTCGGCAGCATGATGCCGCCGGCACCCACGCGGATGGTCTTCGTGCCGCCGGCCACATGGGCGATGGCGATGCTCGTCGCGGCGCTGGCGATGCCGACCATGTTGTGGTGCTCGGCGAGCCAGAAGCGGTTGTAGCCCCATCGTTCCGCGTGCTGCGCCAGATCGAGCGAGTTGCGTAAGGCATCGGAGGGCGTCGAGCCTTCCGGAACATGCGCGAGGTCGAGAATGGAGAGGACAGGCATGGCAACTCTTTATCTGTGACGGCAGGTTGCCTTCAGATCAGCACTCAAGCTCCCATGTGCAAGGCACAAAGCCCTCCCCTGAGGGCAGACCAGCCCTGCAGTAACGGGAAAAGCCCGGCGCAGGGCACCGGGCTTCTCATCGTCAGACCTTAAATCCGCGATTAGCCGCGGGTGCGGGCGCGGATCATGTAGGTGTCGAAGGCGTATTCGGCCACTTGGAACCACAGGTACTCTTCGTTCCGGAAGGCACGAATGGAGTCGATGACCTTCTTGAAGTCGGCGTTCTGGGCGGAGATTTCCGCATAGACCTCGTTGGTCGCCTTGTAGGCGGCATCGAGGATTTCCTGTGAGAACGGGCGCAGCTGAGCGCCGGCTCCGATGAGGCTGCGCAGGGCCGCCGGGTTCTTGGCGTCGTATTTGGCTAGCATATCCTGGTTGGCCGCCATGCAGGCCGCTTCAACGATCGCCTGATAGTTCTTCGGGAGCGACTCCCACTTTGCCTTGTTGAACATGAAGTGGAGTGTCAGGCCGCCTTCCCAGAAGCCGGGATAGTAATAATACGGCGCGACTTTCTGGAAGCCGAGCTTCTCGTCGTCATAGGGACCGATCCACTCGGCGGCGTCAATGGTGCCGCGCTCGAGCGAGGGATAGATGTCGCCGCCGGCCACCTGCTGCGGGATGACGCCGAGCTTCTGCATGACCTGACCGGCGATGCCGGCGATGCGCATCTTCAGGCCCTGCAGGTCCTGAGCGGTCTTGATCTCTTTGCGGAACCAGCCACCCATCTGGGTGCCGGTATTGCCGCCCGGCAGAGCATAGAGGTTGTGCTTGGCCATGAAGTCGTTGACGAGCTGGATGCCGCCACCATGGTATTGCCAGGCATTGAGCTGGCGGGCGTTGAGCGTGAACGGCACCGCTGCGGCGGCTGCGAAGGTCGGGTCCTTGCCGACATAGTAATAGGCTGCCGTGTGGGCCATCTCGACCGTGCCGGACGAGACAGCATCGGCTGCCTGGAACGTACCGACGATTTCACCGGCCGAAAACGGCTGGATCTGAAACTTGCCCTCGGTGGCCGCGGACACGTATTTCGCCAGGAAGTCGGCGCCGCCATAGATGGTGTCGAGCGATTTGGGGAAGCCCGACGTCAGGCGCCAGCGGATTTCCGGATTGCTTTGGGCAATGGCCGGGCTTGCGATTGCACCGGCTGCAATGCCGGCACCAGCCGTTGCGAGAAAATTGCGGCGTTTCATGAAGGGCCCACTCCTGTTGGAGACATATCGATGCCTTGCAGACAGAATGCGTCACGACCCAAGTAAACCTAGACGAAAGTCGGGCGAGGCCACAGATGTATGGCATCACACGTTCGTGTCCCGATCATGACGTCATGTAATTACGCATCTTAAGTGCCTGTAATTATAGAGGACGAGTTCATTAAGCTTGGCAGCAATGCAGGAACTGGCTGCTTCTCGTTGCGCAGCGCCATGATCTGCACGCGTGCGCCTCCTGCTTTTCATGCATACAACCTTTGGCAATCCAGCCGGTCTGTTCAGGACGAGATGCGAAGATTTTTGGTGCAGCGAGGCGAGGCGCAAAGCCCCATCATGAGCGCCCCAATGGACAACGTATCGCCACGGGCGCTATGCCCTCTTCCGAAGGCGAAAAAGCGCGCCCAAGGAGATCGATATGAGCGACATGGTTGTCAGGGACAGCAACGGGGCCATCCTCAATGGGGGCGATTCCGTTCAGGTCATCAAGGACCTGAAGGTGAAGGGGTCCTCGACGACCCTGAAGCGCGGCACCGTGTTCAAGAGCATCCACCTGACGGACAATGCAGGCGAGATCGAGTGCCGTTCGGCTCAGATCAAAGGGCTGGTGCTCAAGACCGAGTTTGTGAAGAAGGTTTGAGCCGGGAGCGCTCTGTCGCGACCTGCCCTCGAGTCTCAATAATGCGGCGGAGGAGGTTCCGGCGCACGTGGCGAGCCGGAGTTGTCCGCGGCTTCCTGAACCCGGTCGAGCAATTCGTTGAACTGCCGCCGCAGGACGTCGATCTTCTTCCATTGGTCGATGACGGTCTGGTTGAGATCTTCGATCACCTGCTCCTGATAGGCGACGCGGATCTCCAGCGCCTCCAGGCGCGCGTTGACGTCGTCACTCATCGGACAGCCCCTTGTCCTGCGGCCGCTCCACGAGGCCATGGCCGAGGGAAACCCGCTCGTCGAACACGAAGCAGCCGCCATTCCAGCGGCTCTCGGTTTCCGGCACATCCTCCAGATATTGCAGAATGCCGCCCTTGAGGTGATAGACCTCGGCGAAGCCCTCTTTCAGCATGTAGGAGCTGGCCTTTTCGCAACGGATACCGCCGGTGCAGAACATGGCCACCTTTTTGTGTCTGGCGGGGTCAAGCTCGTTGCGCACGAACTCCTTGAACTCGCTGAACTTCTTGATCCGTGGGTCCACCGCGCCTTTGAAGGTGCCCATCTCCACCTCGAAATCGTTGCGGGTATCGACCAGGACCACATCCTGGTCTTCGAGCAGCTTGTTCCACTCCGTCGCCGACACATAGGAGCCGACCTGTTTGGTCGGGTCTGCCTCAGGATCGCCGAGGGTCACGATCTCTTTCTTGAGGCGCACCTTCATGCGCTTGAAGGGCATCTCGGCTGCACCTGAGAACTTCAGCTCCAGATTGTTGAGGCGACCATGAAAGAGCGGGCCGTCTTGCAACTCAGCCACCAAGGCGGCGATGCCCTCCTCCGTTCCGGCCACGGTGCCGTTGATGCCCTCCGGCGCGAGCAGCAGCGAACCCCTGATTCCGAGGTCGGAGCAGATGGCATGGAGCGGATCCCGCAAATCCCGGAAGTCGGGCAGCGCGACGAACTGATAGAGGGCAGCAACTTTGTAGGTCATGCACGCTCTCTATCAGCACGCGGCCCGCGGGAAAACCCGGTGCAACGATCCTCGGTGTCGCTCCGGTCAACAGCTTCTTACATCCAACTCTCTCACCTCATCCTGAGGAGCCGCTGCAAGCGGCGTCTCGAAGGAGGCTCCAGTGGTCTCTGGACGCTCCTTCGAGACGGTCGCTCCGCAACCTCCTCAGGATGAGGGCAAAGGGTTGGAAACGCAGAGAATGTGCAGCAGTCAAAGCCTCGGCCAGGGCCGCTTGTCAGAACACATCTCCTCCCAGGCCTGCGAGAGCCGCAGCACCCCCACATCATCATAGCGCCGCCCGATGATCTGGAGGCCGATGGGAAGCCCGGCTTTCGTAAAGCCCGCATTGACCGAGGCCGCCGGCTGGTCCGACATGTTGAAGGCGACCGTGTAGCCGATATGTTCAAAGGGCTTTTCGGGGTCGTGGATCGGCGAAGCCAGCTCCGCCTCGTAGGCGACATTCGGGGCCACGGGCGAGAGCACGAAGTCGAAGCGATGGGTGGCGGCGACCGCCGCATGGCGCATCACCATCATCTGGTTCATGCCGTTATAGACCTGGGTGCCCGTCAGCGCCTTGCCGCCCTCCGCCCATTTCAGGATGTAGGGAAGAATGCGGGCGCGCTCTTCAGCGCTCAGCGGCCCGATATCCGACCAGGCGCGCTGGCGCCAGAAATCGTCGAGCCCATCCAGCATCTGGCGGGTGATGAAGGGCTTCACCTCTTCGACGACGGCTCCCGCATCCGTGAAGGCTTTGGCCGCGGCCTCGACGCTCGCTTTCACTTCGGGATCGAGGGCCAACCCGATGCCCGCCTCCATCATGACGCCGATCCTCAGCCCCTTGATGTCGATGCCGAGATTAAGCCAGGGCAGATCCTGATAAGGCAGGCTCGTGGGATCGCGCATGTCGGGCCGGGTGAGGCTCGTCATCATGAGAGCGGAATCGCGGACGGTTCGCGTCATCGGCCCGGCCACGCGTCCGTAATAGGCCGGATCGATGGGGATGCGCCCGAAGCTGGGTTTCAACCCGAACACGCCGCACCAGGACGCCGGGAGGCGGATGGAGCCGCCGATATCCGTGCCGATATGGAATGGGCCATAGCCCGCGGCAGCCGCCGCGCCCGCTCCCGCCGAACTGCCGCCAGGGTTCTTGGACAGGTCCCACGGATTGCGGGCGAGCGGATGGAAGCTCGAAAGACCAGACGAGAGCATGCCGTAATCCGGCATCGTGGTCTTCGCGAGGATAACGACGCCATCCTCGCGCAGGCGCGCGGCCGAAGGCGCATCCTGCACCGCCGGGTCGAGAGGCCGCGCCGCGGTGCCCAGCGGCACGGGCGTCCCCTCGGTGGCGATGTTTTCCTTGATAGTCGCGGGAATTCCATCGAGCGCCCTCGCCTCGCCGCGCATCCAGCGATCCTCGGATGCCTTCGCCGCGCTCAATGCACCTTGCGGGTCGAAGGCATAGAGGGCGCAAAGCCTGGGCTCATAAGCCTCGATCCGCGCGATGACGGCTCGTGCCACTTCGACGGGAGAAACCTGCTTGCGGGCATAAGCTTCGAGAAGCGCTCCCCCGCTCCAATCCGCCAGGTCGGCAGGTGTATCGGAGATGGGGCCGGTCAACGATTGCGCGTTCAAAGGGTGCTCCTGGAGGCGGTGGATTCGGCTTGATGCTCCATGCTGCGCCATCCCTCCTTCGGGGTAAACGGATTTGAGCGGGATCGGCCTAGCGAGTCTTCGATGTGTGGAAGCGCACGGCAATTCCTGGGCAACCCTGCCAGATAAACTTGAGGGTATCCGTCGAATGTAGCTCTCGCATCCCGCCTAAACCTGAGATAGTATTCACACAGAGAACAAAACCGACGGTCAAAGGTTGGATGTGTAACCTTAGTTGTGCGTTGTCGCCCTGAGGATCAGGGCTGTTTGGATCGGTGCACCTTGCCATGCAATATGGTTTGAAGGCCATAATTCACCGGGCCAACAGGCTTCTCGCCGCGCTGGAACCGGAAGATTTCACCGCGTTCGAGCCTCATCTCGAACTCGTGGAACTGGCCAAGGGCAAGATCGTGTACGATGTCGGAGAAACCATCCGGCACGTCTATTTTCCGCACGATACCATCGTCTCGTTCACGACTCTTCTGCAGGATGGCGGTTCGGTCGAGATGGCGGCGTTCGGGCGCGAAAGCGTGTTCGGCTACGTCAGTGCGCAAGTATCGCGCCAGTCGTTCGGCCGCTACGTGACGCAGTTTTCCGGCACGGCATCGCGCATTTCCCTCGATAGGTTCGCGGAGATCATCCTGGGGCGCATCAAGGTCAGGCAGCTGATCCTGAACTTTACCGAAGCTCTCCTCACGCAGACATTGCTGGCTGTTGCATGCAATGCGGTGCACAGCGTCGAGGCGCGCTGCTGCCGCTGGATCCTCAGCACGCGGGATCGCTTCGATCACGACGCGCTGCCCCTCACCCATGAGACTCTCGCGCAAACTCTTGGCGTTCAAAGATCCACGGTCAGCAGCGTGACCCGTGCTCTCCAGATGGCGGGGCTCATCAGCCAGGGGCGCGGGGTCATCACCGTCACGGATCGGGATGGTCTCGAAGAAACAGCCTGCGAATGCTACCGCACGATTCGGGAACGATACGAGTCCCTGCTTCCAGGAACATTCAACTCGCATTGAGGCCTCGCGCCGACGCGTTCGGTGGATGCGCGAGCCTGAGGCGATGGCAACCGTCGGATCAAAAGGGCTACCGTAAAAAGATTTTGTAGCTTTGTCGGGTTTCCAACAGACGGAGTAACCCTACGTCAGTATCGTCTGAGCAGTTAATGCAAAGTTACTGCGAGGATGCGCATGAACGATACTGAATTGCATAACAATAAGCAGAACCCTGAAAGCCCTTCCGCCAGAATGTATTCCTCATCTTTACAGCCTCTCCTCCAATCTCTGCTTTCAACGTTGGCTAACATAGACTTTGCCTATGAATGCGAGTGCGAGAAAATTAGTAAAACCTCTCCCGACATCAAATTGAGAATTCGGGTTCTTGAAAGGCTGAACCTTCAACATGAAGCGAGACGCAAACCTTATCTACAGCAACTCGCAATGCTGCAAGAACAGATTGTCTCAAGGAAGTGATCACACAACATTCCCCTCAATCTTGAGGTGCATGGACAACCAAGAGTCGACATTAGATCGACTTAAAGGATAAATATCGAATTACTGGGGCCAAGATGCGATAAGTACCAGATTAAGTGCTCACCATCATAAGATCTGAGCGTTATTCCTAATTCCGAGGGAATGAAGACAATGACCGAAGAAGAAATCGAAGTTGTCGCAGAAGAACTTGCTAAGATCGGTGGCGTTGCTTGGTACCCAGGACGTGAAAAGGGGTCCATCCTACGTGTCGTCTCGGATCGCTATCGTGATCGCGCGCGTGCTGCCATCGAAGCTCTCGACCGCTTCCGCACCTCTCAGCCCCGCACCGTCGTCCAAGACAATGCAGACGCAGCGCCTCCAGCGATCGCGACGGATGAGATTAAGCCAGGATCCACAGTCGTCTATCGCCCGCCGGGAGACCGGCGCGCTTATCCCTGCCGCGTGGTGGAGATCGAAGGCAGCAAGGCTTACCTGGCCCCCATCCTGAGGTCATGCACCAACTGGGTCTCCATCGAACATCTCACTCCGCAGCCGGAGCCGGAGCGTACCGCTGTTCCAGATTAAGGAGCCGGCGCTTAAAGGATCGGGAGCCGAAAAGAGGCTTCCGATCCTTCAATAGCAGGTCTAGCGGCGCCCTATTGGGCTGCCCCTTTGGGATGAATGCCCATTAAGTGGGCCGAGAGACATCAACGCAACTATATGTTGTAGTTTTACGACACCCTCACCAAATCGTTACATTGTTCTAGAGGCACGATTGTCGAAGCAGCGCGTTTGATCCTAATCCTACGCAGGGTTGAGGTCGCATCAGTCACGCACCTTATGCGTGTCCGACAATCTCACCGCTCGCTTGTTTCGCGTTTCCCTCCGCTTCCACGGATCTCCCAGATCCGTGCTCTGAGAATTCGATTCCGTGGTGTCGAAAGCCAATAAAACTACTCTGGACATCCGGTCCGGCAGGGTCCCTCCTTCTGCGTATCCCAAGCGGACTTCCATTGCCCTCGCCGGCGCTTTCGCAGTCCTCATGGGGACAGGCCCTGCCTTGGCGGATACGGAAACCATCGGCGGCTCCGTCAACGCCGACACGCCGATGTCGAACGTGCCCGAGCCGGTCTTTCCCATCGGCGCCCCCATCACGCGTTTCACCGGCTATAGCGATGAGCCCTTCCAGTACATAACGGGCGGTTTTTCGGTAAATTTATCCGGCGTCTATACGGCCACCCTCGAAAGCTCGGCAATCCAGAACGGTATCTATCTCCTGAGAAACCTGTTCTCTCCCTCCGAGGGCACGCCGGCAACACCCCTGTCGGACTTTCTCGTCTTCACCCAGAACGGCAACACGACGACGGTCAGCTTTCACCTTAAGGCCGGTGCCGTCTACTCCTATCTCGGCATCTTCAGCCTGGGGACATCGCCCTTCACCTTCGCGCTCGATGGACCGGGCTGCATCGCGCTGACGACGACATGCTGGATCGACAAATCGAAGACCTACTTCGTCGAGACGGACAGTCGCGCCCGCGGCGAATTCATCGTCTTCGACGGCGGCATTCTTCGGCCCACCACGGCAACCGTGTTTGCACAACCTGTCACACTTCTGGATACCGGCGCCATCGTCGATACGACAACGGCTGGCACGGTCACGATGTCCGGAAACATCGTCGGTCAAGGTGGCCTGACGGTCAGAGGCGGAAACCTTCTCGTTCTGCTTGGCAAAAACACCTATTCCGGCGGCACGACCATCGAATCCGGAACACTCATCGGCACACCCGAGAGCTTCGGCAAAGGCCACATTTTCAACCAGGGTAATCTCATTCTCGATCAGAATGAGGATGGAACGTTCAAAAACATTCTTTCCGGCAACGGCACCTTCACGAAGATCGGGAAAGGCGACCTGACTCTCACCGGAACGCATCCTTTGACCGGCCCGACTTACATTCAGTCGGGCGATTTGATGCTCGATGGCGCCCTGCCGTCATCTGTCGTGACCATCGGCAGAGGCGTAGGACTCTCAGGCGACGGAATCGTCGGCGGATTGCTGACGGAAACCGGCTCAGTGATTTCACCAGGCAATTCCACCGGCAAGGCTATCGGACAGATTACCGTGCGAGGCGATGCCGTTCTGGGCCGACGCACGACATATGCGATCGATGTCGATGGAAGCGGACGCTCGGACCGGATTCAGGCCAGCGGCTACATCCGCATCTCGCCGCGCGTGACGCTGGAGCTGTCTCTCATCGACGGCCAGTTTCAGGCTGCGGTGCCCTATGTCATTCTCAAATCCAAGAGGAGGATCAGAGGCAGGTTCAACAAGATCGAGGAGGTTCTGCCCCCCTTCCTGGAACCTACGCTCGAATATACAAGCAAGACCGTCACCCTGACGCTTGTGCCGAAGAACACGATGGCGGATCTGCACGGCTCAACCGCCACCAGCGCTTATGCCGATGCATCGGTGCTGCAGGGAGTGATCCTCTCAAGACTGGCCCGCTCCAACAGCTTCTCCACGGATCAAACGGAATGGTCCGGCACGGATGGGAGCCTTTGGGGCGAGAGCTTCAACTCTTGGGGCACGCTGCGCCGGGATTCCCGCGCGCCGAGTCTCGACCGAACCATCGGCGGCTTCGTGATCGGCGCGGAAGCGCGGCCTTCTCCGCTCACCACGTTCGGCATCGCCGGCGGATTCTCCCGCTCCGAGTACGATATCGATATGCAAGCTTCATCCGGCGAGAACGAAAGCCTGTTCGGCATCGCCTACGGCAAGCTGGAATGGAATGCCTTCCGGCTGAGCCTCGGTGCGTCGCTTGCCTATCAGGATATCGATGCCAAGCGCACGGTCACCCTTCCCGGCTATACCGAGGTGCCGCAAACATCCTATGACGGCATCACCCGTCAGGTGTTCGGCGAGGCCGGTTACGTTTTCGGCACCGAGGACTTCCAGGTCGAGCCCTTCGCCGGTGCATCGGCGCTGCGTCTGCATATGGGCAATTTCCGTGAAGATGGCGGCCCTTCGGCCCTGAACGGATACAGCGAAGACTACAACCTGCTGACATCGACGCTCGGCATGCGCCTACGAGCGCAGACGAATCCGGAGGCGCCCATCACGCTGAATGCGATGCTGGGCTGGCGGCGCGCCTATGGCGATCTGGCGCCTGAGGTGCTGCTCGGCGCCCAGGTCGGATCAAGCACCTTCATCACGTCCGGCCTTGCGCTCGAGAAAGACACCCTCGTCGCGGAAATCGGCCTAGACTTGCAGGCCTCGTCCGACATCAGCTTCGGCGTCGCCTATCAGGGTCAAATGGGCGCGCGGACGCAGGAACATGCCGTCAAAGGCAACCTGACCTGGAATTTCTGACGATGATGACCGCTCATCATCTCACCCTTCTCGCCACAGGGTATCTGGCTGTCGTTCTTCTGGTCTGCACCTGGGTCGACATCCGGCGGATGATCGTTCCGAACGCGGCGAACATGGCGAGCCTCGCAGGCGCGTTGGCCTTCGCCGCGCTGTCGGCGCGGCATTCGCTTCCCATCCAAATTCTCGGCGGCCTGATTGGCGGCGCGTTGTTTCTCACTCTTGCCGCGCTGTTCAAACGTGCCCGCCATTATGACGGCCTCGGTCTTGGGGACACCAAGTTCATCATCGGCGCGGGCACCTGGGTCGGATGGCAGGGGCTTGCGCCGCTGATCTTCGCCGCATCTTCATCCGCCCTCGCCTATGCCGCCCTTCAGCAAGCGAAGGGCTCCCCGATCCTGCCAACGACCAGAATACCCTTTGCTCCCTTCCTGAGCCTTGCCACGCTGACTGTGTGGTGCTGGCAGGAATTCGGAGACGCGCCATGGATGCTCTAACGGCTTCCGAGACCGGCGCGGCAATCGCCCGACAGGATTCCTCGGCCATCGTCCAGAGCGTCATCGATCTCCTGATCGAAAATGGCTCCCTGACGCCGCAATCCCTCACCCGCGGACGGCGCGCATCCGAGCAAAACCATGAGCGGCTTGATGCGGTGCTCAACAAGCTGGGGCTCGTCACGGACCACGCCCTCACATCGGCATGGGCGAGCACGACCGGCCTGCCGGTTGCGGAAGCGACGGATTATCCGGCAGAACCCATCCTCCGCGACAGCCTGGCGTCAAGCTTTCTCGCTCATGCCCGCGTACTTCCCCTGGCCAGCAAGGGCGATGAGCTGGACCTTGCCGTCATCGACGCGCTGGATGTCTTCACGCCCGCAGCCATTGCCGCGAAAACGGGTTTGAAAGTGACGCGCCGCCTTGCCCGTCCCGGTGAGTTCAATGCGGCTTTCGAAAGACTCTACGGGCGAGCAAATGCCGCTCCGGACGACAACGGCATTTCCGGAACCGATACCGCGCTTACCCTCGATATCGAGCGCCTGCGCGACAGGGCAAGCGATGCGCCGGTAGTGCGGATCGCCAACAGCTTGATCGACCGTGCCATCGAGCTTGGCGCTTCGGATCTGCACATCTCCTTTTCGCGCTCTGGCTTGAGGATCCGTTACCGCATCGACGGCCTGCTGCGGGATGCGGAACCGCCGCCCGCCGAGCTGCATCAGGCTCTCGTCTCCCGCATCAAGATCATGGCCGGTCTCGACATCGCCGAGCGCCGCCTGCCGCAGGATGGTCGCATCCGCATCGCATGGCGTGGCCGGGAGATCGACCTGCGCGTGGCGACCATGCCGCATATGAACGGTGAAGGCGTCGTCCTGCGCGTGCTGGACCGTTCCTCCGTCACGCTCGATTTCGAGTCACTCGGCTTCTCGCAGCCGCATATCGCCTCCATCGACCGCATCCTGCGCGAGCCGTATGGAATCCTTCTCGTCACCGGACCGACAGGCTCCGGCAAGACCACGACACTTTATGCGGCGCTCCAGGCGATTGCGACGCCGGACCGGAACATCATCACTGTCGAAGATCCCATCGAGTACCAGCTCGACGGCATCAACCAGATCCAGGTGAACCGAAAGATCGGGCTCGATTTCGCGGGCGCTCTTCGCGCGGTGCTGCGCCAGGACCCCGACATCATCATGGTCGGCGAGATCCGCGACCAGGAGACCGCTGCCGTCTCGAACCAGGCGGCGCTGACGGGCCATCTCGTGCTGGCGACGATCCACACGAACACGGCAGCGGCGGCCCTGCCCCGGCTCGTCGACATGGGCGTCGAGCCTTATCTCCTGGCCTCGACCATCAGGGGCACGATGGCGCAGCGCCTTGTCCGCAAGCTCTGTTCCCATTGCCGCCGCAAGAGCGCGCTCGCACCCTGGCAAAGGCATCTCTATGGCGGTGCGGATATCGATGCCTGCTACGAGGCCATGGGATGCGAGGCCTGCCAGGGCACGGGCTATGCGGGGCGTATCGCGATTGCCGAGATCATGACGATGACCGATGGCATCCGCAGCCGCCTCATCGAGAAGGCGGATGAAAGCGAGCTCTCGTCGCTTGCAAGGCAGGCCGGCATGGTCTCGATGCTGGAGGACGGTCTGAAGAAGGCGGCGTCCGGCCTGACGAGCATCGAGGAAGTCTTGCGCGTGGCCGGAGCCTCGTGATGCGCTTCAGGTACCTCGCGGCAACAGCGGCCAACGAGCGAAGCTCGGGATGGATCGATGCGTCGTCGGATCAGGATGCAGCTGCGGAGCTTCGGGCCAAAGGCCTGTTCGTCATCCGCATCCGAAAGACATCCCGACTTGCAGCCCTTTGGGCTTTCCTCAATCAGGACGTCTCCGTCCGCTCGCCGCTGACAGCCCCACAGCTTGCCGCGACGACGCAGGAATGGGCGGGCCTTCTCGAAGCCGGGATCAGCGTCGAGGAATCCCTAAGTCTTCTGATCGAGACCGCGCGCGCGCCGGCCCGTGCCGTTCTGGAGCGCGTGCGGGAAGATGTGAAGGAAGGTCTCGCCTTATACGAGGCGCTGGCTCGTCACCCCCGCTGCTTTCCGGCGACATATGTCAGCCTTGTTCAGGCCGGCGAAACATCCGGCTCGTTGAGCAGTACGCTGGTGCGGCTGGCGGATGACCTTGCCGCGCAAAGAGGCGTCATGGAGGATATCCGCAATGCCCTCCTCTACCCGGCCTTTCTCCTCGTCACGGCATTTATCGGCATCACCACCTTGCTGGTCGTCGTGGTGCCCAATCTCGAGGGCCTGCTCGGTCCACGCAGCTACGATACCCTGCCCGCTGCAACCCATATGGTGATCGCCATCAGTCATGCGCTGAGGGAAGACGGGCTGGTGCTGCTGCTCGCTCTGTTCATCCTGACCGCAGGCCTGACGGCGTTCGCGCAGACCGACAAAGGGCGCTTCCGACTTCACGGTCTTCTGCTTCGTCTGCCGGTTCTTGGCCCTCTCGTCCGAACCATCGAGACGGCGCGCTTCACGCGCATCTTCGGAGCCATGCTAAAGGGCGGGGTGACCGTCCCGCGCGGCATGCCGCTGGCGATACAGGCCGTCTCGAACAGAGCCATGCGCCAACGCCTTGGGGAAGCTCACGAGGCCATTCTCATCGGCGCGGGCATCGGCGATGCCATCGCCCGATCCGAGACGATCCCGCCGGACGCCATCGGCCTCATCCGCATGGGCGAGCGAACCGGCCAGCTCGATGCCGCGCTCAGCCGCACGGCGACCCTGTACGAAGGGCGAGCCGCGCGCCGCCTCAAGGCTCTGACGACCATTCTGACGCCTGTCCTGACGATCGGCTTCGGCCTTCTGGCCGGCCTGATCATCTACGCCATGCTTTCCACCATCCTCAGCATCAACGATCTCGCCTCGCAGCCATGAACACGACCTCGAATACACTCTCTTTAAACTCACGCCTGAAACGATTGAGCACCGACGAAGCGGGCATGACCCTGCTCGAAATCCTCGTGGTCATGGTGATCCTCGGCTTGCTGGCAACCCTCGGCTCCATCCAGCTCATGGGTTATCTCGGCCGCGCGAGAACTGACACGGCACGGCTTCAGATCCAGGAGATCATGACCGCGCTCGATCTCTACCGCATCGATGTCGGCCGCCTGCCGAGCACTCAGGAAGGTTTGGCGGCGCTCGTGGAGCGGCCCGCAGGCACGGCCACATGGCGTGGGCCCTACCTGCGGGCGAAAGCCAACCTGTCCGATCCCTGGCGGCACCCCTATCAGTACCGCTCACCCGGCACCCGTGGCGAATACGACCTCGCGAGCCTTGGCGCCGATGGCCAGCCGGGCGGCGAGAGCGAGAACAGCGATGTCACGAACTGGACCGAATGAGGAAGCCGGTTTCACGCTGCTGGAGGTTCTCGTCGTGATCACGATCCTTTCCCTTGCGGTCACCATCGTCGGCATCGCGCTTCCCGGCGCGCAGGAGCGCACGGCCTTGACGCGCACGGAATCCGGCATCGTCAGCCTTCTCGTGGAGGCGCAGGCTGAGGCGCGCCGCTCCGCTGTCGCTCGGCGCGTCACCTTCGATCTCGATGCCCATCGCGTGCATCTCGAGGGAACACGGCTAGCCTTTGGCGTCTCCAAGGATGTGCGCATCACCATCGTCTCGGCGCAGGAGGTCGGCACTGCGCGACGTCCTGCATTGGTGTTTCTGCCCGACGGATCGAGTTCGGGAGCGGAGATTGCCATTGCAAGTGGCCCCTATGGCAGCAGGCTTCGGGTCGATTGGGTAACGGGACGTACGCGCCGTGACTAGACGCCTCTACGACCAATCCGGCTTTACGGTGCTCGAAGCGCTGATCGCGCTTGCGATCCTCACCGGCGTCACCGCCTCCGTTCTCTCCCTCCTCGGAGCGATGCGAGCAGCCCAGGCGAGAAGCCATGCCAAGCTGATCGCGATGATCGAAGCGCGTTCGCTGCTCGACCGTCTTGGGCGGGATATCCCGCTGCAGGCTGGAATTTCAAACGGCGCACTCGCGAATGGGCGGCGATGGTCCTTGCGCATCGAGGCCTATAGGGGCGAAGCCGCATCGGCAACCGCGCATCCACTCGCTCTTTTCGATGTGCAGGTTCGTGTCGGGCCGGATAACGAAGCTTCGATTGTCGCGCTTCGCACTCTCCTGGGGCCTTCCCCGTGATGAGTGCTCGCACCCTTGAAAACGAGAGCGGATTCACGCTCATTGACATGCTCGTCGCGATGACGGTCACGGGCCTTGCCGGTTCTCTTCTGATCGGGCTTTTCTCCTTTATCGAGAGAGACGCCGAGCGCGCCCGTGCCCAGGTGGAGATCCATGACGATCTCGTCGCGATAGGATCTGTTTTCCGCAGCCTGACGGAGGAAGCCCATCTGTCCCCGCGAGAGGCCGAAGGCATCATCCATCCTCACGGCACGGCTTCCGCCTTCACGATACCGAGCCTCGGTCCGCGCGTCCTGAGCCTTGCACGCCCAGCCTTGTTCACCTTGAAGAGCGAGAACGAGGGCCAGCGGAAACGGATGGTGTTGAGCTGGAAGGAAACCCGCACCGGCCATGAGCGCCGCGAGGCGCTGGGCAGCCTCATCGATGGCGCGGAATTCGCCTATTTCGGCGCAATGGAGAGAGACGGCGTCAGGGCATGGCAGCCGAACTGGGATGCGTCAGCGAGGAACCTGGAGGCGATCAGGCTGACCCTGCGGCCTTCGGCGCTGCAGGCCCCTCTAGAAATCGTCATGCCTTTGCGGGCCGACCTGGCCGTCGAATGCATCCGCAATCCCCATCGCATTCATTGCTCGGCGAGGCAGCCATGAAGATATCCCTTGCCGGCGATGACTTGGCCCGAACGTCATTCAATGCGCTTCAGTGGTGGTGGCGCGAGATGCAGCCTCTCGTGCCCGGATGCGTCAGAGCCCTTTTCAGGAAACGGCACATCCTCGTCACGGCAGAAGGATCGATGCTGCGCTTTCAGACCTCGCACGACGAGAATGGCAGGCTCATCCACGCAATCTGGTCGCAGGATCTTCACGACTGGCTTGAACACGATGCCATGAGCAAGCTTCAAGCCTTGGCACACGACATGCTCGTATCCCTTCAGGTTCCCGAGCATCTCGTGCTTCGGCAACGCATTCTCCTGCCGCTTGCCGCAAAGAGAAACCTGCAGGAGGCCATTGCCTATGGCCTCTCGACCTGGAGTCCCTTCACGCCAGATGAGGTCGCGGTCGCGGCGCGCATTGCATCGTCCGATGGTCAGCAGGTTTCGGTCGATCTTAAATATGTCCTGCGATCGCAAGTCTCCTCCCTGATCGACAAGGCCGCCGAACTGGGTTTTGCGCCAGACCGGATCGTCTTCGACCCGGCGGGTGAATGGTCCGCTCCGATTGCGCAAACGAAGAGCAGGCGCCTTGCCTGGAAACGCCGAACGGACATGGCTCTCGCGGCAACCGCCGTGGCGCTGATCCTGATTCTGCCGGGCGCTCTCGTGTGGCGACAGAACATGGAGCTGTCGCTCTATCAGCGCTCCCTGCGGCACGAACTGGATCTTTGGAAAAAAGAGGATGCCGAGCGCAAGCGCCTGGATGAACTGTCCGCACGCCAGACCGTCATCGCCCGCAACCGCAACGCCAAGTCGGCCATGGTGGATATCATCGGAGCCATCGGTGAAAGACTGCCCGGATCATCCTTCATAACGAGCCTCGATCTTTCCGGCGAAAAGGGCTCGATGGCGATCGAAGGCGCGGAGGCTTCCGATCTTCTTCAAGCCCTTCAGGCCGCCGAGCCGCTGTCGGACATCAGGCTCGCTCCGGCTCAGGCAGGAAGGCCGATCATAGTGACGTTCAAGATCGAGGAAGGCCGGCCATGAAACGTCCCGACCCGCGCGCACTCGCGGTCTCGGCGGCCGCCATCCTGTTCGTCCTGGGCGGGTTCGTATGGCCGTTGACGCAGAAGCTCCTCAGCAACCATGCCGAGATTCTTGCCTATCGCGAACGGCTGGAGCAACTGGCAACTCAGCGCTCTTCCGTTTCGGCTTCGTCGTTCCCAGCATCGCAAGAGCTGGATGCGGAGCAATCCGGCCTCCTCCCGGCCTCAACTGTTGCGGAGGCGAACCGGAAGATTGAGACATATCTCCTGAATGCTTTGCGAGCGACAGGCGGCGACAGCCTCGTCTTTCGACCGGCAGCGGGCAGTCAGGACATGGGGCTCCAAGTTCTCACGGCCTCGGTCAGCGCTCGCGTTCCCTTGGACGGGGCCATCGAGCTCCTGCATCAGCTGGAAACTGGCTCTCCTGCTCTCTTCTTCGACATGCTCCGCCTTCAAGGCATGCCAACGCAGGATACGAGCCCTCAGGACGCGTCGCTGGCCATGACAGGCACCATCCGCGCCTATGTGATCTTGCCCGAGAAGGCAGCGCCATGACCAGAACCCGCGCCGTCCTGATCGGAATCAATGCTGCCCTCGCAGCCTTGATCGGCCTTTGCCTGTGGCTGCCTCTGCCCTCTCTCCCCGTTTCGAAGGAAGCCGGGCAATCTGCCGCTGCTTCCGACGGCGCATTGCCTTCGCGGGAGATTGCCATGCCCAGCCTCACGCGGCCCCTCTTCCATTCCGGCTCGACCGCACCCGAGGCTTCATCCTCTTCGCAGGCCGAAACATCCGCACCGGGCATCAGGCTGGTCGGCGTGCTTTTGAGCGAGGACGCCAAGATCGCCTTCATCGAGCGCCCGGACATGCCGCTCGTACGGCTCGGCGAAGGCGAGGAAATCGACGGATGGGCCGTCACCGCCATCGAGCCGCGCCAATTGACGCTCACCAGCCAAGGACAAGCCGTGATCTATCCGCTGGACCCGCCCTCCGAGGGCGAGTGAGGCAGCGACCCGATGCGCCCGGCTCCATCATCCTCCCCGCAGAATGGCTTCGTGCTTCTCTCCGTTCTCGTCGTGACTGCTGTCATCTCGGCTCTGACCATCGCGGCGGCCATCGTCACGAGGGCGCATGTACGCAGCACAGATACGGAAGTCGGAACCATCGAAGCCCGCGCGCTTGCCGATGCAGGCATCGCCCGGATACGCGCATCCATCGAGCGTCAGGATGATCCTCTCCTCATATCCCTTCTGGAAGCGCCATCCGTCTCGTGGCGCTACGCCGACACGGATCTCCAGCTCGGCCTGATCCGTGAAGCGGGAAAGGTCGATCTCAATTCCGGTCAGCCGGAGCTTGTGCGCAACGTCATGCTTGCCGCCGTGAAGGATCGCGCGCAGGCGGAACGCCTCCTGACCCGATGGGCGGATTTTCGAAGAAACGGCAGGATTATCGAGACCACGGAAGCTCTTCTCGATCCGGCAGAGAGGTTCGATGAGATTGCCGTGATCCTAGAGCAGATCTTCACGACCCTGTCCGGCGCACGAGGCATCGACCCTCTCGCCGCCTCGGATCTCATCCTGCGCCAGGTTCCAGGAATGACGGAGGCTGATCTGCTCGCTCTCACGAATGCACGTCAGACACAGAAGACCGGCGCTGAATTGTCGGCCATCAAAACGCGCTTTTCCCCGCTCCTTGATGGAGAGCGGCCCATCTATCGTCTCCGGGCAAGCGTTCTTCGAGCGAACACCAAGATCGAAAGAGAGGCCCTGGTTCTGCATGACGCTGCCATGGGACGGGTTCGGATCATCCTGTGGCGCGATGTCTTGCGGAAATCCATCCGGCCAGCAGCGGATTGACGGACAGGGGTGTGCCGGCACACCCCTGTCCGTGTGATGGCTCAAATCACGAAGAAGTCCGCAGCGGACAGTTTCAAGTTCTTTGGAAGCTGCGCAAAGGCAACGGCCTTGCCCTTGCCGGAGCCATCCGCGTCATAGGAGAGGATGCCGGTCTTCTTGTTGTAGACCAGATAGTCGTCCTTATCCTCGGCCTGCGTGCCGATCTTGAAGTATTTCTTGTTCAGCTTGGCAGGCGCCATCTCTGAACCGGCCTTGCCGAGCTTCTTGAAGATGGCGTTGTCGAGCCAGAGCTTGTCTTCACGCGGCTTGAAGTCCGCGATCCTGTCGAGATTCTCCTTCGCGGATAGCTTGTCCTTGAAGTTGAACACATCCCCGCCAGCACCTCCCGTCAGCTCATCGCTGCCGAAGCCGCCATTGAGCGTGTCGTTCCCCAGGCCACCGTCCAGCGTGTCCCGGCCCGAGCCGCCAATGAGGAGATCGTTGTCAGGGGATCCCACGGCCCGCTCATTCGCAACATCGCCGACGGTAATCGTCAGAAGCTGATCGTGGGTCAGGCCAGCCTTGTCGGTCACGCGGACCATGACGGAATAAGATTGGGCCTGCTCGAAATCGAGCTTGCTTCCGTTGGCCACCACCAGACGGTCGCCCTGAAGCGCGAAGCGCCCCCCGGCATCGCTGAGCAGTGTATAGGTGAACGTATCCTGCACCCCCAGATCGGGATCGATTGCCCTCAGCGTTCCGACGACGGTGCCGTTGACGGAGGCCTCATTGACATCGCTTCGATCAAGCAGGATCTGGCTCGGCTTCTGATACACATATTGCTCGATGGTCGTCTTGGAGACGACCTCCTGCCCATCGAGACCGGTCAGGGTGATACTCACCTCATGGGCATTCAGAAGCGTGCTTTCCGGATTGCCATTCCGGTATGTCAGGGCGCGCAAGACATCCTGCACCAGATCTCTCGTGGCATCCGGGCCGAACTCGATCTCGAAACCTGCGTTCTCGGCCCAGACGAAGGTCCCTACCACCGTCTCGCCGACCAGGACGTCACTGCCGATGCGCAGCCCGTTCGAGAGAGAAACGCGTCCCGAGAGGTCCAGGCCGAGCGAGTCCACTGAATCCTTATAGCCCAGGGTGATCTCCACGAGGAGGCTCGCCAAAGGGACGACGCCGGAGATCCTGGCATTGGATCCCGCATCGATCAGGACAACACGACCCGAGAATGTACGGATGACATCTCCGTTCAGGTCCGAGACGGCCAGAACGTCATTGGAATAAGTGCCGCTGTCATCGGTGATCTGGTCGATGCCCTGCTCAAGCAGCTTGTTCCGCTCTTCCTCCGTGAAGACGTCGCCTTCCAGGATGACGTGGTCGTTTGTGCTGAGATGCCCCTGAAGGTGGAGAATGATATCCTTGTTGTCGAGCGTCACATCCGTGTCGCTGTCCAGAGTGATCGACTGGAAGTTCTGCACGGTCTTGCCGCGAAGGTCGATGCCGGCGCCAGAGAGAAAGAGGGTGTTCTCGGAGATATCGCCTCCACCATCGATCGTACTGAACCAGCCCGCGCTCTCCGCATCGAGCGTGATGGCATCCGCCGCGGTTTTGGAACCGCGCAGGATTTCGAAATTGGAGAGCTTTCCTGCGGAGCGCAGATCGAAATCCCCACCGCGCGACTGGAAGATATCCGTTCCATCGCCGCCGTCTATGACGTCGTCTTCGGTGAAAGTCAGGCTATCCGCGATGAACATTTCATCGGCAACTGTGCCCGTCAGGTGGTCTTCGTTCTCCGTCAAAGCCAGCGCATCGACAGGCGCCACCGAGACCGTCGTCATGACGCTCGAGCTCTGCTGCCCGCGATCCGTCACGGTGATCGTGACAGCACATTGGCCCACATATTCCGTGTCGGTGGATGTATTCTTGTACGAAATCACCCGGAGCAGCTCGGACACCCGGTCCTGAGTGGCCTGCGCATTGAAGGTGATGAAAAATCCGGTCGCGGTCAGGTTGGTGATTGTTCCAATGACAACACCGTCAACCTCGATCTCAGTGTCGATTTCCATCTCTCCCAGCAGCTCCACGATATTGTTCGAGGTGATGCCGATACTATCGGTCTCCGCATCGCCGGAGAGCGAGGACAGGTCCACGCTGAGCGACGCCAGTGTCTCACCGTCGTCCTCGACGAGAGCGTCCCCATCGGCATCGAGGATGACCGAGCCGGCCGGAGCGACCATGACGGCTTCGGGGAGATTTTGCAGTTCCGGCAATTTATTCTCATACATGCCATCATCGTCGATGATGGTGGTAACGCCGCGCTCGAAGAGCTGCTTTCGCTCGTCCTCAGAAAATACATCCCCTCGAAGGGTCAGGCTTTTCGCGCCCTCTCCATGCAGATGCAGAAGAAAGGCGGTGTCCTTGTCGGAGACGTCCGCTTCCACGCCCCAGGTCGCCGCTTCCAGATGAATCTCCCCAAAATCCTTGATGACGAGCCCCGTCAGGTCGAACTCATCGCCATGGAGGAAAAGCTTGCTATCATCCCCGCCGCCTTCGATGGTGAAGACGCCGTCCAGCTGCTCGACATTCATCACAAGCGTGTCGTCCGCCCCGCCGCATTTGATGAACTCGATATTGGCGAAGGTATCGACGGTCCTCAAATCGAATTCGCCGCCTTCATCGAGGGTCAGCGTATCGATATCGCCCCCGCCATCCAGCGTCGCCCCTTCGAGCAAATCTACGGTGACCCGAATGTTGTCGCGCCCTGATGTACCAGGCTCGGGGTCCGCCATCGGGAGAAATGTGTCTGCGACCTTCATGTTCATCGTAAGCACCCTCAAGTTCTCTTAAGCAATCGGGCCGCGCTCAATCGACGCCTCGTCACCCGTGATTTGCGAAGTGTGAATGGCTGTGAGCCGTATCGGATCAGGCTGTTTTCATGCACCTCAGCGCCTCAGCGATTGAGAGATCCCGACCATTCCGGCCTTGATCTCCTCGGTCACCCGGGCCACGTCGAGCCGGTTTGCGATCACGGTCGGGCGGATGATGATCATCAGCTCGGTCCGGCGCTGCTCCTTGGTCGCATCGCTGGTGAAAGCGGCACCGAGAATGGGAATGTCCTTCAGCAAAGGCACACCCTGGCTGCCTTTCTGGCGATTGGTCGAGATGAGGCCGCCCAAGATGATCTCGGCGCCGCTCTGCACGGCGACCGAGCTGTTGATCTTGCGCTGGCGGATGGTGGGCGAGTCGATATTGGAGGTCGCCGTCGCCACCACGTCGCTGACTTCCTGGCTGATATCGAGCATCACCATGCCGCTGGAATTCACACGCGGCGTCACGGACAGGATGATGCCCGTATCCTTCATCTCGATATCGTTGACCACGGGCGCATCCGGCGCCGTCACCGTGCGCGCCGAGCGCGTGGCGATGGGCACCTGATCGCCGACCTTCAGCGAGGCGGTCTCGTTGTCGAGGACGGTGAGCGCGGGCGAGGAAATCACCTCCAGGTTCGTCACCTGTTCCAGCGCGTTCACCACCAGCCGGCCATTGGGAACGCTGAAGACATAATTGAACCCGGAGAGCAGGCTCGACGCATTGCCGCCACCCGCATCGCTCAGCGCCACGCCGTGATGGCCGTTCTGGAAATACCAGCGCACACCGTGACGCAGGGCGTCGTTGAGGGAAACCTCGGCAATGGTCGCCTCGATCAGCACCTGGGTCGGCAGCACATCGAGGCGCCTGATGGTGGATTCGATCAGCCTGTATTGCTCGGGCTCCGCGCGAACTACGAGGGAGTTGGTGGAAACGTCGGCGCGCACATGGATGCCATCGAGCACGGATCCGAGCTCATCGCCGATGGCACCCGTGGCGTCACTGACGCTTGCGGCCTGCACGCGCGCGCCACCCGCATCGCTCCTCGCCACGCCTGGGGTCAGGGAGGGCGCGGTGGGGGAATCGTCCGTTTTCCTTGAACGCCCGCCTCCCCCGCCGAGGATGCCGCTCAACATGTCGGCGACGTCAGTCGCCCGCCGGTTCTGCACCGGAAAGACGCGGATCTGCTTGGTGTCGTTGCCCGACATGTCGAGCTTCGCGATCCAGGACTTCGCCCGGTCCAGGCTTTCGGGAACGCTGGTCATGAGAAGAACCGCATTCATGCGCTGGATCGGCATGACCTTCAGGTTCGGCGCGCCGCCCTGCGCGAACATCTGGCCGATCTCGTCCGACACGGAGGCGGCATTCGCATCTTTGAGCGGCACCAGCGCGAAAGACATGCCGCGCATCTGGTCCACATCGAGGGATTGCAGAACCTGCGTCATCGCATCGAGGTCGCCCGGAATGCCCGAGATCACGAGATAGCGGCCCTCGTTGTTGGCCGTGACTTCCGTGCCCGTGTTCGAGAAAGGCTGCAGCGCCACCCTCGCCTGCTCCGCGTTGAGATAGCGCACGGGGACCACGCGAATATTCTCGCCGAACTGGCCGCGCGCATTGCCCGCACCGCGCGAAGCCACGCGGAACACGCCGTCGCTCTTCGCCAATGTGCCGCCATTGAGCTGCAGCACGTTGCGCACGAGATTGATCGCCATCTTGCGCGAGACAGGGTCCGTGGTGCGCAGGGTGATGCGCCCAGAGAGTTCGGGATCGACGATCACGTTTTCCTTGAGGATGTCGTCGAACACCACGCGCACGAAGCTCTGAAGCTCCACGTTCACGAAGTTGAGCATGACCTTCGTGCCGTTGTCTGTAACCTGCACCTGCTCGCCGGAATCCGGACCCGTGGGCGCAGCAGAACCGCCCTGGCCGATATCCGTGAACGCGCGACGGCGATCTCCCTGATCGCTCGCCAGCGCCTCGGACGAGCCCTGCTCGGGCCGCCCCGACGTGATGAACGCAGCCCCCGGCCCAAGAATGCTCGTGCGCGTCCCCGCCACGTCGGAAGAGCCGGACGATGTGCAACCACAGGCAGCCAACGCCAAAGCGATGGCCAAAAACCTGCCCCTCATGAATGCCCCACAACCAAAAGATATATTTTGTATTAATGTATCCCTACAGTAGCAGGGCCGGGCATGGCATAGAGGCCGACAACGTCATCCACAGGTTGTTTTGGAATGGGGGTGCTCGTAGAGGGATATGGGCGGCTCTAGCTTACGCTATGTCATCGTGGTCAGGCCCGTCTCGCCATACGGGTCGTAGGCCGCATCGCGCCGCACCACCTGCAGCGCGTTGGTCATCAGGCGCACCGAACCGAGATGGTCCTTGTGCAGCACCAGCACTTTGCGCGTCACGCCCTCCGTCGACAGGCGGATCTCGGGATGCGGGTATTTGCGCCAGAAGCCCTCCGGCGTGCGCTCCAGATCGGGGCCGAGATACACGCTCGTGCGCACGCCCGCTGCACCGCTGGCGATCTTCTTCAGGCGTGAGCCGTCAGGCGCATAAACGTAATCCGTCCGAACCGACCCCACATCGACGCGGATCGGGCGGTTCTCCGCATCCCAGGTGTAGGTGCGGTCGCCGCCGGTCAACAGGTTGCCGTTGCCGTCGTAGCTGTAGGTCTTGGTGCCCACGCGCGTCGGCGCATGCGGGTGCGCTTTGTCCAGACCGGGATAGGCATAAACCATGCCGGTGTTGGCGGTCATGTTGCCCGCTTTGTCGTAAGCGAAGCTCTGCGCCTTGCCCGTCGTGCCGAGCGGTGTCGCGGTGGCGAGCTCGTCGAGGCCGGTATAGGTGTAGCTCCACCCTTCCC
>NZ_JBFRFB010000018.1:0-39290 GCF_052114605.1 Microvirga sp. 2YAF29
ACGGCTCCCCGCGCACGGCTTTTTTAGGCGTACACCGCGTCTTTCAGCGGAGGGCCTCCTGTCAACGGGCTTGCGACACCCACAGCAGGACCGTGCCCGATCCCACAATCACGACGCCTCGCGAGCGCGCCCCTCGGTGGATCAGGCTGTGCCAACCATAGCCAAGGCTGGGTATCTTGTCAAGAACAAAGAGTGAACATAACGTTGCATGCCTCACCTATTCCCTCTCCTTGCGGGGAGGGTCAAAGTGGGGGTGGTTCGACCGGGTGAGCGCTTTCAAAGTAAAGCGCTGGTCCAACCTCTCCCATGTGGGAGAGGGGTGCTTGTAGAGCTGTTCGTGTTCACTGGATTGGGCGAAGCGCTCTGACTTTGCGACCCCCACCCTGACCCTCCCCGCAAGGGGGAGGGAACACGCGCTTCATTCTGCACGCGATCCCGGATCGGCTCCGCCGTCAGGGATGACAGTTCGCTCACCTCACAACCCAAACGGATAAGTCTCCGGCATCCCCTTCCCATGAGCATGCGTCAGCGGCTTCACTGCCCTGGTCTCATCGAACCATATGAGCGCATCGAACTGCTTGGCCATGACGGCCTCGAAGTAATGGCTGTAGAGTTCCGTATCGGGCCGATAGATCACACTGATGGCCCGCTCGAGACGGGGACGTGACAGGGCACCAATAAGGTCGGCCTGACCGTTCTCGCGCCAATCGGTGAGGAAGCAGCCGAGACCCGTATCGCGAAAGATGCGTTCGTAGCTATCGGGCCTGGCGGACAGCACGTTCTTGACCTGCATCGGCGAGTCCCAATCATCGGCAGCCGCCACCATGCCGCGATCGGTGCCAAAGCCGATGAGGACCGCCTCGCTCTTGTAGGCGGTGCGGCATAGCTCTCCGATATTGAACTCGCCCTGCCAGCCCATCGCGGTCGCGGAAGCGTTGCCGATATGCGAGTTATGCGCCCAGACGACCGCCTTTGCATTGTCGCGCCGCGCGAGCAGGCTCTGCAGGGTCTCGAACATATGCCGGTCACGCAGGTTCCATGACTCGGTCGCGCCCTCATACATGATGCGGTAATAGTGCGCGGCCGCGTGAACGATCTTGGCGTTCTGGACGGCGTCGAAGAAATCCTCGCCGCCATCGGCTTTGAGGTAATCCATGCGCTTGTCGAGAATCTCCTGCAACTGGCGCAGCAGCGCTTCGTCGCAGGGCTTCTTCTGGCCGGCGAGAACCGCGCGTCCATAGCGGGCCGGATCGGATTGCCACGGGCTCAGGCAGCCATAGCGTCCCCTCGCCTCCTTCGCCGCAACGGGATCGACCTTGTCGAGATAATCGAGCACGGAGCGAATGGATGAATTGAGGCTGTAGACATCGAGACCGCGAAACTCGGCACGGTCCTTTTCCGGGTGCTCCTTGTTATGGTCGCGCATCCAATTGACGAAGTCGTAGACCTCTTCGTTGCGCCACATCCATGTGGGAAAGCGCTCGAAGGCCGTATCGTCCGTGTCGGGCACCTGGCGATGGCGCACATAAGCATCGATGCGCGCCGCATCCGGCCAATCCGCCTCGACGGCGACGATGTTGAAGCCATGCTTCTCGATCAGCCTTCGCGTGATGGCGGCTCGTGCGCGGTAGAATTCCGACGTGCCGTGGGTCGCCTCACCGAGAAGCACGACCTTGGCATCCGCGAACCGGTCGAACACGGCGCCGAAAGCTTCCGCATCGCCGATGGGCGGCAGGGGCTCGCCGTGCTCGCGCACGATATCGACGGCCTCCCTGATCGAGACATCGTTCTCGTTCTGCTTCCAGGATAGCCGGGCCATGTCATTCACCTCCAGTGTGAAAACGATGACGGGACTCGGCCTGTTCCAGACAGTGGGTTCAACGGATGTCAGATATAAAAACGGCCGGAGAGATATCTCTCCGGCCGCGATCATCCAATCTATGGGAGTGGCTTACCAGAAGAAGTAGAAGTGCTCTGCCTTCAAGTCGGCAAGACGGACATTCATCACGGTCAGCTGGTCATCGCCGCCAAGCCATTCGCCCTTGCCAAGGTCCATGACGACATTCTTGCCGACCTGCTTCATGTGCGGCTTGAGCGTGTCGAAGTCCACGATGCCGGAGTGATTGATGTCGTGGCGGATCAGCAGAAGTTCATCCTGCTTGATATTGAAATCCTTTACGATGTCCTGACCCATATCCGAGTTGAACACATAGCGATCGGACCCGACGCCGCCCGTGAGCACGTCATTACCGGCGCCTGCATCGAGCACGTCGTCGCCGGCTCCGCCCGTGAGCTGATCGTCACCGAACCAGCCGCGCAGGATGTCATCGCCGTTTCCGCCATAGAGCTTGTCGTTGCCGTCCTCGCCCTCAAGCACATCGTTGCCGTCATCGCCATTGAGGATATCGTCACCGGCGGCGCCCGTCAGCTGGTCATCGCCTGTTCCGCCATAGAGCTTGTCGTTACCCTCGCCACCATCCAGAAGATCGTGGCCGCTGTCGCCGCGAAGGGTATCGTTGCCGTCATCGCCATAGAGCATGTCGTCGTCGTTCTCGCCGCGGATTTGGTCGTTGCCGGCTCCACCGTAGAGAATGTCGTATCCGTCGCCGCCATAGATCTTGTCGGCGCCGTCGCCGCCATCGACATAATCGTCGCCCGCGCCGCCGTTCAACACGTCGCTGCCCGCGCCGCCATCGATCGTGTCGTCGCCAGCGTTGCCGCTCAGCCGATCGTTGCCGGCAAGGCCGTCGATGACGTCGTTGCCCGCAAGAGCATCCACCACATTGGCCTTGCTCGTTCCAGTAATCTCGTCATTGCCAGAGGTGGGCTTTGTCGAGGGTCCAGACTGACCGGTGCTGTTGAACGCGAACCATGCGGCCGAGAGAGTCTCGGAGGTCAAGATCGTCAGGCTGCCACCGCCGGCAAAGCTGACGAGATAGCCGCCAGCAATAGCGGATATGTCGAGATCGCCGTAAGAGGTCGCTTTCGTGTTCATCAAGGCGATTCTGTCGCCCTCGGAGAACTTGAAATCGGTAATCGTGTCAGTCCCGTCCCCGGCATGATACATGAACACGTCGGCACCAGCGCCGCCGAGCAAGATATCGCTTCCGAGACCGCCGATCAGCGTGTCATGATTGAAGCCGCCGAGAAGACGGTCGGCGCCGGTCGTGCCGGTGAGAGTGCGGCCCGCTACCGAAATCGGATTCTTGAAGTACTGCTCGACCAGCGCATCGGCGCGCTTTCCGTGGGTGCCGAATCCATCATCCGGACTCGGATTGGAGATTTCCTCGCTGGCATCGTAGTTCCACAGCCAGTACCCGCCGACCCAACCCTCACCGACGCGGTCGGTGATGATCTTGTAGAAGGCCTGATGCATCATGTACTGCTCGCGCTCATCGATACGACCATTGCCCCACATCCACGGCGTCGCGTTGCTGCCATCGAGGCTGCGGAAGCCCGTCTCGGTGAAGATCAGTTTCTTGCCGTACTGCTGAGCGATCCGCTGCATGGCATCCATGGCGGAGATATTCTCGCCGAATCTCTCTTCGATCGGCGTCCTTACGCTCCAGATGTTGGACGGCTTGGTCCAGCCATCGATGAGTTCCGCAAGGGTCGGATTGTTGTTGTCTTCGGTGAAGCTGATGTAGGGGTTGGCGCCGATGTAGTCGAGCTTGTCCCAGAAGCTGACGGTCAGCGCCTCGGTCCAGGTCGCGGCATAGGTCAGCTTGCCATCATAGACCTCGCGCACGGCTTCGATGATATCGACCCAGTACTCGCGATACTTGCCTACCGTCATGCTCTCGCATTCGTTTCCGATGGCGAAGGCCGTGACGCCCTGCTCTTGCGCAAGCTTGGCATAATGCACCACAGCTTCCTTATAGGAAGCAAACCAGGCATTTGCCCATGCCTTGGCCTGAGCTTGGGTCGATCCTTCCGGCGGTCCGATCAACGCATTCCAATCATCGTTCTGCATGTTTACATGCAGCTTGAAGATGACCTCGACCCCACGGGCCTGCGCCTTCGCAATCGCCTCCTTGATCGAGCCGTCGCTCTCGGTACGCGGAGCGCCATCGACGTTATGCCCACCAGAATCGTTGTTGTCGCGGTAGACCCGAGTCGACGTGAGGCTATCCATGTAAACGGTCGGAACGATCACGACCTGTGAGGCACCATCGCCCGCGATCAGATCGAGATTAACGTCCGTCCATGGCATACGGTAATTGCCATCCCACCACGACGGGAGACTTTCGGCCTGAAAATCAAAAAGCTTAGGCATAAGGAATGGGCCTCTATGAGATCACTTTATACAGCCTATAGTGCTGCACTCTCCCATATAGTAACATTCCAACATAACTTCGCAAGCACGAAAAGAGCAAGCAAAGTTAAATGTTTCTTTCTTTATCTATGGCCAAGACAGTTATAAAACATGAAAGCATTATTGGGTGCAAACTCTTGTAATACGACCCGTTCGGAGCTGCCAAGATTGCATTTCGCGAATATTGATTCTCCGGCAGACGGTCCTGCTAGTTGATAAAGACACTTAGGCCGCTAGAGAAGCAGAGTGAGTACACCGGAATACTAGATCTCTCCGGCAGATCGTTTGATCGGATTGCCTTCATGCCATCTGCATGATGAGCGTGGCATAAGCCTCTTCAGCCGCGATCACGGTTGCCATCTGCACCGTATGCGCAAGCCGATAAGCTTCGCCATAGATAGTCTCGTCGGGGAATTCCGTGATGAGGGTCAGCGGAACGGGATGGCGCGTTTCCGCCGTGATGAGACAGGGAATTCCGTTGATGATCTCATAAGGCGTGCCGCCCGAATGGATCGAGCAGATTTCGATCTGACGGCGGTTGAACTCGGTCAGGCCCGGCACCACGGACAAGCCTTTCGTCACGGCCTCGACAAGCGACCGCGCTGTCTGCGCCCATTCGGGGTGATGGCGCATGATGAGGAAGAAGCCCTTGGGGATCGACCACAGCTCGAAACCGCGCGGAAGATATCCCGTGAAGGGCCGCGTCCATTCATGCGCGGGATAGCCGTGCAGATTGACGTGCAGCTTCGCGTCCGACAACGCCAGCGCCTGCTGGCGTGCGCCGATCTCGTAAGGCGCATCGTCACGGCCGTATTCGAGATCGTTGCCGAGGGATGTGTAGCGCGCTGCATGGTGCATGTGGCGCGGATTTCCCTCGCAGAGGAAACCGTGCAGCGCATAGCCGTCAGGATTTTCGACGGGAATGTAGGCGATATTGCTCTCCGGCTTCGCCAGGAGCCTGCGCATGGCGCGCAGCGAGCCGACCGGCGCGGAGGTCTCATTCGCATGTTGCCCACTCGTGACCAGAACGGCAGGGCGCGGGCCGGGGCGATAGAGCCCTTGGATGGGACGCCCCTCGCGGGAACGGCCCTCGAACGTCTCGCCGGGAAGTTCCGCGAGTTCCCGGCGGATCTGCGCGAGGCTCGGCGCCGCATCGGCTGTTTCGATATCCTGCTCGCTTCGCGCGGGGTCCTTCAGCCAACCGAAGGAGCGCAGCGTGACGCGCACATGGGCGTCGCCGTCAGCGGCGCGAATATCCGGCACGATCTGCCCCGGCTGCAGGCCGCGATCCTCGGGCGGGCGGCCCGATTTGCGCTTGAAGAATTCGAGCAGGGAGAAATAGAAATCCTCGTGCAGCGCCTCGCGGGTGCTGATCACCTCGTCGCCATAGGACAAGGCGCGCTCGATGCCGGGCATCGTCACATCGATGGCGAGCGTCTCCATGTAGGGCTCTTGCGCCGGCCATTCATGCGCCGCGACTGCAGCCATGGCCTGATGGAAAAGCTGTTCGATCTCCGTCTCGAGAGGCTCGTCGATATCGTCGGACCCGTCGGGAAGATCGCTCGCCTTCAGCCAGCCGGTCGGATTGAGATCGACCTCACCAAGATGATTGGCCCGCGGATGGTTGGGAGCAAAGACCACATGCTCGACGCTACGCCCATCCTCGTACTGCGCCGAGACACGATAGCTCAGGGTCTCGTCTCCGGCCTCAAAGACCGTCTCGACGCCATCGAGCAGGGCCGCCAGCGGATATGTTTCCGACAGGAACCGGATGGGGCTCGCTTGCGGGTGCACGGGATAGCGCACGACGACACGCTTCAGATCAGCAAGCTCGATCTCTTCGAGGAAGGCGTGAACGAGCGGCTTGTAGGCGCTGCGAAGGCGCGCCGTGACGCCGGCCTGCGCCAATGTGAGCTCCGCATCGCGGCGCGCGCTCTCATCCTCGAACAGCCAGGCCTCGACACGCGCGCCCCGCCTGCTCTCCTGCGTCCAATCCCTGACGATCTTGTCGAGGGTGCGCGGAATGATCTCGTTCAGCAGTTCGGTCATTTCGATGTCTGTCCTGTCGGATCGAGGTAATCGCGCAGCCAATCGCCTAAGAGGTTGAGGCCGAGCACGGTGAACATGATGGCAAGGCCGGGGAACACGCTGACCCACCATGCCGATTGCAGATAGGTGCGCCCATCCGCCAGCATGCCGCCCCAGCTCGGAATGAGCGGATCGACGCCGAGTCCGATGAAGGTGAGGCTGCTTTCCAAAAGGATGTTGTCGGCCACGTTCAAGGTCATCAGGATGACGATGGGGCCGAGCACGTTGGGCAGGATATGCGTGAAGATGATGCGCCAGCTGCCGACGCCGATGGCGCGCGCCGACAGGATGAACTCGCGCTCGCGCAGGGCCAGCACGGAACCGCGCACGAGGCGCGCATATTGCACCCATTGCGTGATGATCATGATCGCGATCACCTTGTCCACGCCCGTGCCGAGAACGGCCAGGAACATGATGGCCACGAGGATGAAGGGCAGCGCCAATTGGACATCCGTGAAGCGCATCAGGAGAGTTTCCGCGATGCCACGGTAATAACCGGCAAAGAGACCGACCAGGGTACCGAGGATGGTGGAACCGAGCATGGAAACGAGGCCCACCGTCAGGGAGATCTTGCCGCCGACGACCACCCTCGCGAGCATGTCGCGGCCCAAGGGATCGGTACCCAGAAGATGGGCCGGATCCTGGAATGGCGGCAGAAGCCGGGCCATCAGGTCCATGCTTTCGCCGCCATCGGGAAACAGGAGCGGGGAAGCGATGGTGGCGAGCGCCATGCCACCGGCAAGGATTGCCCCTAGAACAAGCTCCAACGAACCGAAGAGTCGGCGCCGTGAGACGGAAGCATAAGCCACGATCTACTCCGTGCGGATGCGCGGATCGATCAGGCCATAGGCGATGTCGACCACGAGATTGCTGAGGACGATGAAGAGAGCGAGAACGGTGACGACCGCCTGAAGCACGGGATAATCGCGGCCGGAAATCGCATCGATGGCGAGCGTGCCCATGCCCGGCCAATTGAACACGCGCTCGACGATGACGAGGCTGCCGATCATGCGGCCGAATTGCAAGCCGATATAGGTGATGAGGGGAATGGCGGAATTGCGCAGGGCGTGCTTGTAGAGCACGACCCAGTCCTTCAATCCCTTCGAATGCGCCACCATGATATATTGCTGCGACAGGGTCTCGAGCATCGAGGTGCGCACGAGCCGAACGTTGGCGGCTGTGAAGATCAGCGCCATGGTGAGGGTCGGCATGATGTAGCTCTGCGGGCCCTCGAGGCCGCTCGGCGGCAGGAGGCCCAGCACGATGGAGAAAAGCAGCACCATCATGATGGCAAGCCAGAAATTCGGGAACGACACGCCGGCAAGGGAGAAAATGCGGATCGTCTGATCCTGCCATCGGCCGCGCTTGGCCGCAGCATAAACGCCGAGCGGAATGGAGAAAACAATCGAGGTCAGGAGCGAGGTGAAGGCGAGAAGCATCGTGGACGGCAGCGCGTCCGCGATCAGCCTGGCCACGGGCGTCCCACCCTGGAAGCTCTTTCCGAAATCGCCCACCAGCATGCCTTGGAGAAAGCCGAGATACTGGGCGATGAAGGGACGATCGAGGCCGAGCGATATGCGGATGTTCTGAAGGTCCTGCTCGGTGAAGCTGCCCGCGCCGCCGACGAACATGATCGCCGGATCGCCCGAGAGCCTGATCGCGAACGACACGATCAGGGTGACGGCCAGGACCACGAAGACAGCTTGCAACAGCCGTTTGAGGATGAAAGCAGCCATTTCGTGATCCTGTTTCTTATTGTTCTTCGAAAGTCCGAACTTACTCGACCGTCACGTTCGTGAAGCGGAAGCGCAGGTCGGCCGGAGCGGTGAAGTTCTTCACGCGCTTGTTCACGCCCAGAATGGTGTTCTGGTTGTAGAGCGGGATTTCGAGAGCCTGATCGGCGACGTAGCGCGCGACTTCCTGCAGGATCTTCTCACGCTCCTTCACGTCGTAGATCTTGCGCTGGCTCTCCAGAAGCTCGTCGAGCTTCTTGTCGTTGCCGTAGGGGTTCCACTTCTCGCCCGAGTGATACATCAAGTAAGCGGTGTTGTCGTAGTCGAAGGTCCAGCCGCCCCAAGCATTGTGCCAGGCTTCGCCCGTCTTGCCGTTCGGGATGATGTCGTTGAGCAGCACGGCAGGCTCATAGGGCTGCACGGAGGGCTTCAGGCCGAGCGCCTGGAAGAAGCCCGCCGCCGCCTGCGCGACTTCGCGGAAGGTGGCGTCGTTGCCGCGGAAATCGATCTTGAGCGCGGCGCCCGGCTGCACGCCCGCTTCCTGCAGGAGCTTCTTGGCGCCTGCCATATCGAACGACACGGGCTTCATGCTCGGGTCGTAGCCGAAGGACAGTTCGGACTGGAAGCTTGCGATGGGCTTCGCGTGGCCGAGCAACACGGCCTTGATGATCGCTTCGCGATCAACCGCCATGTTGAGCGCCTTGCGGACCTTCAGATCCTTGGTGATGCCGTCGCGCGTGTTCAGGCGCAGCGACACGACCGTCGGGCCGGTGATGCTGACGAGCTGAAGGTTGGCTGCCTGCTGCACGGTCGGCGTGAGGCCGAACGGGATGAGCGTGGCGATATCGATGCGGCCTGCCTGCAGCTCGGCGATCTGCGTGTTGGCTTCCGCGATCATGCGGTAGACGACCTTGTCGAGCTTCGGCGCGCCGCCCCAATGCTCGGGGAACGCCTCGAGGGTCAGGTTGACCTTCGGGTTGTACTCCACGAACTTGAACGGGCCCGTGCCGACCGGATGAGTGTTGAAATACTCGTCGCCCTTTTCCTGAATGTATTTCGGCGGCACGATCACGCCGCCATAGCCGGCGAGCTTGGTGAGCAGCACGGGATCGGGCTGCTTCATGAAGAAGTCGACCGTGTTGTCGTCGACCACTTCCACCTTGGCGATGGAATTGTAGTTCGACTGCTGCGGACCCTTCTTGCCCTCGTCGCCGAGAAGGCGGTCGAAGGTGAATTTCACGGCTGCCGCATTGAAGGGCTCGCCGTTGTGGAACTTCACGTTCTCGCGCAGCTTGAAGCGGATGCGGTTGTTGTTGTCGAGGAATTCCCAGCTCGTGGCGAGGCCCGGCTGAAGCTTCATGTCCGGCCCGCGCGAGGTCAGGCCGTCATAGATGTTCGTGGCGGCGGATGCCCACGGCACGAGGAAGCTGTCGATGGGATCCCAGCTGCCCGGATCGATGGTGAGGCCCACCGTCAGCGTGCCGGCGGCTTGCGCGCTCGGCGCCGCGAGTGGCACGGCCATGGCCGCGGCCACACCCGCCGCCATGAAAAATTTCGAAAACTTCATGTCTCGTCTTCCCTCTTTTATGTTGAGACTTATGCTGCGCCGCGAAGCGCATCGGCTTCCACGGCAACCCAATGACCCGGCCCCACTTCGCGCATGCGATGGATGGCGGGCTCCTGCCCGACCGGACGGACGGGGCTTGGAATTTCTCCCTCGATCCGCATCTTGGCGCGCTCGCGCTGCGGATCGGCAATCGGCACGGCCGACAGGAGTTTGCGCGTATAGGAATGCTGCGGGTTCTCGAAGATCGCCTGCCGCGTCCCCAGCTCGACGATCTGGCCGAGATACATCACCGCGACGCGATGGCTGATCTTCTCCACCACGGCCATGTCGTGGGTGATGAAGAGATAGGACAGGTGCCGCCTTTCCTGCAGTTCCATGAGCAGGTTCACGATCTGCGCCTGGATCGACACATCGAGCGCGGAGACGGATTCATCGGCGATGATGAGCCGGGGATCGCTTGCCAAGGCGCGCGCGATGCACACGCGCTGGCGCTGTCCGCCGGAGAATTCGTGCGGGTAGCGCTTGGCGTGCTGCGGCTGCAGGCCCACCTGCTCCAGCAATTCCTGCACGCGCCGCTCGATGGCTTTGCGATCCTTGATGAGGTTATGCACCACAATGGGCTCGGCGATGCTGTAGCCCACCGTGTGGCGCGGATCGAGAGAGGCGAAGGGATCCTGGAAAATATACTGGATCTCCTGCCGAAGGCGGCGGCGCTCACTATTACTCATGGCCGCCATGTCGCGCCCCTCGAACCGCACGGTGCCTGAGGTGGGCTCGATAAGCTGCTGCAACGTGCGCCCAATGGTGGATTTGCCGCTGCCGGATTCACCCACCAGCGCCAGCGTCTCGCCGGGATAGACGTCGAAGCTCACCTCTTCCACCGCATGAACGCGATGCGTCACGCGGCCGAAGAACGTCTTGCCCACATCGAAGCGCGTGGTCAGCTTATCCACCTGGAGAATGGGCTTCGTGTAATCGGCGGTGTTCTGCTCATGCGTCGCGCCGACCATCTTCGGCTCGTTGCCATCCATCACCATGACGGGCGTGCGCTTGGGCAAAGGCTGGCCCGTCAGGCTGCCGAGACGGGGGACAGCGGAGAGAAGCGCGCGCGTATAGGGATGCTGCGGCGAGGCGAAGATGTCACGCACGGGCGCCTGCTCCACCTTCTCGCCCTTCCACATCACCACCACGTCGTCGGCCATCTCGGCCACCACGCCCATGTCGTGCGTGATGAAGATGACGGCGGTACCCATTTCCTGCTGAAGATCGCGGATGATGTTGAGGATCTGCGCCTGGATCGTCACGTCGAGTGCCGTCGTCGGCTCGTCAGCGATGAGAAGCTTGGGATTGCAGGCCAGCGCCATGGCAATCATCACGCGCTGCCTCATGCCGCCTGAGAGCTGGTGCGGATAGCGGTCGAGAAGCTTGTCGGCGTCGGGCAGGCGCACCTTCTGAAGCAGTTCCTTTGCCCTCAACTGCGCATCGCGCGCGCTCACACCCTCGTGCAGCATCAGCGTTTCGGCAATCTGGTTGCCGATGGTGAAAACCGGATTGAGCGATGTCATCGGCTCCTGGAAGATCATCGCGATGTCGTTGCCGCGAATGCTCCGGAGCGTGTTGTCGGAGGCCTTGACCAGATCCAGCGCCTCGCCGGCGGACGGTCGGAACAGTACCTCGCCGCCGGTAATCCGGCCGCCCGTGTAATCGGTCAGGCGCATGATGGCCAGCGACGTGACGGACTTGCCGGAACCTGACTCGCCGACGACGGCCAAGGTTTTTCCCGGCTGCACATCGAAGCTGACATCCTTGACCGCTCTGAAGGCCCCCTGGCTCGTCCCGAAATCCACCGACAGGGACCGGACGGATAGAAGAGGTGCGTTGGAGGCCTTAAGATTGGCTGTTTGATCCGACATTATTCCGTGCTCACAGAGAGGCTTTGGCGCTGAGAACTCAAGGCCGTCTACCTCTTTAATACCTGTGCTAGATCACAGGTGCGAGCCCAGGACGTCAAGTCCTGTTTGCATGTCATGGACCGGACGCTATGGGAAGACTGCCTGTCTGACGTTACTGGAGCCTCGCTCCCCTTCAGGCCGAGACCCATTCGCCGCCACGCATGAGCGGTTCCGCCCTGCCGTCCTGGGTGATGCCGTCCACATCCACCCGATCGGAGCCGATCATCCAGTCGATATGAATGAGGCTCTTGTTGGAGCCACGGGATGCCAACTCGTCCTCGCTCATGGCGCCGCCGCCGCGAATGCACTTGCTATAGGCCTGACCGAGCGCGATGTGGCTCGATGCGTTCTCGTCGAACAGGGTGTTGAGGAACAGAAGGCCGCTCTGCGAGATCGGCGAGGAATGCGGCACGAGGGCCACCTCCCCCAAGCGGCGCGAGCCTTCATCCGTCTCCAGCACCTTGTTGAGCACGGCCTCGCCGGTGCGGGCCTTGGCCTCCACGATCTTGCCGCCCTCGAACGTCACCTGAATGTCCTGGATCAGCGTGCCTTGATAGGACAGAGGCTTCGTGCTGCTCACATGACCGTCGACGCGATCCTTGTGCGGCGTGGTGAAAACTTCCTCGGTAGGAATATTGGCGTTGCAGACCACGCCGTTCTTCGCCTTGCCCGAACCGCCCCTCCATTCGTGGCCTTCCGCCAGTCCGACGCGCAGATCCGTGCCCGGTCCGCGGAAATGGAGGGCGGCATAGTTCTTCTCGTTCAGCATGCGCATGCGTGCATGAAGCTCGGCATTATGCGCCTCCCAGGCCTTAATCGGATCGGGCGTATCCGCACGCGATGCGGCGAAGATCGCCTTCCACAGCTTGGAGACGGCCACGTCCTCCGGGTCGTTCGGGAACACCGCCCTGGCCCAGGCGGGCGTTGCTGCGGCGACGATGGTCCAGTTGATGTCGGAACCGGCGATGAGGCTGAGCGCGGGCATATAAGCCTTCGAGCGGGCCCGGTTCGCACGGGAAACCTTTTCGGGATCTTCCTTGGCAAGAAGCGAGGGATCCTCGCCCACAATCGCGAGGCGCGCCGCGCCATTCCTGAAGGCAGCCGCCATGCCTTCATAAAGCCAGTCGGAAGCAGTATCGAAGCCCTCGTCCCGACCATGGCGATAACGCAGGAGAGATGATTCCTCGTCGGAAAAGAAAGTCGTGACCAGGGACGCGCCGGCCTTGTAGGCATGCTCGGTGATGCGGCGCGCGAGGGCGAGCGCCTCAAGCGGAGCCGTCATCACCAGTTCCTGCCCAGGCTTCAGCCCCAGGCCTACCCGCACCGCAACTTCCGCCAAGCGGTCGATAAGCACGGCTTGGGACTGAGAATCCGGCGGGGTGCGGAATTGTTCGTTCATGGTCACAGCTCTCGAATAAAAGATGGCGGCAGGCTACACGCCTCGATCCTGCGCGCAAGACCCCGTTCACAGATGCTCAAGCCGCCCCTTGCCAAGGGCCTCGGAGTCGAAAGCGATGGACTTGATGACAGCATGAACGGGAAGGCCTAAGCGCAAGCCGAGCCGTTCCAGGGATTTGCGGGTGATGCGCGCGACAAGGCAGTCGCCGCCGCAATCGAGCTCCACATCGACGCTCGCTCCTGAAGCCTCTCCGATGGCGGTGACGGTTCCCGGCAGGACGTTGAGCGCGCTCAAATCCGTAGGCGGCACCAGAGAAATCATGATGTCGCGGGCGCGAAGGCGCACTCGCACGCGGTTGCCGGGCGTCAGGTCGAGGCGTGGCACGACCAGCGTGCCCGCTTTCGCCTGCAGCACCGTGAGTGCGTAATCGTCTTCGTGCCGCAGCACTTCGGTCTCGATCAGCGCGCCTGTTTCCGCAAGACCGGATTGCGGGAAGAGACTCGTATGCCGCAGGATCTCCGAAGCAGGTCCCGACGCCGTAACGCGTCCGTCCGCCAGGACCACGACGGATGTGGCAAGCCGTGCGATCTCGGCGACCGAATGGCTGACAAGCACGATCGGCACTTCGCCATCGTCGCGCAGGCGCTCGATGTAAGGGTAGATCTCGGCCTTGCGGGCCTCGTCGAGAGAAGCGAGCGGCTCGTCCATCAGCAGCAATTGCGGATCGACCAGAAGCGCGCGTCCAATGGCGACGCGCTGCTTCTCGCCGCCCGACAATGTGGATGGCGACCGGTCGAGAAGATGGCCGATACCGAGGAGGTCCACGACCTTATCGAAAGCGGCGGAGCGCTCGTTGCGCGGCGTGAACCAGCGCCCGAACATCAGGTTGTGGCGCACGCTTAAGTGCGGAAAGAGACAGTCTTCCTGAAACACGTAGCCGATGCGCCGCTGGTGCTTGGGAACGAAGATGCCGCGCTGCGTATCGACGAGGACACGGTCCTTCACGGCGATGCGTGCGTGATCGGGCCGCAACAGGCCGCCGATGGCTTTGACGATACTTGTCTTGCCGGAGCCCGATGGGCCGAAGAGAGCCGTCAATCCGCGCTCCGATTGAAAACGCGCATCGATGGCGAAATCACCGATGTTGTGCCTGATCTCGACATCCAAAATCATCGCGCGAGAACCTTGCGCCTGACGCGCCGCGCCATCCATTCGGACATCCAGAGTGCCGCGATGGAAACGATGATGGAGACCAAGGTGAGGCGCAGCACACCGCCCTCGCCTCCCGGCACCTGCGTGAAAGTGTAGATGGCGGATGGCAGGGTCTGGGTTTCACCGGGGATGTTGGACACGAAGGTGATCGTCGCGCCGAATTCGCCCATGGCCTTTGCGAAGGAGAGCACCATTCCCGCGATGATGCCGGGCGCGATCAGCGGCAGCGTCACCACAAGAAACACCCAGGCGGGATGCGCGCCCAACGTACCCGCCGCATCCTCGAGCCTGCGGTCGACCGCTTCGATGGAGAGGCGAATGGCGCGGACGAGCAGCGGGAAGCCCATGATGGCGCAGGCCAAAGCCGCGCCTGTCCAGCGAAAGGAAAACACGATGCCGAAATGCTCGGCGAGGAATGCACCGACGGGGCCGCGCCGTCCGAAACCGAGAAGCAGGAAATAGCCCACGACGACAGGCGGCAGGACCAAAGGCAGATGGACGATCACATCGAGCGCTTGGCGCCCCCAAAAGCGACCGCGCTCCAGCAGGAACGCGACGGCGATGCCGGGAATGAGGCTTGCCGCCATCGCGGTGAGAGCGACCTTGAGGCTGAGGCGGACGGCAGTCCATTCCTCAGGAGAAAGCCAGTCGGTCACGAGTTGGAGCCGGGCTTATCCGTAAATCCGAACCCCTGCTTCTCGAAAGACGGCTTGGCTTTCGCGGAGCGCATGTAAGCAAGGAACTCAGCCGCATCCGCGTTCGTGGAATCCTTGATCAGCGCGACCGGGTACACGATGGGCGGATGGCTTTCCGCCGGGAAGCTCGCGACGACCCTCACGTTGGCATCGGACACCGCATCGGTCTTGTAGACGATGCCGAGCGGTGCCTCGCCACGAGACACGAGCAGCAATGCCGCGCGCACGTTGTCGGCCTGCGCGACCTTGTCCTTCACGCCATCCCATGCACGAAGGTGCTCCAGCCCGGCCTTGCCGTATTTGCCGGCCGGCACCGCATCCACATTGCCCATGGCGAGACGGCCATGCCCAAGAACGCTAGCGAGATCGACGCCCGGCTGCAATGAAACCTGAATGCTCGAATCCTTCGGCGCAACGAGAACGAGGGAATTCCCGAGGAGATTGATGCGGCTCTTTGCGTCGATCAGGTTCTTGGAGGCGACATAATCCATCCAGTCCAGATCGGCGGAGAAGAAGATGTCCGCAGGCGCTCCCGCCTCGATCTGCTTGGCAAGCACGTTGCTCGCCGCATAGGAGATCACAGCCTTCTTGCCGGTCTCGCGGGTCCATGCTGCCGCCACATCGTCGAGCGCGTTCTTCAGGCTCGCCGCGGCGAAGACCGTGACGTCCTTCGCCTGCGCGGCCATGCCTGACAGGGAGCCGATGCCGAGAGCCAGACCGAAGGCAAGGGCGTGCATGACGGATCGACGGGGGAGTGTTGTGTGCATGGAATATGACCTCGAAACGTTGGGTTCACCATCGTACCTAAGCCCGCGCGCCGTTCAAGCAAGTCTCTGACGGGCCGACGGTTTTTTCACCCAGGGTCGGACGAGCCGATAGCCGAGGAGAACGGCGACGATGGCCGCGTAGACCAGGGGCTCCGTGGGCCAGGACTTCACCACAAGGATGAAATGCAGCACCGCGCCGATGGCCGCGAGATAGACGAGCCGGTGTAGCCGCGCCCAGACCTGTCCGCCGAGACGCCGGATAGAGGCGTTGTTGGAGGTCACCGCGAGCGGAATGAGCACCACAAAGGTCGCCATGCCGATGGTGATATAGGGCCGCTTGATGATATCGGCCGTGATAAGCCCGACATCGAGGCCTTGATCGAGCACCAGATAGGTCACGAGGTGCAGAAGCGCGTAATAGAAGGAGAGAAGTCCGATGGCGCGGCGATAGCGCAGAAGATTGATACTGAGGAGCTGGCGTAGTGGCGTGATCGTCAACGTCGCCACGAGGAACCTCAGAGCCCACAGGCCGAGCGCCTGCTCTAGATAGCGCATGGGATCGGCGCCGAGCTGATCCATGATGCCGGAATAAAACAGCCACACCGCCGGAATGAAGCCGACGATATAGACGAGGATCTTCGGCACCTGAGGCAGCGCGAAACCCTTCTTCGCGCCTTGAACGGAAGTTCTCTGTTGCATCAGTAAGAGGTCCGCAGGTCCATGCCGGAATAGAGGCTCGCTACCTGCTCCGCGTAGCCGTTGAACATGAGCGTGGGACGCCGCTTCACGAACAGCCCGCCCTCGCCGATCCGGCGCTCGGTGGCCTGGCTCCAGCGCGGGTGATCCACATTGGGGTTCACGTTGGCGTAGAAGCCGTATTCGCTGGGGGCCTGCTTGTTCCAGGCGGTCGCGGGCTGCTTCTCGACGAAGCTGATGCGGGTGATCGACTTGATGCCCTTGAAGCCATATTTCCACGGTACGACAAGGCGGAGGGGCGCGCCGTTCTGTTTCGGCAGCGTCTCGCCATAAAGCCCGACCGCAAGAAGCGCGAGCGGATGCATGGCCTCGTCGAGCCGGAGGCCTTCCGTGTAAGGCCAGTCGAGAACCGGGAACAAGGAGCGTACGCCCGGCATCTCGTCTTCCTGATAGGCCGTCTCGAACGCCACGTATTTGGCGCTTCCCAAGGGCTCCACGCGCTTGATCAGATCGGCGAGCGGAAGACCGACCCAGGGGATCACCATGGACCAGCCCTCGACGCAGCGCATGCGGTAGATGCGCTCCTCCAGACTCGAGGACTTGATCAGGTCCTCAATGCCGATCTCCTGCGGTTTCGACACCAGCCCGTCGATCTTAACCGTCCACGGCGAGGTTTTCAGCGTATGGACGTTCTTCGCCGGGTCGGCCTTGTCCAGGCCGAACTCGTAATAATTGTTGTAGCTGGTCACGTCCTCGCGGCTCGTGAGCTTCTCGTCGGTCGAGAAAGTGCTCTTGCCGGCTTTAAGGGGCGCTGCCCGCGAAGCTTCAGGAAGAGAAGCCGCCAGGGCAAGGCCCGCGGCGCCCGCCATCCATTGGCGGCGGGTGAGATAAAGCTCCCGAGGGGTGATCTCGGACGGCAGGATATCGGCGGGGCGGCGGATCAGCACAACGGCACCTCGTAAAAGCCCATGTGAATGGGTACACCCGAGAACGCCACGGGTGCTTTCACGTTTCCGTTATAACGCGAGTTTCCCTCAGGCAGAAGCGATGCGCTTGCCCTGGTCGTCGAAAAGATGAGCTTGGCAGGCAGCGGGCTTCAGCGCCACGGCCTCGCCGGGCTTGAGCGCAACCCGGTCCCGTAGCACGGCGGTCAGGCTGCCGCCTTCGGCCTTCACGAGCAGGGTCGTGTCCGATCCGGTCGGTTCCAGCACGGAAACCGTGGCCGGAATGCCGCCGGAGGTGCCGGCAGGGGCGAGCTGAAGATGCTCGGGGCGGATGCCGTAGGTGAGCTTGGTACCGTTCGGCAGATTGGGGCGTGCCTCCAACGGCAGAACGGCCCCGCTCGGCAGGGCAAGGCCGCCATCGACAAGCTGCCCATCGATGAAGTTCATGGCAGGAGAGCCGATGAAGCCTGCCACGAAACGGTTGGCCGGGCGGTCGTAGAGTTCCAGCGGCGCGCCGATCTGCTCCACGATGCCGTCATGCATGACGACGATCTTGTCGGCCATGGTCATGGCTTCGATCTGGTCGTGCGTGACATAGATCGTCGTGGTCTTCAGACGCTGATGAAGTTCCTTGATCTCCGCACGCATCGCCACGCGCAGCTTGGCATCGAGGTTGGAGAGCGGCTCATCGAAAAGAAACACCTGCGGATCGCGCACGATGGCGCGGCCCATGGCGACGCGCTGGCGCTGACCGCCGGACAGCTGGCGGGGATAGCGCTCAAGAAGCGGCGTCAGCCCAAGCGACGCCGCCGCATCGCCGACGCGCTTCTTCTGCTCAGGCCCCGGCACGCCCTTGAGCTTGAGCGAGAAGGCCATGTTCTCGGCGACCGTCATATGCGGATAGAGCGCATAGTTCTGGAACACCATGGCGATATCGCGATCCTTCGGCGGCACATCGTTGACGACGCGCGAGCCGATGCTGATATTGCCGCCGTGGATGTCTTCGAGCCCCGCGATCATGCGCAGCAATGTGGACTTTCCGCAGCCGGACGGGCCGACGAGAATGACGAACTCGCCGTCGTGAATGTCGATATCGACGCCCTTGATGATCGAGACCGGTCCGAAGGATTTCCGGACATCGCGGATCGCTACATTCGCCATCATACACTCCCCGTGTCAGGCAGGCTCCCGAGGAGCGCCCCACATGATTTCAAGCTGCCCATGGCTTTGTCGCCTGGACGAATTTTTTGGTGATCTCGCGCGGATTGGTGATCGAGGTGCCGACCACCACCGCATGCGCGCCGCGCTTAAAGGCTTCCGCCACGAGGTCCGGCGTATCGAAGCGCCCCTCCGCGACGACCGGCCCTGGAATGGCGGCGACGAGCGCGGAGAGCAACTCGAGATCGGGCCCCGCGCCTTTGCGCGAGGCGGTCTCATCCGTGTAGCCGGCCAGCGTCGATGCCACATAGGTCGCACCAGAAGCATGAGCGGCCCTGCCCTCCTCCAGCGTCGAGATATCGGCGAAGACTTCGCGCCCAAGTTCCGCGCGGATGCGGCCGATCAGGCGCTCGACCGGATCACCGTTGCGCGGGCGAGGCGTCGCGTCGATGGCGATGATGTCGGCCCCAGCTTTCGCGATCCGTTCCGCATCCTCGAAGCCCGGCGTGATGTAGACCGGGAAGCGGTCGTCCCACACCTTAGCGATGCCGATGATCGGAAGTTTCGTCACAGCGCGGATCGCTGCGATATCCTCAGCGCCGTTCGCGCGGATTCCCAGCGCGCCGCCTGCTTCCGCAGCCAGCGCCATGGCGGACATGTAGACCGGCCCGTGGAGCGGATTGTCCGCCCTGGCCTGGCAGGAAACGACGAGCGCGCCTTTCGGGATCAGCATGTTACTTCACCGCTCCCGCCGTCATGCCCTGGATGAACTGGCGTGACAGGGCGATGTAGAGAAGCGTGATGGGGGCCGCCGCGATGGTGAGGCCCGCGAACAGCATGCCCCAATCGGTGGTGTACTCGCCCATGAAGGTGGTGAGGCCCTGCGGCAGGGTCTTATAGGCGTCGGTTTGGATGAACACGAGCGGGAAGAAGAAGTCGTTCCAGATCGGCACCGCGTTCTGGATTGCCGCAATCGCCATGGGCGGACGCGCGAGCGGCAGCATGACGGACCACATGATGCGGGGCTCGGATGCACCGTCGATACGCGCTGCATCCTCAAGCTCCGCGGGCAGCGAGCGCAGGAAGCCCGCCATGATGAACACTGCCGATGGCAGGCCGATGGCCGTGTAGGTGACGATGAGGCTCCAGCGGCTGTCGAGGAGCCCCAGATCGCGCAGCAGGATGAAGAGCGGAATGACCGCGAGCTTCAACGGCAGCATGAGGCCCGCGAGGAAGAACAGCAGGATGAAGGTGTTGGTGCGCGACTCGTAGCGCGCCACGGCGTAACCCGCCATGGTGCCGAGCACGAGGATCAGCAGGATCGACACGCCCGTCACGATGATCGAGTTCATGAAGTAGGTCGGCATCGCCGTTTCGCCGAGCACTTTCGTGAAGTTTCCGACCTGCGTGAAATCGGGCAGCGCGAAGGGATGCTCGAATATCTCGCCTGTTGTCTTGAAGGCGGAGAGCACCATCACCACGACCGGGTAGAGCATGATGAAGGAATTGGCGATCAGGATGACCTGCGCGAGGAGCGCAAAGGAAATCGGCTCGCGCGACGAGGGGGATATGGCCTTGGCGATCAAAACTGAATCTCCCGACGGCGCAGCCACAGGGTGAGCATGGACGCGAAGACGACGATGAACAGGAAGATGAGCGTGGCAAGAGCCGAGCCCAAACCGAAATTCTGGATGCTGGCGCTCTGGTTGCCGAAGGCCGTGCGGTAGAACACGAGGCCCAGCACGTCGGTCGTGCCGAAGGGCGAACCGTCGAGGCCGACCATCACATACGGAATTTCGAACCAGTTGAACGCGCCGATGAAGAGGAGCGTGAAGAGAATGGTCGTGCTCGGCGCCACCAGCGGCCACACGATATTCTTGAGAAGTTGCCACTCGCTCGTGCCGTCGAGCCGCGCCGCCTCGATAATCTCGGACGGGATGCGCTGCATGCCCGCGAGATAGACGAGCGCCGGGAAACCGACGAAGTGCCAAGCATTGGCGAGGATGAGCGCGCCGAGCGCGGTCGATGAATCCCCTAACCAGGGCTTGGCCAGGGAATCGAGGCCGAGCGTGTAGAGCGCCTGATTGATGATGCCGAAATTCGGGTTCAGGAACAGCTTCCAGAGGAAGCCGACGATGATCGTGGAGAGCACTACCGGTACGAACACCGCGATGCGGTGGAAGCGGAAGCCGAAGGGCTCCTTGTAGAGCAACCAGGCGAGGAGAAACCCGCCGCCGTTCTGGATGATCATGAGCGCGATGAGCGCATAGACATTGTGCAGGAAGGCGTTCCACACGGTAGGCGCCATGGTGGCGCCGAACAGCACTTCCTTGAAATTGGCAAGGCCCACGAACTCGCCACGCGCCAATCCGCGCCATTCATAGAAGGCGTAAGCGAAGGCCGAGAGGATCGGATAGATCACGAACAGCGACATGAAGACGATGGGCGGGACGACGAGAAACGCCACCCAGCTGCGATGCTTCAGCGTGCGGGCCTGTTTGGGCGAGACGGGCATGGAGGGATCTTTCAGGAAAAGGCGGCGGGCATTCACCCGCCGGCTTCACGTTTGAAGAACTTACTTCTGGAACGGCTTGTAGTAGGTCGCGATGCCCTTGTTGATCTCGGCAGCGGCCTGCTCAGGCGTCTGCTGACCGGCGAGCATTTTCTGCACGTTCGACTGCAGCAGCACTGAGCCGCTCGGCTCCTGATAGCGGAAGCGCACGAGCATCAGGTAGGACATGGAGTTCTCCGTGAGCTTCGCCACATCCTGCGTGACCGCGTCCTCGATCTTGATGCCCTTGATCGGCGACAGGTTCTTTAGCGTGTTGGTGAAGGACGTGCCGTATTCAGGCGTCGCGAGGAAGCGCACGAACTTGAGCGCGGCGTCCTTCTTCTCGGACTTCGCGTTCACGGCATAGCCGCCGTCGTAATAGGTGGCGATGAGCGCCTGATCGCCCGACTTCAGGACCGGAGCCGGGAACACGCCGAGATCGAGCGTGGGGTTCTGGTTCTTGAAGTTGGCGACCTCATAGGAGCCACCTGCGAACATGGCCGCGCGGCCAGCCACGAAGAACTGCTGCGAGGACGGGTAATCGACGCCGGTGAAGTTCGGCGAGAAGTACTGGCTCACATCCTTCAGCTTGGCGAGCGCGCTGACGAAGCGCGGATCGGTGAAGTTCGCCTTGCCGGAGATGATGTCTTCCTCGAACTGCTTGGTCAGCATCGAGGAAAGCAGACCGCCGACGATGGTCTCGTTCTGCCAGGCGGTGGCCGTGCCGTTTCCGAACGGCGTGATGTTCTTGGCCTTCAGCGCCTGGGCCAGCGTCATCAGCTCGTCCCAGGTCTTCGGCGGGGTCAGGCCGTTATCCTTGAAGATCTTCTTGTTGTAGACCACAAGCTGGGTCTGCATGGCGAAAGGCACCGCATAGACCTTGCCGTCGGAGCGCAGCGTCTCGGCGGCGAGAGCAGCTTCCGGGAAGTTCGCCAGCTCCGGCACATTGGTCTTGTCGAGCGCGAGCAGATAGCCGGGGGTCGCGATGGTCTCGAGGTTGCCGTAGGCGCGAACCTGGATCACGTCCGGGCCACGGCCGGCGGCGAGCGCGGTCGAGAGAATGGTCTGGTAGTTCTCGGGCGCGTAGGTCTCGAACTTGATCGAGATGTTCGGCTCCGTCGCCTGGAACTTCTTGATCGCATCCTGGTAGAAGGCGCGGTCTTCCTGGCGCCAGCTCCAGAAGGTCAGCTCGGTCTGCTGGGCCATGGCGGTCGTGCCCGAAAGCAGCAGGCTGCCGGCGGCAGCGCCCATTACAATGCGTCTGGTCAGTTTCATTGTGAGTTCCCTCATTGTTGAAGTCCTATTCCTCCCACCGCAGGGCCGCTGTTTTGAGCGCACCTTGCGGAATTCCTTTTAGCCGGATGCCTCGGCTGCGATCACGAGCACCGTCGCGTCATCGTGCGTTTTAACACGAGGATAAGCGCCTGCCATGAGGTCGCCCCGCTCCAGCTCCCGCAACTCCTGCATGAGCGCCGCTCCCCTGCCCGCAGCGAGTGCGGCATGGAGCGTCGCGTCGGAATATTTTTCGAAAACATCGACGAGCCGCATGAAGCCGTCGGTGGCGAGCACGACCGGCTGTCCGGCTTCGATGCGCGCCTCGAAACGCAGCTCCTGCCCGGCCCAGGGACGGCGCGGGCTCACCACCCAATAGCCGTCGGGCCGGTTGAGCATTCCACGGTTTTCACGGATCTGCGCCCAGACGGCCTCCGGAATATGACCGGGTTCGCGCACCTGGGTGCCAAGGAGTGCCAGCGTCTTCTGCTCCAGAGGCGCGAGCCGCTCATCGGTCCAGCGGACAACGCCCCTCTCCGAAGGCACCAGGGCGACCACATCACCCAGGAAGGAGCCTTCCAGAACGAGCCCGCCCTCGCCATGCCTCAAGGCGACGAGGCCGAGGCACGAGGAAGGCGCATGATTGTCGTGAATGGTTTCGATATGGGCCGTGGCATCGCCGAAGGTGCCCTGGAGGGCAGCGTCGAGGTCTCTCAGGAGGCCATCGACCTCCCCGTCCCGGCCCGTCAGTTCGGCGAGCTTCGCCCCCATCTGCCCGGCGAGCCAGGCGGCATCGGTGGCTCCCGGCGTCATCGGCTCAGCAGAGAGGCCCGTCGCCCCGTCGATGATCCAGGCAAAGCGGCCATGATGGCCCGACCCGTCTTCGTTGATGCGAGAGCCGGGTGCCGATTCCTGGAACAGCGATTGAAAGCGGGGTGTAAGGCCAGTCGGGTTCACGCCCTAACTGGTCTCATATTGGTCGCCTTCTGTCCATACTGGTCTTAACAGGTTTTCACAATGTTTCAGGGGGCCATTCCGGCCTAAAACGGAAGCCCCGTATAGTTTTCAGCCAGTGACCGGGCTGCCGCATCGGAACTGACCAGATAGTCGAACTCAGCCCGCTGGAGGCGTCGGGCGAAGGTATCGGTGTCCGGGAAAGTATGGAGGATCGAGGTCATCCACCAGGAGAACCGCTCCGCCTTCCAAACCCGCCCGAGCACCCTCTGGGAATAATGGTCAATCCCGGCGGAGGACTTCTCTCCGTAATACTCGACCAAAGCCTCGGCCAAGCAACCCACATCGCTGGCGGCCAGATTCAGGCCCTTGGCGCCGGTGGGCGGCACGATATGCGCCGCATCGCCCGCCAGGAACAGGCGCCCGAACCGCAGGGGCTCGGCCACGAAGCTTCTTAAAGGGGCAATGGATTTCTCGATGGACGGGCCGATGACCAGATGATCGGCAGTCTCTTGGTCCACCCTGCGCCGCAGCTCGTCCCAGAACCTCTCATCGGACCAATCCTCTACCTTTTCGTCCGCCGAGACCTGAACATAGTAACGGCTGCGTGTCGGCGAGCGCATGGAGCAGAGCGCGAAGCCGCGCTCGTGATGGGCGTAGATCAGTTCTTCCGCCACAGGCGGCCTGTCCACGAGAATGCCGAGCCAGCCGAAGGGATAGACCCGCTCGAAGGTCTTCAGTGCACCATCAGGAACACTGGAGCGGGACACGCCGTGATAGCCGTCGCAGCCCGCGATGAAGTCGCAGGCAATCTCCTGCGCAACGCCGTCCTTGACGAAACGCACCTTGGGGCTGTCGCTATCGAAATCATGAAGCGAGACATCCTCCGCCTCATAAATCGTCTGCGCGCCGGAGACCTCGCGGGCGTGCATGAGATCCCGGGTCACCTCGGTCTGGCCATAGACCATCACCGTCCGGCCGATCAGCTCGCGGAAGTTGATCCGATGCTTGTCGCCGTCGAAACACAGCTCGATGCCATCGTGGACAAGCCCCTCCGCATGCATGCGTTCGCTCACGTCCGCTTTTTCCAGAAGCTCGACGGTGCCCTGCTCCAGCACGCCGGCGCGGATGCGGCCGAGCACATAATCGGGACTGCGGCGCTCGATGATGACGGTGTCGATACCCTGGCGCTCCAGAAGGCGTCCCAGCAGAAGTCCCGCCGGACCGGCGCCGATGATGGCCACCTTGGTGCGCATTCCCGAACCTCTCATTTAGCAGTTCCAGCAGAAGCAAAGCTCATCTGACCCAGCAACGTCTGCGCCTTGTTGAGCCCCGCAGCGGTGGACACCACCATCTGCGGCAGCACGAGCCATTCCAAAGTCCATGCCGCGCCCGATCTCTCGTTCTCATGCACGAGCGCCTGATGCAGCGTGCCGAGCAATCCGGCATTGAAGCGCGCGAGCGTGACGAGCACTTCGGCCGTAACAGGATTCGACTTATGCGGCATGGCGGATGAACCGCCACCACTCGCAAGCCGCACCTCGGCCACCTCATTCTGCGCCATCAGCGCGACATCCTGACCGATCTTGCCGAGTGTCCCGGTGAGGAGCGAAAGAAAGGATGCGAACTCGCCGATGCGATCACGCTGCGAATGCCAGGAAGGCGCATAGCCGAGGTCAAGCTTCTCCGCCATGGCGTCGGCCACTGCATCGCCACGGCCTTTGAGTTCGCCGCGCGTGCCAATCGGGCCGCCGAGCTGAAGAACGAGCAAGCGGGGCGCGAGAGACTGTAGTGCTTCGCCGTGTCGCTCCAGCGGTTGCAGCCACGTGTCGATTTTGTCGGAGGCCGTGAAAGGCAGCGCCTGCTGCATCCGCGTATGCGCCATCAGAGGCACCGAGCCGTCGCGTCTCTTGAGTGCATGAAGCATCTCGATCAGCCGGTCGATACGCTGCCCGATAATCTCGATCACCGATTTCACGCGCAGGACGAGCGCCGTGTCGATGATGTCCTGGCTGGTGGCGCCGAGGTGAACCGCCTTGCCATGAGGTTCGCCGACAGCGGCGCGCAATTGCTTGACGAATTGCGGAACGACCACGCCATCCTGCGCCAAACCCTCCGCAAGCATAGGCCAATCCGGCTTGAAGCTGCCGCATGTCTCGACAATCCGTTCGGCGGCGGCCTTATCGATCAGGCCGATCTCCGCTTGCGCATCCGCCAATGCCGCCTCGACGCGCAGCATGGCGGCAAGCTCGGCCTCGTTCGAGAACAAGGCACCCACCTCCTCGTCGCCGGTAAGAGTATTGAGCAAGGGATGTGGGTACATCTACGTTGCCTCAAACAGCTTCGAGAGCGATGGAAATGCCCTGCCCGACACCGACGCACATGGTGGCGAGCGCACGTCTCTTGCCCGTCAGCTTCAACTCCAGCACCGCCGTACCGGTGATGCGAGCGCCCGACATGCCGAGCGGATGGCCGAGCGCAATCGCGCCGCCATTGGGGTTCACGTAAGGCGCATCTTCCGGAATGCCCAGTTCGCGCAAAACCGCGATGCCCTGGCTGGCGAAAGCTTCGTTGAGCTCGACGATATCGAAATCGGCAGGCTTCAGTCCGAGACGCGCGCAAAGCTTTTTGGTGGAAGGCGCGGGCCCGATGCCCATGATGCGCGGAGGTACGCCCGCAGCCGCACCGCCGACGACGCGGGCAATAGGCTCCAGACCGTATTTGCGCATGGCGGCTTCCGACGCGACGATGAGAGCTGCCGCACCATCGTTGACGCCGGATGCATTGCCTGCCGTCACCGTGCCGTCCTTGCGAAACGGCGTGGAGAGCTTCGCCAATTGCTCCAGCGTGGTATCGGCGCGCGGATGCTCATCGCGATCCACGACGACAGGATCGCCCTTGCGCTTCGGGATCGTCACGGGAACGATTTCCTGCGCAAAGCGACCGCGCTCCTGGGCTGCTCCGGCTTTCTGCTGAGAGCGAACGGAGAATGCATCCTGATCGGCACGGGAGACGTTGAAATCCGCCGCCACGTTCTCGCCCGTCTCGGGCATGGAATCGACGCCATATTGGCTCTTCATCAAAGGATTGATGAAACGCCAGCCGATGGTGGTATCGAAGATCTCGGCATTACGGGAAAAAGCCGTGTCCGCCTTCGGCATGACGAAGGGCGCGCGCGACATGGATTCGACGCCGCCCGCGATCATGAGCTCAGCCTCTCCCGCCTTGATGGCGCGGGCGGCAGCGATGACGGCATCCATGCCCGAGCCGCAAAGACGGTTCATGGTGGTGCCGGGAATGGAACCGGGCAGGCCCGCCAGCAGCACGGCCATGCGCGCGACGTTGCGGTTGTCCTCGCCCGCCTGATTGGCACAGCCATAGATGACGTCATCGACAGCCTCAAAATCGATCCCCGCATGGCGCTCCATGAGGGCTTTCAACGGAACCGCCGCGAGATCGTCCGTGCGAACGCTCGAGAGCGATCCGCCATAGCGGCCGATGGGTGTGCGGACATAAGCGCAGATAAAGGCCTCAGACATTTCAATTTCCCTTCTTGCCGCCGTGCGCGCGCTCGGTCCTGGCCTGCAAGTCGCGCAGCGTGCCGAGTTCGAGCTCGGTCGGCGGAGGTGTTTCTTCAAGCTGATCGGAAAATCTCACCTTCCAGCCGCAGGTTTCTTGAACCTGCTCGCGGGTGACGCCCGGATGCAGCGACACCACGGTGAATTCCTTCGTCTCCGGATCAGGCTTCCATAGGGCCAGATCCGTAATCAGCAAAGTCGGCCCCTTGGTCGTGATGCCGAGGCGCTTACGATGATCGCCGCCCTCGCCGTGACCGAAGGAGGTGTAGAAATCGATCTTCTCCACCATGCCGCGAGTCGCCTGCTTCATGGTGATGAAAACCTCCTGGCAGGAGGTCGCGATTTCCGGCGCGCCGCCGCCGCCCGGCAGGCGCACTTTGGGCTTGTGGTAATCGCCGATCACCGTGGTGTTGATGTTGCCGAACCGGTCGAGCTGGGCAGCCCCCAGGAAGCCGATGGAAATGCGCCCACCCTGCAGCCAGTAACGGAACATTTCCGGCACCGACACGGTGGTGAGCGCGGTCTCGCAGAGTTCGCCATCACCAATAGAGAGAGGCAGAACCTCCGGCGCGGTGCCGATGGTGCCGCTCTCGTAGATCAGCGTGATGCCTGGCGCATGGGTGAGCCGCGCCACGTTGCAGGCGGCGGACGGCGCCCCGATGCCGACGAAGCACACGTCGTCATTCGACAGCGCGCGGGCGGCGGCGATGGTCATCATCTCGTTGGGGGTGAAATCCGGCATGATCACAATCCCTTCACGCGCTCGGCAAAAGCCTCTGGAGCTGCTTCAATCACGTTCTTCTGCATCCAGGCCGTGAACAGTTCCCGGTCCGCCGACACCTTGTCCCATTCGAGATAGGCCGCGTTGTCGCGGTCGTAATAGCCATGGGTGTAGGACGGATGCGCGCCGCCTGGCACATGGGCGATGGCGGTAATCGTCCAATGCGGCAGCACGCAGAGATTGGGATGCAGATCGTCGAAATCCTCCACGATCTCCTCCACCGTCACCACCGCGCGCTTGGCGGCAAGCACCGCCTCTTTCTGCACGCCGATGATACCTTCGACCAGCACATCGCCGCGCTTGCTAGCCTTCTGTGCGTGGACGAAAGCGACATCGGGCCGATGCGCAGGCACGGTGGCAAGTTCCTCGCCGGTATAGGGACAAGTGATGCTCCTGATATCCGGGTTCACCTCTTTCAACCCCGCACCGCGATAGCCACGGAAAACCGCGCAGGGGAGCCCTGCGGCGCCGGCCTCATAGGCGTTCGCCATGGCGGCATGGCTGTGCTCGACGGTCTCGATGCTGCGCGGCCATCCATTTTCGATGGCATCGCGCATGCGGCGAAGCAATCCCACGCCCGGATTGCCCGCATAGGAGAAGACGACCTTCTTCGCGAGCCCCATGCCGATCATCTGGTCATAGATGATGTCCGGCGTCATGCGGATCAGCGTCAGGTCCTTGCGGCCCTGCCGGATTGCCTCATGGGCTGCGGCATGGGGGATGAGATGGGTAAATCCCTCGAAGGCGACCGTATCGCCATCGCGAAGGTTTTCCGAAACAGCCTCGGACAGGCTTTTGAACTTGGCCATGATGTCAGCAATCAGATATCGAAGAACACGGTTTCCTTCTCACCCTGCAAGTGGATGTCGAAGGTGTAGGTAGGCATTCCATTCTCGACGCTTCGGCTCGCGATCAGCGTCGGCACGCGGATTTTATGCTCGATGCGCGCGAGCACCGGGCATTCCGCATTTGCCGCTTCCTCGTCGCCGAAATACAGGCGCGTATGCAGGCCGATATTGATGCCGCGCGCCACGATCCAGAACGTGATGTGCGGCGCCATGAGGCGGTCATCCTTGTATGGAACGCGGCCCGGCTTGATCGTCTCGAAGCGATATTCGCCCGTGGTGCCGTCCGTTGGCTGGCGGCCCCAGCCGACGAAGTTCGGATCGGCCTGGCCGCGCTTCTCTTCCGGGCTGTTGTAGAGCCCGTCGGCATCCGCCTGCCAGATCTCGATCAGCGCGTCCTTCAGCGGTGTGCCGCTCCCGTCGAACACGCGGCCCTTCACGATGATGCGCTCGCCCTTGGTCTTAGGCCCGACGAGAACGAGGCCCAGATCCTCCTCCCATACGCCGGTGATTTCGACCCAGTTGGGTGTCGCGCCGATATGGACGTAAGGCCCCGCTGTCTGCGAGGGAGACTCCTTCAATGTGGTGAGCTTCTGAACCATCAGTTCCCCTCCATCCGGTTCTCGAACATGGTCGAACGGCGGCCGCGTAGGACGATGTCGAACTTGTAGGCCATGGCATCCATCGGCAGCGTGTTGTGGCGGTCGAGCGCTGCGATCAGTTGCTCCACACCGGCCTTGTCGGGAATTGTCGAGACGATGGGGCATTGCCAGATCATCGGATCGCCCTCGAAATACATCTGCGTGATGAGGCGCTGCGCGAAGGCATGGCCGAAGATCGAGAAATGGATATGCGCGGGCCGCCAGTCGTTGACGCCGTTCGGCCAAGGATAGGCCCCCGGCTTGATGGTGCGGAACCAATAGCGCCCCTCGTCATTGGTGATCGTGCGCCCGCAGCCGCCGAAATTCGGATCGATGGCGGCGAGATAGGTTTCTTTCTTGTGGCGATAGCGCCCGCCCGCATTGGCCTGCCAGAACTCCACGAGAGCCCCCGGCACCGGGCGGGCATTCTCGTCCAGCACGCGGCCATAGACGATGATGCGCTGGCCGATGGGATCGCCCGTCTTGGCGAAGTTGCGGATGAGATCGTTGTCGAGCGGGCCGATCCTATCGTGACCGAAGCGCGGGCCGGTCATTTCCGAAATCGTGTTGTCGAGCGACAGCAGCGGATATTGCGGCGAGCGCAGGATCGACGTCTTGTACTCCGGCGTCAGCGCGGCAGGATGCCAGCTTCGATCCCGCTGGTAGAATGGTCCCTGGTCCGACATATCTTCCCTCCCGCGCCGTTACTTCTCAGTCTCTGCCTGTTCCATTTCCTGGAACGTCTTCTTGACGATCTTGAAGGCATGGTTAGCCGCAGGCACGCCTGCATAGACTGCCACGTGCAGCAGCGCTTCGCGAATGTCCTCTTTCGTGGCGCCGGTGTTGCGCGTGGCGCGCACATGCATGGCCACTTCCTCGTCCTGTCCCAAAGCCGCCAGCAGCGCCAAGGTCACGATGGAGCGCTCGCGCTTGGTGAAATTCGGGCGCGACCACACGGAGCCCCAGGCGCCTTCGGTGATGAAGGTCTGGAAGTCGGAGTCGAACTCCGTCATCTGCGCGCTCGCGCGATCCACATGCGCATCGCCCAGCACCTGACGGCGCACAGCCATGCCGGTCTTATAGCGTTCACTCTCAGACAATTCCGGCCTCCCGAAGATGGTTTGCGATCAATCCCGACAGAATGGTAGGTTGCTCGACGCATGGAATATGCCCTGCTCCCTCGATGAGAGCAAAGCGAGCGCCGGGAATGAGATTGGCTGTGCCCTGCACCACATCGGCGGGCGTCGATCCATCTTGATCGCCCGCGACGCAGAGGGTGGGAACTGCAATACGGCCCGCATCCGCCGTGAGGTCCGCATCGCGGATGGCGGCACATGTTCCGGCATAACCGTGAGCGGGTGTGTGCGCGAGCATGTTGCGCCAGCCCGCGCATTCATCGGCTCGGCTTTCGCGAAAGGCCGGCGTAAACCAGCGTTGCAGAACAGCTTCGACGACACTTTCGACGCCGCCCTGCTCCACTGCGTCGATCCGTTCCGCCCATGACTGCGGCGTGCCTATCTTCGCGGCCGTGCAGCAGAGTACGAGCGCCCTCACCCGCTGCGGCGCCCAGACGGCGGCGCGTTGCGCGATCATGCCGCCGACGGAGAGGCCGACGAGCGCGGCGGACTCGATTTTCAGATGATCGAGCAGAGCGAAAAGATCGTCCGTGTGCTCGTCCATCGTGTAGGGCGCGGGCGGCGCATCGGAGAGGCCGTGGCCGCGCTCATCGTAGAGGACGACCCGGTAGCGGTCGGTGAAGGCGGGCACGATCTCCTGCCAAATGCGAAGATCGCTGCCCAGCGAATTGATGAAGACGAGCGCGGGTGCATAGGGCTGGCCCAGCACCTGATAATGAAGAACGATTCCGTTGGCGCGAACGAATGCCATCCCATATCCTCAATGCAGCGAGCCGACGCCGATGTAATGCTCGATCAGGTTCTGATCGGATCGCAACTCCTCGCTCGCCCCCTGCCAGACGATGCGCCCGCGCTCCAGGATCAGAACCGTTTCCGCGAAATCGAGGGCGCTTTCCAATCGCTGCTCCACGAGCAGGATGGTCATCTTCCCGCTGGAGGCGAGCCGCGTCAAAGCAGCCATCAGTTCCTCGCAGATCACTGGCGCCAATCCCTCAAGCGGCTCATCGAGCAGCAGCACGGACGGCTTTCCTAAAATGGTGCGCGCGGTGGAGAGCATCTGCTGCTCGCCGCCCGAGAGCTGCCAGCCGAGATTGTTCCGCCGCTCATGCAGGCGCGGAAACATGTCGTAGGCTTCCTGAATGACGCTGCGCGGGCGATCCTTGATGCCAACGATCAGGTTTTCCTCGACCGTGAGCGAGCGGAAGATGTCGCGCGTCTGCGGCACGAGGCCAATACCCCGGCGGGCGCGCTCCGAACTCTTGAGCGTGGCGACATCCGTGCCACTGACAAGGATCTCACCGCCGTAGCGCTTGTTCATGCCCATGAGACTTGAGAGCAATGTCGTCTTGCCCATGCCGTTGCGGCCGAGGATCGACAGGCGTGCACCGGACGGCACAGAGAACGAGACATCCTCCAGCACGAGCGTCGGGCCGTAGCCGGCGCTGAGGTTGCGGACTTCAAGCGACGCTGCGGACATTGGCATAATTCCCAAGATAGGCCTCGCGCACCTTTGGATTGGCCGCGACTTCGGACGGAAGTCCCTCGAAGATGATCTCACCTGCTGCGAGTACCACCACGCGCTTGGCGAAGCGGAACACGAGATCCATGTCGTGCTCGATCATCAGCACGGCGAGGCTCGGCGGCAGACGCTCCAAAGCCTGCTCGATGCGCGGCGTGTCGGCGGATGGCACGCCCGCCGCCGGCTCGTCGAGCAGCAGAACCTTCGGTCTGAGGGCGAGAGCGATGGCGATTTCGAGCAGGCGCTGCTGGCCATAGGCGATCTCGCGCACCTTGCGCCGCGCCACATCGAGCAAGCCGAGCGTTCCGAGAATGCCCTCGACCTCGTCGGCGACATCGGCATTGCCGACGAAGCGGCCGAGAATGCGCGTGGCCTTGCCCTCGCGCTGGAGGACGGTGAGGGTCACATGTTCTTCCGGCGTCATATCGGAGAACAGGCGCGTCACCTGAAAGGTGCGCACCAGACCTTTTCTGACGCGCCGCACGGCACCAAGGCCCGTTACATCCTCGCCATTGAGGATGACGCGCCCGGCGCTGGGCTTCAGCTGGCCTGTCACGAGATTAACGAAGGTGGTCTTGCCGGCACCATTCGGCCCGATGAGCGCAAGGCGCTCGCCTGCCGGAAGCGACAGGGAAATGTCGCGGCTGACGGCGAGGCCGCCGAACGATCTGGACAGTCCCTCGACGCGGAAGAGATCGCTCATCGCTTGCCTCCCTTCATCCCGGACAGCTTTTCGACGAGACCGCTCAAGCCACCGGGCGCGGCCAGCACGACGGCGATGAGCAGTGCGCCGACCATCGTCATCCAGTGGAACGGGTTGATGGCGGAGATCCAATGCTCGAAGCCCATGAAGATCACGGTGCCGATCAGGGCGCCATAGAGCGTGCCGAGACCGCCGAGCACCAGCATCACCAGAGCATTCGCGGACAGCTCGAAGCTGACGCTGTCGAGGCCGACAACCTGTGTGGAGATGGCGGCGAGCGCACCGCCCATGCCCGCCACCGCGCCGGAGATGACGAACATCTTCAGCAGCACCGGGGACACGAAGGCGCCCATGGAGCGGATGCGGATCGGGTCTTCCTTGATGCCGCGGCACAGCATGCCGAAGGGCGAGGTAACGACGAATTTGAGAATGACGAAAACGATGACGAGCAGAGCGAGACCGAAGAGATAGGCGGTCTTCCCCCAAAGGTCGAATTCGAACATGCCGAAGAGCGGGTTGACCATGAGACCGGCCAAGCCGTCACTGCCACCGGTATAGGCGGAAGCCTTGTTGGCTGCCTCATGGAAGAGCTGAACGATGGCGATGGACAGTACGAGCTGCGCGAGGCCGTGCGCGCGCAGCATGATTGTGCCCATGAGCAGACCCGCCACCGCGCCGGCCAATGCGCCGATGGCGATGAGCGTCATCGGCTCTGTCACGCCGTTGACGCAGGCGATGCCCGCTGCATAGGCGCCCGCACCGAAGAGGGATGCCTGGCCGAGCGACGCGACGCCGCAATAGCCGACGATGAGATCCAGCGACAGGACCAGCAGAGCGATGGCGATGATGCGTGTGAGCAGGGCAAGGTTGTCGGGGAAGAGCCAGTAGCCAACAGCACCCGCCCCGAGGATGGCGACAAGGCCAATGGCATCGCGCATCCAGCGGTGGCTAGTGGATCGGGCGGTAGCCAATCGTTCGGTCTGAGCCATCAGCTGCATTACTGAGCCCTTCCGAAGAAGCCGCGCGGGAAGACGCAGACGATGGCGATGACGGCAGCGTAGAAGAAGAAGTTGCCAAATTCAGGCATGAGATAACGCCCCGTCGTGTCCACCGCGCCCAGCAGAAGGCAGGAGATGACGGCGCCGGGAATGGATCCCGCGCCGCCGACAGACACGACGACGAGAAATGTCACCATGTAGCGCAGGGCGTAATAGGGCTCGATGGGCAGGAATTCCGCACCGACCACGCCGCCGAGCGCCGCAAGGCCGATGGCGATGGCGAAGCTGACCGCATAGACCACCTGCGTGCGCACGCCGAGCGCATCGCTCATGGCTGCGTTGTCCACGGTCGCCCGCAATTTGATGCCGAAGCTCGTTCTTTCGATGAGATACCAGAGCCCTCCCGCCACCACGACGCCGCAGGCGATGACGAAAAGGCGGTGCGCCGCGATGGTGCGGAAGCCTACATCCACCGGCTGCGCGAGGCTGGCGGGCAGCGGAATGGTCTTGAGCGTGGGGCCGAAGAAATAGTTGGTGATGCCGATGATGCAGAAGGTGATGCCGATGGTCATCAGGACCTGTGTCAGCTCAGGACTGCCATAGATGCGGCGGTAGAGGAATCGCTCCAGCGGAATGGAGATGATGACCGTGCCGATGATCGCGAGAAAGATCGCAACCGCATAACCCAAACCGAGATCGCGCCCCGCATAGGATGCGATATAGCCCGCGATCATCGCGAAGGCGCCGTGCGCCAGGTTGACCACGCGCATCAGGCCCATGGTGAGAGACAGGCCGATGCAGATGATGAACAGCACCATGCCGTAGGCGAAGGCGTCGATGGCAATGCTGAGAACGGTCTGCATCGAAATGGTCCAGGCGCCTTGGGTTCATAAAGCGGAGGCGTAAGGCGCGGTCCCAATCGACCGCGCCTTACGAGCTTAGTTGAGCGCGGCCTTACTGCGTAGCGAGGCCCGGATCCTTCTGGTTTTCGAAGGTCTGGATTTCCTTGTTGATCGACTTGCTGTCAGCACCCTTCGCGACCTCGCGCAGATAGATGTTCTGCGTGATGTGGCGTGTATCGGGCTCGATGCGCACAGGCCCGCGCGGGCTCGTCCAGGACAGGCCTTTCACGGCGTCCACCGCCTTTTGGGCATCCTGCTTGCCGTCGGTGGCTTCGATCATCTTGTAGATGACATGCATGCCATCATAGGCACCGACGGACGGGAACGAGAGCTGCTCCGCCGAGCCGATGGCCTTGGTGGCAGCCTCGACAAACTTCTTGTTCTCCGGACTGTCGTGCGACACCGCATAATGGAAGCTGGTCTTCAAGCCTTCCGCCGCATCGCCGAGTGCAGGCAGATCGGATTCCTGGGTGAGATCACCCGGCGCATAGAACTTGATACCCGCTTTCTTGAGCCCTGTGTCGTTATAGGCCTTTGCAAAGCCGAGCGTCGGCGGGCCGGAGGGAAGGAAGGCGAAGAGGCCCGCCGCACCGGAATCGCGCACGCGCTGCATGATCGGGCTGAAATCGTTGGTGTTCATCGGCATGCGGATGGATTCCACCACCTGCCCGCCTGCGGCCTCGAAGGCCTTCTTGAAAGCGTTTTCCGCGTCGATTCCAGGGCCGTAATCACTGACGATGGTGATGGCTTTCTTCACGCCCTCATCGACGGCGACCTTGCCGAGAGGCGTCGTCGTCTGCGCGGTAGTGAAGGATGTGCGCACCACAAGCGGCGAGGTGTTCATGATGGCGGATGTCGCCGCATTGAAGATGACGAGCGGCGTATTAGCCTGAGCGAGCAGCGGCGTGATCGCCATGGCATCCGGCGTGAAATAGACGCCGCCGAGATACTGCACCTTCTCCTTCACGACGAGTTCCTGCGCGAGAGCACGGGACTGCGCGGGGTTGGCGGCGGGAAGATCGCGGTAGATCACCTCGATGTCGTGGCCTTTCACGGACTTGCCGTTGAGCGCCATGTAGGCCTCGACGCCGGCCTGGAAGTTTTTGCCCTGGAGAGCGAAGGGCCCGGAGAACGGACCGATAATGCCGACCTTGACGGTGTCGGCATAGGCCGCGACCGAACTCATCAAGAGAGTGCCGAGAGCGGCGCCCAGAATTTTCCGTCCTGCTGTCATTCCTCGTTTCCTTCCCTCTTTGAGCCGCTCGGCCTCTTTGTTACGGACCGCGTGTTCATCATCCTATGGTCTATGTTTTTGTGCGCATTGCGCACATTGAAAACCATACCGCACATGAAGTACGATTTGAGCATGCGGTGTCAAGGCTACCAAAGTCCAGCGCCCTCTCACTTTGGAGGTGGAACATGCAGGATGTCGAGATCGAGGAGCAGAGCGGCGACAGGGATTTCGTGGCCAGCCTCGAAAAGGGCTTGCTCGTCATCGAGGCTTTCGACGCGAGCCGTCAGCGCCTGACCCTCTCCGACGTGGCGAAGATCACCGGAATCACGCGGGCGGCGGCCCGGCGCTACCTGCGCACGCTGACCAAGCTGAACTATGCGGATTTCGACGGCCGCTACTTCTCACTGAGCCCGCGCATCCTGCGCTTGGGCTATGCCTTCCTGTCCTCCACCTCCCTCTCCTCGCGCCTTCAGCCCAGCCTGGAGCGGATCTCGGAGGAGACGGGCGAGTCAAGCTCGGCCGCCATGATGGACGGGGACGACATCGTCTATATCGCCCGCTCGGCCACCCGCCGCATCATGTCGATCGGCTTAGGCGTCGGCAGCCGGCTTCCGGCCCATTGCACCTCTTTGGGCCGCGCGATCCTGGCCTATCAGCCTGATGAGGTGGTGGAGGCCTATCTGGAGCGCGCTCGCCTGGAGGCCCGCACGCCCAAGACCATCACCAGCAAGGCCAAGCTGCGCGAAGTCCTGCAGGCCACCCGGGCACAAGGCTATGCCATCGTCGACGAGGAGCTGGAGCTTGGCCTCCGCTCCATTGCCGTCCCCCTCATCCAGAGAAATGGCCAGGTGACCATTGCCCTGAACATCAGCGCCCAGGCCGCGCGCGTGCCCCTGGGGGAGATGGGAACACGCTACCTGCCGTCGCTCAAGGCCGCCGGAGAGGCCCTGCACTATATGTTCTAGCGGTTCCGGCGCGTTTTACCGGTTGATCGAATTGCTCAGTTGGGCGTTACTCTTCGAAGCGAAGCGACGAAGGAGCTCCCATGGTGACCTTGGAGATTGCCGGCAACGCCGTTGCCGTGACCAACGCGGAAGAAGGCCAAGCCCAAGAACTCTTTTTGAGCGAGAGCTTTAAAGATGACCTGAAGTCGTTTAAGAGCGGGGGCCGCTTCCTGTGGGACGGCTCAGCTGCCTTGACAACCAGACCCGCATCGGGGGACGAAATCGATGCGTTCTATGAGGTTCTGGACGAAGAGGACGAGGACGATGTCGAAAACGACGAAGACTCTGACGGCATCAACATAGATGTCGTGTTCCTGGTGTCGATCGACGAAATAGACGAAAGCACCACCTCTGGCTGATCATTATTCTCGGAGCCCTGGTAGGCTCTCAAACCGGTTCAGCCACTTTCCATGCCTTTTCCCAAATCCCATCCCAGCCTTGAGCGCGCACTTGCCGACAAAGGCTATAACGATCCCACTCCCGTTCAGGCCGCCGTTCTCGACCCGGAGGCCCTGGACCGCGATCTTCTGGTCTCCGCCCAGACCGGCTCTGGCAAGACGGTCGCCTATGGCCTTGCCATGGCATCCACGCTCCTCGGAGATGCGGAGCGCTTTGGCCCTGCCCGTGAGCCGATGGCGCTCATCATCGCGCCGACCCGCGAGCTGGCGTTGCAGGTCAACCGTGAGCTGATCTGGCTCTACGGCCCCGCCGGCGCGCGCGTCGTTTCCTGCGTCGGCGGCATGGATGTGCGCCGTGAGGCACGCGCTCTCGAAGACGGCTGCCATATCGTCGTCGGAACGCCTGGCCGCCTGCGCGACCACCTTGAGCGTGGACGTCTCGATACGTCGAAGATGAAGGTCGTCGTGCTCGACGAAGCGGACGAGATGCTCGATCTCGGTTTCCGCGAGGATCTGGAATTCATCCTCGACGCCACGCCGGAAGAGCGCCGCACGCTGCTGTTCTCCGCGACGCTGCCGAAGAACATCGTGGCTCTCGCGCGTCGTTACCAGCGGGATGCGCACCGCATCGACACGCTTGTCGCGAACCAGCCGCACGGCGACATCGAATACCGCGCGATCCGCTGCGCACCGAACGAGATCGAGCTTGCGACCGTCAACGTGCTGCGCTTCTATGAGAGCCGTGGCGCGATGGTGTTCTGCCATACGCGTGAAGCGGTGCGTCATCTCCATGCAAGCCTGCAGGAGCGCGGCTTTTCCGTCGTTGCGCTTTCAGGCGAGCTGAGCCAGAGCGAGCGCAGCCACGCGCTGCAGGCGCTGCGCGATGGACGCGCCCGCGTCTGCGTCGCAACCGACGTCGCCGCGCGCGGCATCGACCTGCCGGATCTGGGCCTCGTCATCCATGTGGATCTGCCCAACGATCACGAAACGCTTCTGCACCGCTCGGGCCGTACTGGCCGCGCGGGGCGCAAGGGCGTATGCGTGATGATGGTGCCCTATACCCGCCGCCGCAAAGCCGAGCGGCTGATCGACATGGCAGGCATCGACACGACCTGGGCCGCCCCGCCATCGGCGGAAGAGGTTCGCGTGCGCGACCGCGAGCGCCTGATGCATGACCCGATGTTCACCGAGGAAACCACGGAAGAAGATCTGGCCATTGCCCGCATGCTCCTCGCAGAGAAATCGGCGGAGGACATCGCCAATGCTCTTGCCCGCTTCCACCGCTCGCGCCTTCCGGCGCCGGAGGAAGTGTTCGATCCCGGCAACGACCGCCCGACTCGCGACCGCAAGGACAAGCGCGAGCGTGAGACGGACCGGGAGCGTGGCGGCAAGGAGAAGTGGCGCAGCGAGGATGAGTCCTCCGAGAGCATGGTGTGGTTCCGTATGAATGTGGGCCGCCGCAACAATGCCGATCCGCGATGGCTGTTGCCGATCATCTGCCGTCTCGGCCACGTCACGAAGAAGGAGGTCGGCTCGATCAAGATCTTCGACGGCGAGACCAAGTTCCAGATCGCGCAAAGCCACGCGCCGAAATTCGCCGCAGCCGCGCGCAAGGCAAATGACGAGGATATCCGCATCGAGTCGGCTGAGGGCCCGCACGGAAAGGCCTCGCCCGGCAAATCGTCGTACGGCAAGTCTTCACCAGGCAAGCCCTCATCCGCAAAGCCCTGGGGCGCACGCAAGAACAAGGATGCGCCGGAAGGCGGCTTCCGTGAAAAGGGGCCGAAGGAGAAGCGAGACTTCGCCCCGCGCAAGGACTCACGCGACGAGCATGGCGCGAAGAGCGGAAAGCCGCCTCGCGACCACAAGGGTCCGAGGAAGGACAAGTTCCCGAAAGACAAGAAGCGCAACGCCGACAAGCGCGCCTGATGCATCGACCAAGCCTGGCCCTGCGACACAATGCAGGGCCAGTTTCCGGCTTTGTGCGGCAAGGCTGATGAGGCCCTTCCCTTTGGGAGCATGGGAAAATTACTTGCTCCCACTCAAGTAAAGCCAAGCTTCTTGAGAAGAAAAACCTAAGTTGAGCAAATAGTAATATTATCCACCCTCTAGGTGGAGAGCAGACAAGGCTTGTGGGATTGGGTAGATCTTTGGTCATCGAAGGCCAAGGGGCAAACAACAATGAAACCGGACATGGACCTGATCGGCGCACTCACCAGCTTCTCGGTGGGCACCCTGGATGGGCGGG
>NZ_JBFRFB010000019.1:0-39153 GCF_052114605.1 Microvirga sp. 2YAF29
ACGGCTCCCCGCGCACGGCTTTTTTAGGCGTACACCGCGTCTTTCAGCGGAGGGCCTCCTGTCAACGGGCTTGCGACACCCACAGCAGGACCGTGCCCGATCCCACAATCACGACGCCTCGCGAGCGCGCCCCTCGGTGGATCAGGCTGAGGAGGGGTATAGCCAAGCTTAGGATCATTGTCAAGAACAAAGAGTGAACAAATACTATCAAGATGATGGTCAGATTTTTTGAATACGGCCTAGCTATGGGCCCTTCTCGGACATAGAGTAACGTTACCAAAGGGGAGAGGGCGATGTCCGGCTTGGTTTTCGATCTTGGCAAGAACAGCATTGATTTTGAAGCTGCGGCAACCAGAGCACCGGGTAAGGATGCTTTCCTGGATCGGGATCACAGTGCGGCGGTCGTCCTAGGCTCTGCCCCACTGAAGGCGCTTGAGATCCTTGCTGACCAGCGCTTTGAGATGGGGATCCTTTCTGCCAACGGCAGGATCACCTTGGATGGAAGCTTTGCGGAAGGCGTCAAAATTTACGTGGACGGCGAAGAGATCGCGACCATCGCTAAACTGACGCCGGGTGAGCTGACATTCGACTTCACCGCCAAAGCGACTTCGGAACGAGTGGAGGAGTTGATCCGATCCCTGACGTTCAAGGATACAACTGGCGGCGCCACATTCGAAGCGCCCAGTTTCATCGAGCTCTACTTGTCGGATACGGCCAATAACCTTGCCTATGTGTTGATGGAAATAGGCGACCCGGTCATCGGCACGGACGACGCGGATGTCTTCGCCGTGACCAGCAGCCTCATCGGGCGCGGCGATGAGCTGGATGGCGGCAAAGGAGATGATGCTCTTCAGTTGAACGGAGGCGGCGAATTCGACCTCCATCGGATGAGCAAGCTCGTCAATGTGGAGACGATTCTGGGGAGCGCTGCCTCGGATACGATTTCGATCAATTCTTCCCAATGGGCGGGAATTGAGAGTATCGATGGTGGAGGAGCAACCAATTGGCTGATGCTCCATGGCCTTGAAAGCGATCTGACGAAGGCGCAGATCGCCAACTTCGCGCAGATCCATATCATGCAGGATCATGCCAAGGTCTTTGTCGGCACGACGGACATTGCCAAACTCATCTACGGACGTTTCTCCGTGGGCGGTGAGATCGTGATCTCGAGCGGTACGCTGACCGAAATTGAACGGCAGGAGCTGCATCGCCGAGGGATCGACAGGATCACGACGCTCGAGGATGGGAGGACGACGATCCACGAGGCCCCGGAGCTTACCGCATTCGGCGATTCCGTGAAGGCCTCTGCCGGAGAGACGGTTTTCGTCGACAAGGACAGAGATGCTGAACTCGATGTCGATGCGGGCGCTCTCGCCTCTTTGAAGGTTGAGATCGACGGTGCAGGGAGCGCCGAAACTCTCGGGATCGCAGTGTCGGGCGGCTTAAGCCTCGGAGATGGACTGAAGCCCGGAAGTGAACTGTTCATGGCCGTCGAAACACCCGACGGCACCGTTCATAAAGTCGCGTTCGGCTATGTGAGCACTTCCATCGGGACGGGAGGCAATGTCAGTACCGTCAAGTTTCAGTTTGATGAGAATGCGAAGATCGAATGGATTCAGCAGCTCATTCGTTCGCTGACTTATAAAAGCATTGAAGGCGTCGAGAGCGACCGAAAAATCACCTTGACCCTGGAGGATGTCGCCACACGCAAATCGACCGGGAACGTGCTCATCAAGCCCGCCGTCGGCGATCCTCCGCCTGACCCTAATGAGCTTCCGGTCGGGATCGCGCTGAGCGGCGCATCGATCGACGAGAATTCCGCCGCCGGTGCTGTGATCGGCTGGTTGAGCGCGAAGGATGCGGATGGCGATGCGCTGACCTACGCCCTCGGTGACGATGCAGGGGGACGATTCGAGATCCGGGACGGCAAGCTCGTGGTGAAGGACGGGGCGAAGCTCGACTTCGAAGCCGCATCCTCGCACAAGATCAGCGTGAAAGTTTCCGATGGCAAGGCCACCGTCATCAAGGACTTCGTCATCCGCATAGACGATGTAACGGAAATGGTGCCGGGTGCGACGAGAGCGAAGAACGTACTCGTCGGCGGCATCGGTGCGGACCGGATCAATGGCGGCTATGGCAACGACAAGCTGACGGGCGGCGCCGGGGCAGATTTCTTCGTGTTCGATACGGCGCTGGGCAAGGGCACCACGCGGTCCAACCAGAATGAGAAGGTGAACTTCGATACGATCACCGATTTCAAGCCGGGCGAGGACAAAATTCTGCTCGACAATGCCATCTTCAAGGCACTCGGCAAGGGTTCAACGGCCTCCCCGGGTGCCTTGAAGAAGGGCTTCTTCAAGAAGAACAAGGCCACCGACAAGGACGACTTCCTGATCTACAAGGGCGGCGTGGTCTATTACGATGCGGATGGCAACGGCACGAAGTACAAGCCGGTCGAGATCATCAAGATCGCCAACAAGGCTGCGCTTTCAGCGGCGGACTTCCTCATCATCTGAGACGAACTGCGCTGCGCTTGTTCCCTCCCCCTTGCGGGGAGGGCTAGGGTGGGGGGCACAAAGTCAAAGTGCTGCGCTCATCCAGTAAGCATGACAGTCATACAACGCATCCCCCTCTCCTGTGTAGGAGAGGGGGCAGGGGTGAGGGAATGCCCTGTCCGGACACGGCATTCCCTCACCCGCCGCGCTAGCGCGCGTCGGCCTCTCCCAAACGGGAGAGGTTAAATCCGCGCTTTATCCTTATGATGGACAAGGGGATGACAAGCGCCTTCAAACGGGTCAAAGAAATCCTGCCGTTTGAAGGATTGCCGCCATGTCCACCGAGAAGCCCGTTCCCTCCCTTGCCGAGCTGCGCCAGGACATCGACCGGATCGATGAGGCGATGCACCGGCTGCTCATGGAGCGCGGCACCATCATCGACCGGCTGATCGCCTCCAAGAAGGCCTCCGACACGGGCATCAGCTCGGCGTTCCGGCCCGGGCGCGAGGCGTCGATGATGCGCTTGCTCGCCGAGCGGCACGAGGGGCTTCTGCCGCTCGACACGGTGGAGGGCATCTGGCGGGTGATCATCGGCACCTTCACCTATGTGCAGTCCAGCTATGCGGTCCATGCGGATATCTCGGCGGGGGATGCGCCCATGCGCGATTCCGCCCGGTTCCATTTCGGCTTCACGGTGCCCTACATCACCCATCCGAGTGCCGCGGCGGTGATCGAGGCGGTGGCGGGGTCGAAGGGCGATCTCGGCATTTTCCGCCTCGACCAGGGCGCCACGAGCGGTGCGTGGTGGCGGACGCTCGCCGAGAAGGACCGTCCAAAAATCATCGCGCGGTTGCCCTTCATCGAGCGGCCCGACCATCCGGCAGGCACCCCGGTCTTCGTGATCTCCAAGCCACTCACGGATGCGGCCGTGCGCGACGTGGTGCTTTATGCGGCTCAGTTCGAGCGCTGGCACAAGGGCGCGAACGAGGCGCTGACCCGCCTCGGCGGCGAGGTGGTGGCGAGCGCCGCCGACACCATGGGCCTCTCCGAGATGATCGCCGTTCCCGGCTCCCTCGAGCCTTCAAGGCTCCACCGGGAGCTCACCGAGGCGGGTGCGAGCCTCGTTCAGCTGGTCGAAATCGGCAGCCATGCCGAACGTTTCCACGTGAAATGATCGCAAAGCTGCGCTAGAGCATCGAACACAAAAGTGGGAACCGGTTTTGTGTGAAAAGATGCTCAGAACCAATTCTCATCGTATTCATTGCAGGAATTCGTCCATGTCCGCTCGTCCCGTACCCCGTCCCGGCGTGATGCAGATCGAGGCCTATGTGCCCGGCAAGAGCGCAGCCGCAGGGGTCGCGAAGATTCATAAGCTCTCCTCGAACGAGACGCCGCTCGGCCCCTCGCCGAAGGCCGCCGAGGCCGTGCGCTCTTTCGAGCATCTCGAGCTTTATCCGGACGGGTCCGCTGTGAAACTGCGCGAGGCCATTGCCGCGAAGTACGGCCTCGATGCCAACCGCATCGTCTGCGGCGCGGGCTCGGACGAGCTACTGTCGCTGATCACGAATGCCTATGTGGGGCCGGGCGACGAGGGCATCTTCACGGAGCACGGCTTTCTCGTCTACCGCATCGCGCTTCTCGCCGCCGGCGGTGTGCCGGTTGTCGCGCCTGAAAAAGATTACCGCACCGATGTGGATGCGATCCTCGAGCGCGTGACGGAAAAGACGAAGATCGTTTTCCTCGCCAATCCGAACAACCCCACCGGCAGCTACATTCCTTTCGACGAGGTGAAGCGCCTGCATGCGGGGCTGCCCAAGCATGTGGTGCTGGTGCTCGACGCGGCTTACGCGGAATACGTGCGCCGCAACGATTATGAATCGGGGCTTGAGCTCGTTGCCACTGCCGAGAACGTGGTGATGACGCGCACCTTCTCGAAGATCTACGGCCTCGCGAACCTGCGCATCGGCTGGATGGTGGCGCCCACGCATATCGCCGATGCGGTCAACCGCATTCGCGGCCCGTTCAACATGAACGGGCCGGCGCTCGCTGCCGGCATCGCGGCTATCCAGGACGATGCGCATGTGGCGAAGGCCGTCGAGCACAATGAGAAGTGGCTCGCTTGGCTCACGCAGGAGATCGAAGCGCTTGGCTTGAAGGTGACGCCGAGCGTCGGCAACTTCCTGATGATCCATTTCCCGAATGAGGCAGGCAGGACCGCGAAGGATGCGGATGCTTTCCTGTCGAGCCGTGGTCTCATCCTGCGCCGCATCGATGCCTATGGCATCCCGCAGGCGCTGCGTCTCACCGTGGGCAGCGAGGAGGCGAACCGCCTCGTCATCGAGGCTCTGCGCGATTTCTTGAGTGGCCGTCATGCCTGAGCGTCTTGGTCCTCCGCTTGAAACGCCGCTCTTCGAGCGCGTCGCCCTCGTCGGCCTTGGGCTGATCGGCTCGTCCATCGCGCGCGCCGCGCGGCACTTGAATCTCGCCCGCACCATCGTCGCCATCGATGCCAGCGATGCGGTGACGAAGCGCGTGCTCGAATTGAACATCGCCGACGAGGCGACCACGGATGTGACAGCGGGCGTGAAGGATGCGGATCTCGTCATCCTCTGCGTGCCCGTCGGCGTCGTCGGCGCTGTCGCGCAGGCGATGGCGCCGGGGCTTAAAGCCGGCTGCATCGTGTCCGATGTGGGCTCGGTGAAAGCCTCCGTCGTCGCGCAGGTTCAGCCGCATCTGCCGGCTGGCGTGCATTTCGTACCCGCGCATCCGGTGGCGGGCACGGAGCATTCGGGTCCCGATGCGGGCTTCTCCACGCTCTTCCATAACCGCTGGTGCATCCTCACGCCGCCGGAAGGCACGGATGCTGCCGCTGTCGAACGCGTGCAGGCCTTCTGGTCGGCGATGGGCTCGAACGTGGAGGTGATGACGCCGCAGCATCATGATCTCGTGCTCGCCATCACGAGTCACGTGCCGCATCTCATCGCCTACAACATCGTGGGCACGGCGGCGGATCTGGAGACGGTCACGCAAGGAGAAGTGATCAAGTTCTCCGCCGGCGGCTTCCGCGATTTCACGCGCATCGCCGCGTCCGATCCCACCATGTGGCGCGACATCTTCCTGCACAACAAGGAAGCGGTGCTCGAAATGCTGGGGCGCCTCAACGAGGACATCGCATTGCTCGCGCGCGCCATCCGCTGGGGCGAGGGCGACAAGCTGCACGACCTCTTCACCCGCACCCGCGCCATCCGCCGCGGCATCATCTCGTCGGGCCAGGAAACGCCGGAGCCAGATTTCGGGCGGCGGAAAGACAAGGCGTAGATACCACCTCTCATGTCATGGCCGGGCTTGTCCCGGCCATCCCGGTTGGAAAGGCGCAGCGCTCACCATGATCGGGATCACCGGCACAAGGCCGGTGATGACGTGGTGGCTTTACTCAATACAGCGGCTGCAACTTCACATTCGGCACCACGAACGGCCCCATCGCGAGCAGCCCGTTCTCCATCCGCAGCGGCGGCAGGGGTAAGAGTTTCGGCTGACCGCTGCCGCCGCCCGCGCTCGGCGCCTGGCCGAGCAGCGCGCCGAGCAGGGCGCCTGTATTGCGGCTGCCGGTGATGTTGCTTAGAAGGCCGTCGAGGCCCGCTGCCGATGCGCTGAGCTGACCCGTGGGGCGGTGCTCGGCATCGATGCTGAGATTGCCTTTGGCCTCCAGGCGGCGCGGGCCCTTGGCGGCGGAGAGCATCACGATGTCGAGCGTACCGCCGGCCGCGCGCCAGCGCTCCAGTTCCTGGGCGATGGGGCGTCCACGAAAGCCATTGGCTTGCGTGACCGTGACATCCGCGTTCAGGTCCGTGAGTTCGCTGCCGCCGATCAGCGCATCGATGAATGGAATGTTCGCCTGCCTGATCGCGAGCGCGGCATCATAGGCCTTCTCCTGAGCGCGGCTGGGATCGGGGCGCAGATGCATCTCGAGCCTTTGGCCGGAGGTGGTGATCGCCTGCGGCGCCAATCCGGTGATCGTCAGCTTCGGGTTCGTCGCGGCGAGCGAGAGGCGCTGGAAGCCGGTCGGCGTTGCATGGATGCTGCTCTGCAGAAGATCCCAAGTGCCCTGAACATTGGCCTTGCCGTCGGTGATGGTCAAAGGGCCGCCGATCTCCGCGATGACAAGGCGGGGCTGATAGACCTGGGCGATGGCCTCCACGCGCCCGAACGAGGCGTTGACGGATCCCTGCTTCAGGGTGAGCGTGGGACAGACGAGTTCGATGCGGAAGGGATAGCCTGCGATGGTGCGGTCCGCGCAGGTCCATTGCCGGCCTTGGGCAGCTTCCGCCGCGAGCCAGCCATCCAGCATGTCGCCGGCGCGGTTGCGGATGAAGAACCACGCGATGCTCCAGGCAACCGCCACCAGCAGAAGCAAGACGAACGGGGTATAGAGCCAGAAGCGGCTGTGGCGCCGGGCTTCCGCGGGGGCGGCATCGACCATGCAGGATCTCCTGTTGTGCTGCTGTCTGGTTACTGGTAGCGCATCGTGCGGAAAAGTGGATCCGGTTTTCGCGCGAACGATGCGCCACCATTAAGCGTAAGCATCGGATTAGTCCCAAAAGTGCAAGTCCACTTTTGGGTCCGATGCTGTAGCGCCGGATGCAGGCAAGGTTCGGGCGCAAGGCATCATGCAAGGCACACTGACGGACGGCTCTGACGATCTCTGGGTTTTCGGCTACGGCTCCCTCATGTGGCGGCCAGGTTTCCCTTTTACCGAGCGCCGTCATGCGCATCTTTACGGTTATCGCCGCTCCCTGTGCGTCTTCTCCCATGTCCATCGCGGGACGCCGGAGAATCCCGGCCTCGTGCTCGGTCTCGACCGGGGTGGACGCTGCCACGGGGTCGCCTTTCGGGTCGCACGGGAAGAGGCCGAGGCGACGATCCATTATCTGCGCGAGCGCGAGCAGGCGACGAGCGTCTATCTGGAGCGCCATCTGCCCGTGCGGCTGGATGACGGGCGCACCATCGCCGCGCTCGGCTACATCGCGGATCGCAAGCATCGGCAATATGCGGGAAACCTGTCCTTCGACGAGGTGCTGCGGCTCGTGCGCCAGGGGCAGGGCATTTCGGGCGCCAATCCCGATTACGTCCGCTCCACCCATGAGCATCTGCTGACGATAGGTGTCGTCGATCCATTGATGCGGCGGATCGTGGCGGAATTGGATCAGGAATCCTGAGGGGCAGCGAGATCCGCGCTCTCGCGCAGATCAGCCAGGATCGCCCGGCGGCGGGCATCGGTATTGGCGAGCCTGTGGACGTGAAGCTCTGAGGCGCTGCGGCTTTCCACGTCAGTGAGCCAGCGGGTGCGGGTGTCGGTCATGGGCTCGGGACCTGCCATCACCACGTCGATCACATGGGCAATGCCCGATTCGTCACGGCTTACGGCGAGCACAACGGCGTCGGTGACCTCCAGGAGCTCCTTCAGATCGAGCGGATGAATGCCGACGATGTAGCGGCGGCCCGATACGCCACGCCAGGAACTCAGCGTCGGTGAGGAGCGCAAACCTGCCGTTGCCCTCAAGGGTTCCTCGCGCACGCCAGCCCTCCGCATTCGCTCGTTGCGGAGATCCCGCATGGCCGTATTCCAGGATATGGTGCGTTTGTTCGCCATATGTTCTTATATGTAGGAACTGCGAGGCGATGCGTCAAGACGGCGAAGGCCTTGAGATATCAGGCTTTGCTGATGAAAGCCGTCGATTTGGGGGTAGTATCGAGGCCAAGCTCCGCGCGGCCCGATGCGAGGAGCCTGTCGGAGGCTCCCTCGACCCGCTCCTGCAGCAGCTTGAAGAACTCCTCGCGGGACATTCCTGGTGGAATCGTGTCCAGGATCTCGACGCGAATTGTACCGGGGCGGCGGATGAACTGGCGGCGCGGCCAGTAGAGGCCTGAGTTCAGGGCCACCGGAATGCAGGGGAAGCCGAGATTCTGGTAGAGATGAGCCACGCCGTATTTATAGGCCGGGGGAGCACCGGGCGCGCGGCGGGTGCCTTCGGGAAAGATGATGATCTGGCGACCGTGACGGGCCTCGTCCTTGGCCTGCGCCGTCATCCTCACCAGGGCTTGCGATCCGGCCTTGCGGTTCACCGGCACGCAGCGGGCTTTGCGCAGATACCAGCCGAAGAACGGAATCCACATCAGCTCCCGCTTCAGGATGAAGGTGGGATCGCCGAACATGGTCAGCAGCGCGAAGGTTTCCCACAGGGACTGATGTTTCGATGCGACGAGCGCGCCGCCCTCCGGGATCTTCTCAGCTCCCACGATCTCGACCTTCGTGCCCGCCAGAACCTTGAGAAGCCACAAGGACGTGCGAGCCCATGTCTGTACCCACCTCAGAAAAACCCGCCGCGGCAGAAGAACGGCCGGAATCAGCAGGATCAGCCACAGGATGAGATTGGCATAGAAGGCGACGTTGAAGATCAGGGAACGGATGGTCAGCATGGCTTCATGAAAAGGAAAAGCGGAGCCTCGAGGCTCCGCGAGATGTGCGCACCATAGCGCATCGTGCAAGAAAGTGGACCCGGTTTTCCGCCTTACGATCTCGGACGCTCAAGAAGATGGCGCTTGATCAGCCGGTCTGAAATCAGCGGAAAAAATCTTACTGCCAGTCCGGCTCGGCGGCGGCCTGCTGGGTCGGGGCGCCGCCGCTGATGATCACGGCCACGGAGGAGCGCTCCGGGTCGTCCTCGAAGCGGGTGCGCAGCCAGACGGCCAGGAATTTCAAGTATTCGGAGGCCAGCACCCGGGCGGTCGAGGGATTGTGCCACCAATCGTGGGGATCGATGGTGGCCGCCACGGGATAGGCGATCTTCTGCAGGTTCGGCAGGGCGTGGTCGAGTTCCACCAGCGTGCGGGGCATGTGGTAGTTCGAGGTGACCACGATGATGGCGCTGAAATCGTTCTTCTCCGCCCAGCGGCGGGTCTCGATGGCGTTGCCGATGGTGTTGCGGGCGCGGTAATCCAGGTCCACGCAACACTCGAACAGGCGGCGCTGGCCGGGATTGAGCCGGGAGATCTGGTCGCGGCTGGTCTTCTCGTTGACCCCGGAAATCAGGAGGCGCTTGGCATAACCCTTCGCCAGAAGGTCGATGGCATCGCCGATGCGCTGCGCGCCGCCGGTCATGGCCACGATGCCGTCCGCGCGGGTTTCGGGCCGCTGCTCGACCCGGTCGATGCTGTAGACAAAAGCGAGGAACCCAAGGAATCCAAGAATCGCGCAAGCCGCGCAACTCCAGAAGCCAAGGCGGAAAAGTCGCCGCGCCCATGAGCGCCGCGTCGGATGGGCATGTACGCCACGCATCGTCCAACCCCAGCCCAAGGCTTCAGTGGCGTCGATTGAGTTCGGCGTCGCCCAAGTCTGCGTTCGCGAGGTCATCTTGGACGAGGATAGTGCAGAATGCGGCAATGAAGAGGCAACCCTTTCAGGAACCGGTAACCATCACCATCAGCTATTTCCGTTAAGAAAACGTCTCACTGTCAACCGGGAAACAATGCCCGTGATCACCGCCACGAGCAGGGCGATGAGAATCACGACCAGATAGCCGGTCCAGCCGATGCTGAAGGCGCCGAACAGGGCCTCCAGCTGGTCGCCCGCCGGGCTCGCGCGCCAGGAGCGGGCGATAAGGCCGAGCACGATCGTCAGCACAAGGGCCGAGCCGGCACCGAAGGCGGCGCCGCGAAGGCCGAGCTTGAAGAAGCGGCGCTGGAATTCCCTGGCGATGAAATCGTCGTCCGCGCCGACGAAATGGAGGATATCCACCACCTCCCGGTTCCCGGCCATGGCGCCCCGCGTCGCGAAGATCACCGCGAGGCCCGCCGCGACGAGAACCAGGGTCACGAGGAAAACCCCCGTGCCGATGATGGTGTTGGCCATGGTGGAGAGCCGCGAGACCCACAGGGCATGGTCGTCCAGGCTCGCGCCGGGAATATCCCGTTGCAGGCTCTGCCGCAAAGGTCTGAAATCGGGCTTCGCGTCTTCCTGGATCTTGATGACGATGAGGCGCGGCACCGGCAGGTCGTTGAAGTCGAGGCCGGTTCCAAGCCAGGGCTCCAGCAGACGCTCGGATTCCTCCTTCGAGAAAGCCTGGGCCTCTTCCACGCCGGGCGTCTGACGGGCGAGCGCGATGGCGCGGCTGACGTCGTCCTCGATGGAGCGCTGCGGGTTGGGGCGGATCTGGATCGTCACCTCGCGGGCGATCTCGGAGCGCCATTGCGCGGAGCTTGCCGCAACCATCTCGGCTCCGCCGGCGCACAAAGCCGCGAGGAAGGTAAGAATGGCGATGACGGCGGCCAGCGCCTGCCCGCCCGCCGAATCGACAGGAACGAGGGGCGCGTTGCGGCTCAAGGAGGCGGGGAGGGAGCGCTTGTCGTTCCCTTGAACCTTCTGCGGCGGGGCCTTTCTCAGGCGAGGGGACCGGGCCGCGCTCATTCGTCGATATGCAGCCTGCCGTCGCCGAGCACGAGGCGGCGGACGTTGAGCTGATCCATGAGGCCGAAATCGTGGGTGGCGATCACCACGGAGGTTCCGAGCCTGTTGAGTTCGATGAAGAGGCGCAGGAGGCGCTTGGCGAGAGAGGGGTCCACGTTGCCGGTGGGCTCGTCGGCGAGCAGCAGGTCGGGCCGCACGATGAGCGCGCGGGCAATCGCCGCGCGCTGCTTCTCGCCGCCCGAGAGCACGGGCGGCAGCATGTGCATGCGGTCGCCCAAGCCCACCCAGCGCAAAAGCTCCACCACTTCGGCGCGGTAGCTCGACTCGTCCTTGCCCTGGACGCGCAAGGGGAGGGCGACGTTTTCGTAGGTCGTCAGATGGTCGAGCAGGCGGAAATCCTGGAACACCACGCCCATGCGGCGGCGAAGGCCGGTGAGTTCCATCTTGGAGATTCGCGAGACGTCCTCGCCGAAGAGCGAGATCAGGCCGCGCGTCGGCTTCACTGAGAGCAGGATGAGGCGCAGAAGCGTGGTCTTGCCCGCGCCCGACGGGCCGGTGAGGAATTGAAATGAATTGGGCTCGATGGAGAAGGTCAGGTCGCGCAGGACCTCGGGGCCCATGCCGTAGCGCACGCCCACATTCTCGAAATGCACGGACGCAGCCGCGCCTTCCTCATATTCCTCGTCGTAGAACGCTCTCACCCGCGCCGAAAACCTCTTGAGGGAGTTGGAAGAACCATGGCTGCTAGCCCGCCATGGAGCGATTCGTCCTCTTATCGCCCTTTAAGGTTAGCAAGCCATAAACTTGCTGGACGAAGACGCAAAGCGAAGCGCTCGCGGGACATTGCCGCAGGTTCCAGCATGATGGATGAATTGGGCAAGAAGATCTTATTTCCAGATGATGAGGACTCCAGTCGGTCAAGAACGTTCGCTTTAAGGGTGCGATGATGGTGGCTTGTCCGAAACGACCGTATTCGGAACAGGGTCGGTGCCATGTAGCGGATCGGCCCTCAGGGTGGCCACCCTCGGATTCACAAACCCAGGTGCGCCTGCACACCCTGCGTTGCCCTGGCCGCATAATACTCTCTGTTCATAGAGGAGACGACGCTACGGAAGGCGTGGCATCTGGCTTCCATTCTCTTGGGAGGGCCTATGGCCATCATCACTACGTCCGTCGTCAAAATCGGCCTCGAAAACGCTGTTGATCTACTTTACGGCGGCTTTTCTTTTATCGGATCCGGGATAACCGTTGCGTCTCAACAGGGCGTCGGCGTTTTTAGCGATGCGGGTGGGGTAGAGCTTCATTCCTATGGCAGCATCATTGGTGTCGGAGCAATCACACTCGAGAAAGGCGGAAATTCCATTCGCCTTGGCGAGACGAGCGTCCTGCATGGGTTTGGAGATGCCATTGCAATGGGCGGGCCAACATGGACCGGCAATTCGGTGATCAACTATGGCGTCATCGAATCCGGCAGCACCGCAATCAATCTGTACGGTCCAGGGAATACCATAGAAAATTACGGACGCATTGTAGGCGACCGTGGAATTACTATCCGGGCTGACAAGGCTTCCGATCAAGCCAGCAGTTTTTGGAACAAGGGGACGCTCGAAATCCGCGATGTCGGCAATGTCAATGCGTATGCGTATTATGGATCGCAAGCAGCCGATACCGTGATCAACGATGGCATCATCCGCGGCCGCATCTCGATGATGGGTGGGCAAAATCTCTATGATGGCCGCAACGGACGCATTGAAGGTGTCATCACCTGCGTCGGTGGCAACGATACGATTTACGGCGGTGAACATTCGGAAGTCGTCAATGTGTCCTATGGCACCAATTACGTGGACGGCAACGGAGGGCAGGATACCATTCAACTCGGCTTCGAATGGTGGGGCGACGAGGGTGAAACCACGTTGGATCTGAGGATTACAACGGCTCAAGCTACAGCGTATGGAACAAGCACGATAAGGAATTTCGAGAATATCCAGACTCTCGGGTCCACCGATAAACTCACCGGCAATGAAGAGGCGAATGTCATTTCTTCCGGCGCTGGCAGCGACACTTTGGATGGGTGGTATGGCGACGACACGCTCAATGGCGGCGACGATATCGACACGGCGTTGTTTTCGGGTTTCGCGGGCGCGCGGGTCGATCTGACCAAGCAGGGCGAGAAGCAGAACACCGGCTACGGCCTCGACACGCTGTTCGCCATCGAGAACCTGGAAGGCGGCTCTGGTTCTGATTGGTTCAAGGGCGACGACAAGGCCAACCTGCTCACCGGCAACGGCGGCAACGACACCCTGACCGGCGGCTTGGGCGACGATACGCTCGATGGTGGCTCAGGGATCAACACCGCCGTCTTCGCAGGCCAAGCTTCAGAAGCCCAGATCACGAATAACGGCGACGGCAGCTTTACCGTGACCGGTCCCGACGGCAGCGATCTCGTCAAGACCGTCCGCCTGCTGCAGTTTACCGACAAGACCATGGCCTTGTGGAACAGCGCTCCGACCTCTCTGGGGCTGTCAGCCTCGTCCGTGTCGGAGGCTGCGCTCGCGGGCACGCTCATCGCCTCGCTCTCGGCCCGGGACGCCGATGGCGACAGCTTGAGCTACAGCCTTGCCGCAGGCAGCCCGTTCCGGATCGATGGCACCAGCCTCGTGCTTGCCGGACCGCTGGACTTCGAGACGAAGGCCAGCCACAGCCTGACGGTGGTGGCCCGGGACGCCTATGGCGGCGAGGTGAGCCAGACCTTCACGCTCCAGGTGACGGATGCGGTCGAGTTCACGCCGTTCACGCTCACCGGCACGGCAGGCGCCGACCGGCTTGAGGGCGAGGCGGGCAACGACGTGCTCACGGGGCTGTCCGGCGCCGATGTGCTCCTGGGCGAGGCGGGTAACGACAGGCTCGCCGGCGGCGCGGGCAAGGATGTGCTCACTGGCGGGGCCGGTCAGGATGTGTTCGTGTTCGACASSCGTCCCAATAAGACGACGAACGTTGATCGGATCGAGGACTTCAAGGTGGCGGACGACACGCTTCATCTGGCGAGGAGCGTGTTCACGAAGATGGCGAAGAAGGGCGTGATCAAGAGTGCTGAGTTCTACCAGGGGCCGAAGGCGCACGATCGGGACGACCGCCTGATCTACGACAAGAAGACAGGGGCCTTGTACTACGATGCCGACGGCACGGGAGCGGCCGCGCAGGTTCAGATCGCGGCGCTCTCCAAGAACCTCAAGATGACCTACAGGGACTTCTTCGTCATATGAGTGCACGTACCACAATTGACAAATTCTCGATCACCGTCTGGCGAGCATCGGTTGCCGCTCTGAGTGCTATCTGCCTGACGGGCTGTGTTTCCAACGCTGCGCCAGGCAGCGCTGAAGCCTATGCGGCCTCGATACAGGCCACGGCGCTGGCAGGCGGGATCGCCAGCAGTGTCGATCCGACCGGGGTCGGTTCTGCCGCCGCGGGCATGGCCTTCCGGGCACAACAGCAGGCTCGCATGGCCCAGGCAATCGGATCGACGCCGATGGCGACCGATCCCGCGGCCGAGTTGGCACGAGCCCGGATCTATCAGCGGGCGGTGCAGGATGTGCAGGAGGGCCAGATCAAGCCGGAGGGTGAACCAGCTGAGTAAAGAATAACGCCGAAGTTAAGGAGGCAACGTATCTAGCCAAAAGCCTTGGGCCGCCGTGCTGAGTTTGCCGGTAGGACTCAATTTGAAGTATATTATTGTCAGACAGGTTGGTGACAGTTTAGAATAATCATGTAGATAGTATATCAATGAATCTAATTGCAATTCTAAGGAAGTTAAATAATTTTTAATGCAAAATATAATATTAAAATTGGTCGGTTGGTTTTGGATTTTTATAAATTAGACAATTTATAATCGATACATTATTTTTCTGCCCTTGGGGAAGATGAAGTATTGGTATCTAATGGGATGAAAGCGAGCTAAAAGAAGTCGCTCGATCTCTGCTTATAAAAACAGCCTATTTTTGCAATTGATTTTAGTGGATAGTGCTGTGTCATATAATGCGGTTGAGATTTTCTGGGTTCTGATCGCCTGTTTCAAGAGCTAGGTTCCTATAGCTAGGGTCAGAGGATCCTTAATAGACAGCTATAGAGATTAAACATGTGTCAGGCTTGTGCGCTTAACGGTCGAGGAGCCTCTTGGTCTGTATTTGATCATGATATCGGGTCAGGTAATGGCCGCGGCGTATCCGCTTTTCAGCGGGTATCGTCCCCCCATATTAGGGGCGATTTTGCTATCTCGACCTACGCAAGCATGGCGCAAGGTTTCAGCCTCGATGGAGTTCTTGACTCGATCGGAGATGCGGTGACTTCAACCATTGACGAGGTTTATGATTGGTTATCAGATAATATCTCGTCGCTGCCCCTTTCCGTCTTCAGTATTGCTGCGGAGATTGCGTCCCATCTTCCTGAAGTCCCTATTTTCGGCACGAAGTATTACTTGCCTGATGACGCTGATCCTAATGTTCTTGCTTTGATGTCAGGATCGCAATGGGCCAAAGGGACTGTGACCTATTCGTTCCCGGATTCGAAGTCCGACTTTAGCATCGTTAACCCAAGTGCATATGGATATAAGCCTTTGAGCTTTGAAGGGCAGCAGGGTGTTCGCTATGCTCTTGAGGGGGCCAGTCCAAGCAACGGTCAGTCAAAGATGACGATGACATCTGTCGCATCGTTTACGAATTTAAAGTTCCAGTATACCGGAACGAACGATGCCGATATCCGGGTATCTGGCTTTGAGCCAGGAAAAATAATCAACAGGTCTCATGCCTATTATCCAGGTATTCCTTTCTTTGGCGGCGACACATGGCTGAAGCGGGCGGGGAGTCAGGCTGGATCGTTGGGAAATATGACTGTCTTACATGAGTTGGGTCATGCTCTCGGCCTCAAGCACCCCTTTGATGCCGGTTTGGGTCAGTCGAAGCTTCCTGGTGTGCTCGACAACCCTGAGAATACAGTAATGACTTATAATAATTACCTGGATTCTGCTCAGACATTTATGAGGTATGACATCGCTGCGCTTCAGCAGATGTATGGAGCCAATTATTCGACAAATAGCGGGAACACGATCTATAAGTGGGATGGCTCTACCGGTGAGACATTCGTCAATGGTGTCGGGCAAGGTCAGCCGAACAACGGCAAGATCTTTCTTACGATTTGGGACGGCGGAGGCACCGATACTTATGATATGCGGAACTTCGATGGAAATTCAGTCATCGACTTAAATCCTGGAGAATCATCGAAGTTTTCACTCGCTCAGCTAGCTCGCGGGAACTCAGACACTGCCTTTGCTGCCAGTAACGTCTATAATGCTTTCCAATATGGGAGCAGCACCCGTTCTTTGATTGAAAACGCTATTGGCGGTTCCGGCAACGATAGGATTCTTGGCAATCAGGCTGCCAACGAGTTGGATGGTGGATCAGGCAACGATATCCTCTATGGCGGGGCTGGCCGAGATACGCTCTATGGCGGCGCCGGCCATGACCGGCTCTATGGCGAAGCCGGGGACGATGTGATCGCCGGCGGCGACGGCCTCGACACGATTGTCGGCGGCGACGGCTCGGATCTGGTCTATGGCGAGGCCGGCAACGACTACATCCTCGGCGAGGCCGGGGTCGATCACCTCGGCGGCGGGGCCGGCGACGACGTGCTCTCGGGTGGGGCGGACGGCGACTATCTCTACGGTGAGGACGGCCACGACACCCTCTATGGCGATGCCGGTAATGACATCCTCTACGGGCAGGCCGGCAACGACGTGCTCGGCGGCGGAGCCGGCGACGACCAGCTCTCGGGAGGGGACGGGGTCGACGTGCTGTGGGGCGAGGACGGCAACGACGCGCTTGGCGGCGATGCCGGTGACGATCACGTCCATGGCGGGGCCGGTCAGGATAGCCTCTATGGCGGCAGCGGGAACGACAGCCTGTACGGCGAGGCCGGGGACGATGTGATCGCCGGCGGTGACGGCTTCGACACGATTGTCGGCGGCGATGGCTCGGATCTGGTCTACGGCGAGGCTGGCAATGACTACATCCTCGGCGAGGCCGGCGTCGATCACCTCGGCGGCGGAGCCGGCGACGACGTGCTCTCGGGCGGACTCGACAACGATTTCCTGTATGGCGGCGAGGGCCACGATGTGGCCTATGGCGATGCCGGCCATGACAAGGTGGCGGGTGAAGCCGGCAACGACAGCCTGTTTGGCGGCGACGGCGACGACCAGCTCTATGGCGGCACGGGCATGGACATGCTCACAGGCGGCTCGGGCTGGGACTGGTTCGTGTTCGAGACGGCGCTGGACGGGGTGTCGAACGTGGACCGGATCACCGACTTCGACGTGGCCCGCGACGGCCTCTTCCTCAACCGCGCGATCTTCGGCGGGTTTGGCGCCAAGGTGTCGCTGGCCTATGGCGACAAGGCGAACGCGGCGCAGGCTCAGATCGTGTACAAGAGCACGACGGGCGAGCTGTTCTATGATGCGGACGGCACGGGCGCAGCCGCGCAGGTGAAGTTCGCGGTGCTGGGAGCCAACCTGGCGCTGACCCAGGATCACTTCATCCTGTAAGTCTCTCGATCAAGCATCCTGGCTGAACCATGAGCCCACCCCCGGTCAACACCAGGGGTGGGCTTGGTGCTCATCACCAGCAGGCAACGTCTCCATCAAAACAAGTCGGCCGATAACATGGTCTCGCCCCGCTTTGTCTCTGACGTTCCGTTCCGGCCGCGCGGATTTGCCCATTATAAACGCTCGCTTCCTCGTTGAACGGCTAGGCCCCTGCCTCTGTGGAATATCTTAAATTGCTCGATGTTGGACAGATTCCGAGACAGGCCGCGCCATGACACGCCTTTTTGAATACCAAGCCGAGAGCATGCCTTCCTGGTGGGACGGCAATTATCGAATGGATTGGTCCGAGAATAACATCGATCTGATGAAGGGCGACGGCGCCTCTCAGGTCGTTCTCGTTCCGACCGTTTACATGGATACCATCAACTCCACTCGGATCTATCGGGATAACGACACGTCTGGCGGTTGGAACACGGATGGTGCGCCGCGGACCGAGAGCGATGACGCGATCAGCACCTCTGTTAATTTCGCCAAGCAGCGCGGGTTGGATGTCATCCTCAAGATGCATGTCAATATCCAGGATGAAACCTGGAATGCTCTCATTGCGCCGCCGGAAGGATCGACCCCGCAACAGGCAGAAGCCTGGGCCAAGCAGTGGTTCGCCTCGTATAAGGAGGTTGCGCTCCACTATGCCCGCTTTGCGCAAGCGCAGGGCATCAAAACTTTCGCCATCGGGAATGAATGCGAGAGCATGACCGGGCCCGAGTATCGGGAATACTGGGTCGGTATCATCGACGCGATCCGGGACGTCTATGACGGAAAGCTCACCTATGCGGCGACCTGGACCGAGGCTCTGACTCTCAGCTTCTGGGACAAGCTCGATTACGTCGGCGCCAACCCCTACATCTCCTTCACGGATCTCCTCGATCCCACGATCCAACAGCTCGTCGATGGGTGGACGAAGCCGTCGGAATTCTATCATACCAGAGAGCCGATCGAGGCTCGCTTCGGTGAGAATATTTCCGCCATCGAGGCTCTCAAGCGCATCTCCGAATTGACCGGTAAGAAGCTGATCTTTACCGAGACGGGCTTCCGCAGCATCAACGGCAATAATTACGATCCGTGGGTCTGGGGAAACGGCGAGATCGACCTGCAGGAGCAGGCCGACATGTACCAGGCCTTCTTCAAGATCATCACTGAGCCGGCCAATAAGGAATGGATCGCAGGCTACTGGCTTTGGAATTACGATGCCAGCGAGTACCCCGCCGATCCCTCCCCCGATGACGGCTACTATACGCATGCCAAGCCGGCCGATGCCGTCATCAAGCATTACATGGGGTTAAACGGGGTCAATCGCGCTCCGGTCAATTTGACGATCTCGGCGCAAGCCGTGCGAGAAGACACTAAAGCCTTGAGCAGGATCGCAGCGCTCAAGGCGACGGACCCGGATGGCGATGCGCTGTCCTATCAATTGCTCACATCCAACGTGCCGTTCAAGATCGTCGGCGATCAGCTCGTTCTGACGGGACCGCTCGATTACGAAGCGAGGGCGAGCTATGACATCGTCGTCAAAGCCAGCGACGGATTTGGAGAAAGCACGACTCAGGCCTTCAAAATCTCCGTCACGGACGTGGATGAATCTGGCACTCCCGGAAAGCCTCCCGCGCTCATCCTGAGAGGAACGAAGGGTCGCGATGCCCTGGATGGCGGCGAAGCCAATGATGTCATCTACGGGTTGGATCACAATGACCTTCTACGCGGTCATTTGGGCAACGATACGCTCCACGGCGGAGCCGGAAAGGATACGCTCGATGGAGGCTCCGGCCAGGACATCTTCGTGTTCGACACCAAGCTTTCGAAGTCATCGAAGGTGAACAAGGCGAACGTTGACCGGATGATGGACTTCAGCGTGGCGGACGACACGATTCATGTGGCGAAGAGCGTGTTCACAAAGATGGCGAAGAAGGGCGTGATCAAGAGTGCTGAATTCTATGCCGGCACGAAGGCGCACGACCGGGACGATCGCATCATCTACGACAAGAAGACCGGCGCCTTGTACTACGATGCTGACGGCATCGGGAGCGGCCGCGCAGATCCAGATCGCGACCCTCTCGAAGAACCTCAAGATGACCTACAAGGACTTCTTCGTCATTTAAAGTGTGGAATCCTCAAATTTCCAATGGCTGGCGGGATGTACCTTAAGTGCGTGCCCGTCAGCTTTGCGCTGATCGGACGTCCTTAACCGATGCTTAAATCATGCTGACGACCTTATTGATGCAGACGGGCGAAAGTCCAATTCTGCGAATAGTTAATGGGGCCGCGTAGAGCCTCATGGCGATCTAAGTGTTTAATTTTATTACATTTCTTTCCCAATCGCAGACATTTCCCCTGTCTGTCAGGTAGCTGTGATCATCGCCTAACCTAAGGTAATTGGCACAAATCGATGCCTCCTTACGGGAAACTATCTGTTTGGATAGTTCCCAACGGAAGTCTCCCATGCGCTTATAGTCTGCTGATATTCTATAACAGTGCGCGTTTTGGTTAAGGGGGACGTAGTCATGTCGATTTTGGAAAAGTGGGGCCCTGAAAACCGGGTCAACAAGGTGTTTACGGGCGTCCAAAATCAATCGGCCGTCGCGGTAAGTCCGGACCCGCATTCGACTGTGCTGACAGCCTACTTCTCCATGACCAGTGGTCTGAGTACCATCCGGTATCGCGTCGCTAATGCTGAAGGAACTGGGTACTACGGGAATGATGCGGAGTTTAGTCTAGGTCTGACTGGTACCATTCAATCTGCCCCCAAGGTCGTTGCATTAAAAAGCGGATACTTTGTTATTGCTGTAACGCTTACGGCTGCCGATGGTAATACCGATATCTACGCCCAGGTTGTCGATCCGTATGGTGTGAAGCGAGGTGACGCCTTTGTCGTCAACCAGCTTACTGCTGGCGTTCAAACGATTTCGGATATGCAAGCGACGGCTAACGGAGGCTTTGTCGTTACCTATGAGCACGCCGGCAAACAGGTCCGTTCCACATTTATCGAAAGTACTTTCCACAATTCGGGCTATCAGCGGACTGGATCGGATCTTAATGTCCAAATTCCTGCAAATTCACCAAGCTATTTAGGGCCGGCAAAACTTATCGAATCCGCTAATGGCGAGAAGGTTTGGGCAGTCTACGAAATTGCAGAAAATGGTTATTATAGCCTTGGCGTTACCGGTGTTGGTACGACGGCGGGATATTATCTTATCGGCGGACCCTCGGACCTTACATTAGATTACGAGATCGTTAGTGTCGGCGCCTCTACCAGCTTTGCCGTGCTCCGCGTTACGACAGATGGTATTCTCGTTGCCCATCTTGTCGATTACACAACGAGGCCAACGATCGTAGGGAGTGTTGTAATCTCCTCGACAGGCATTGGCGCATGGTCGAAGCCGGTCGCGGCTCGCTTGCCGGACGGTCGCTTTGCCGTTGCCTGGGTTGAGAGAGCGGGAGGTCCTACGGATCCTGTCGGCATGGAGATCAAGACGCAGGTCTTCGATGCGAACGGGAATCCGAGTACCGCTCCGATCACGGTCAACACCACATCGTTCTGGAATCAATATGAGCCGTCGATCGCGGTTCATCCCGATGGCCGCTATACGATCACCTTCTCGGACGATTGGGGTGAAGGGCACGGCAAGTCTGAAGATGCCGGCGGAATTTTGAGCCAGACGATCGATCCTCGTGGTGAGGCCGGCCAAGTTTATACTTTCTACCTGCCAAGTCCATTTGGCGGCACTAAATATATGGGGCGTAACTATGCCGATAATCTCGTCGGGGGCTCAGGCAATGACCTTATCCATGCCAAGGGCGGCGACGACACTGTGAGTGGCGCTGCCGGTTCCGACTATATTTATGGCGGTGAGGGGAACGACAACATTGCCGGCGGTTCGTCCTCTGACACCATCGATGCCGGATCGGGAAATGATACCATCTACGGAGATGATGCCCGCTCCGCCGGAGACGATTCCCTATTCGGCGGAAGTGGCAATGACACCTTTATCGTTGATACGCCGTATGACGTCAGCCTTTCTATCTTTACCAAGGACACTATCGACGGCGGCGCTGACAGGGATCTTCTTTCGTATCAGAGATTCACGGATGCGCTCACCATCAATCTCACTGCCCAGCAAGATAGTAACGGGTATAAGCTCTTCAATATTGAAGACGTTACGGGCGGCAGCGGTAATGACCAAATCGTAGGCAACACGTTTGCCAACTTGTTGAAGGGCGCCGCTGGAAACGATACGATTTGGGGCGGCGACGGCAAGGACGAACTCTGGGGCGATGAGGGCAATGACGAGCTCTGGGGCGACGGAGACAACGACTTTCTCGCAGGTATGGACGGCCAGGATACGCTGCATGGAGGCGACGGCAATGACGAAATTTGGGCCGCCTCCGGCAATGACACAATTTATGGCGACGCCGGCGAGGATTTCCTCGTTGGTCAGGACGGCGATGACTATATCGGAGGCGGTGTTGGCAACGACACACTCTATGGCGGTACGGACAACGATACTCTCGCTGGTGGCTCCGATAATGACAAGGTCTACGGTGAGAACGGCAACGACTCGCTCTATGGTGGCGCCGGTAACGACACGATAGAAGGCGGCATCGGCAACGACTACGGCTACGGTGATGCCGGCAATGACTCGATCTTGGGTGGCAGCGGTAACGACACACTCTATGGCGGAACGGAGAACGATACTCTCGACGGCGGCGCTGATGATGATGAGATCTACGGCCAGGCCAACGACGACACGATATATGGCAGTGACGGCAAAGATAAACTGTATGGTGACGATGGCCTCGATTTCCTGCGAGGCGGTATTGGCAACGACACGCTGTACGGCGGCGCCGGTAATGACACTCTTTACGGCGACGAAGACAATGACGTCCTCTACGGCGGCGTTGGCAGGGACTACATGAATGGTGGTGCCGGCGACGACACGTACTACATCGATGCAGCAGACGCCAAGATCGAAGATTTAAGCGGAACGAATGATACGGCCTACATTACCACAAGCGGCAGCTATAACTTCGTAGGCACCGGTGTCGAGACGATCCTTGTCGAGGCTTTACTGGGTAACGTGACTGTCGAGGGCGGCTCAGAAGCTAATACGATCACAGGCAACGATCTCGCAAATACCCTCTCCGGCGGCCTCGGCAACGATGAGGTCAACGGCGGCGACGGAAATGACGTTCTGTACGGTAATGCAGGTACGGACAAGCTCAACGGCGGTGCCGGTAACGATACATTTTATATCGACGCCGAAGATATCATCAGTGATACCGGTGGAAATGATTTCGTTTGGATAACGGCTGGGGGGGCTACCCCCTACTCGCTGCTTGGTGGTGCATTCGAAACCATCGAAGCGGCAGCAGGTGTCGAAGGTATCCACGTGATCGCGGATTCCAGCGCAAATCTTATGCGCGGCAACGACAAGGCCAACACCATGGAGGGTGGGGCTGGCAATGACACTATCAACGGCAATGGCGGGGACGACCGCCTCCTTGGTGGTGTGGGCAATGATACTCTGTCCGGTGGTGCGAATAACGATACGCTCGACGGCGGTGCTGATAATGACAGCCTTGACGGCGGCATGGGCGATGACAGTCTTGACGGCGGCAATGGCAATGACACGCTCATCGGCGGCGCGGGTAAGGACACGCTCAAAGGCGGTGCCGGTGACGATACATTTTATATCGACGCCGAAGATATCATCAGCGACACCAGTGGAAATGATTTTATTTGGCTGACGGGCAGCGGCCGCTATGCACTGACAGGCGGTAAATATGAAACCATTGAAGCCGCGGCTGGAGTCGAAGGCATCTATGTGATCGGAGGAGGCGAAGCCGAGCTCATACGCGGTAACGATACGGCCAACACCATAGAGGGGGGCGGCCTTAGCGACACCATCTACGGATTCGGTGGAGATGATCGCCTTCGTGGTGACAGCGGCGCGGATACTCTCATCGGTGGGGACGGCAACGACAGCCTCGACGGTGGCTCCGAAAATGACAGTCTTGACGGCGGCAAAGGCAATGACAGTCTCGATGGCGGCTTAGGTGCCGATACGCTGTCCGGCGGCGCAGATAACGATACGCTCAGCGGCGGTGAGCATAACGACTTGCTCAACGGCGACGACGGCGACGACATACTCAACGGCGATAATGGCAATGACACGCTCAATGGCGGTATCGGCAACGATACTCTTACCGGCGGCTATGGTCATGACAGCCTCGACGGTGGCGATGGTAATGACACGCTCAAGGGTGGCGAGGGCAATGACACGCTCAAAGGCGGCTCTGGTAACGACGTGCTCAATGGCGGTGTCGGCAACGACACGCTCGATGGCGGTGTCGGCAACGACACGCTCGATGGCGGCGAAGGTAACGACACTTATCTCGTCAGCGCAGGCGATGACATTTATTACCTGACCGATGCCGGCGACATTATCGACTTTGGGCCGAGCGGCACGGATGGCGGCATCGATACCGTCTATGCCAAGACCGCGAACGTCATTGGCAGCGGTAAAACTGTTGCCCAGTATGTTTCCGACCTGCGCAACAAGGGCATAGAGAACATCTACATCGATGGCGCTCTGCAGGGCGAGACGAGGAACGGTACTACTAACAACGATACGCTCAACGGGACTGAGGGTGGCGACATCATCGACGGCCTTGCCGGGAATGATATCATCAACGGCCTGGGCAGCGGCGATTCGCTGATCGGCAGCGAAGGCAATGACACCCTCAGCGGCGGCGCTGGCAACGACACACTTGTGGGCGGAGCCGACAACGACACGCTCAACGGTGATGCCGACGATGACCTGCTAATCGGTGGTGCCGGCAACGACACCCTTAATGGTGGTGAAGGCAACGATACGCTGGATGGTGGCGAGGGCAACGATCAGCTCAACGGCGGTGAGGGCAATGACACCTATGTCTTCCACAACCCGGATGACCTGACGACTTCCCGTATCAACGACAGCGGCGGTACGGCAGATGTGGCGCTCGTCTCCTTCAGCCTTGACCTGTCGAATCCGGCAACAGCTAGCCTGCTGCCTGGCATCGAGGTCATCAAGATTGCCGAAGGCGCCGCCAATGTGACGCTGACAGGCAATGAGCAAGCCAACACGCTGATCGGCAACGAATTGGCCAACATGCTCATTGGCGGAGGCGGCAATGACACGCTCGTCAGCGGTGGCGGAGTGGACCTGCTGAATGGCGGCGAAGGCGATGACACCTATGTCCTGAACGGGGTAGATGCGATCATCACGGACACATCCGGCCACGACACGGTGAAGCTGGAAGGCACGGCGTTCGGTTCGACAATCACCAGCTACACACTGACCGAAGGCATGGATACGCTCGACGCAAGCGCGATCGAGGGCGATATCACGCTGAATGGCAATGGCCTCGATAACCTGATCATCGGCGGAGCCGGCAATGACACGCTCAACGGTGGTGCCGGCAACGACACCCTCAACGGCGGTGGCGGCGATGACGTGCTCAATGGCGGTGCGGGCAATGACACCTATCTCGTCAGCGCTGGCGACGACACCTATTACCTGACCGATGCCGGTGACATCATCGACTTCGGCCAGAACGGCACGGACAATGGCATCGACACGGTCTATGCTACGTCGGACTATCTCAACGGTCAGTCGATCAAAGACTTTGTCGACGCGATGCACGACAAGGGGATCGAGAACGTCTATATCGATGGCGTTCTATATGCTGAGCCCGTGGTTGGTGACGAGACAAGCGAAGTCATTGACGGTACTCCAAATGGCGACATCATCGACGGTGCTGGTGGCAACGACACCATCAACGGTCTCGGCAGCGGCGACTCGCTGATTGGCAGCGCCGGTGACGATGTGCTCAACGGCGGTGGCGGTAACGACACGTTGGTGGGCGGAGCCGACAACGACGTGCTCAACGGCGACGAAGGCGACGACAGGCTGGTTGGTGGTGCTGGTTCCGACACTCTCAACGGCGGCATCGGTAACGACACCTACGTCTTTACCGATCTCATTGACCTGACGACCTCCGTCATCAACGATGAAGGCGGCACGGGCGATGTCGCTGAGGTTTCCTTCAGTCTCGATCTGAATCAGAACCCACTGGGCAACATCGAGATCATCAAGATCGCTCAAGGCGCGAAGGACATCACCCTCACGGGGAATGATGACGCCAATATCCTGATCGGCAACGAGCTCTCGAATACGCTGATCGGCGGCGCGGGCAACGATACGCTTCAGGGCGGGGATGGCGATGATACGCTGCAGGGTGGCGCGGACAACGACTACCTGGTCGGCGGAAACGGCAGCGATTCCCTCGACGGCGGTGACGGAGACGATTACCTCGACAGCACTGGGATAGGCGCCGATACGCTGATCGGTGGCTCAGGCAACGACACCTATATCCTCCGTCACGCGGATGACACGGTGATCGAGTTGACGGATGCCGCCGGTGGCACCAATGACACGGCCTACATCTTCAGCGAGACCTTCGGTCACGATGCGCAGGCCATCGAGACATACATCGCATGGCTCAAAGCCCACGGTATCGAGAACGTATTCTTGGACAAGGACCCGCCTGGGCCGGGCGAACAGCCGGGCGGAGGAAATGATGCTCCGACTGATATAGATCTGTCAGAAAAGAGTGTGCGTGAAGCATCAGGAAACAACATTCCAATTGGGGTACTGTCAGCATTCGATGCGGATGGTGACACGCTGACTTACACCCTGCTTGGAGAGGCCGCTAACCAAGTCTTCTGGATCGATGGGACGACTAATGAGCTTAAGGTCAAGAACGGTCTCAAACTCGACTTCGAGCAGAAACGAGACTGGGCAATTACTGTTAGCGTCGATGACGGCAAAGGCGGAGTCACAACGAAGGAATTCACAATCGAGGTCAGAAACACGTTCCGCGATATTGTGACCGGGCAGGGCGACGACGACAAGTTCGTCGGCGGCGCCCAGGCCGACAGGCTGAGCGGGGGGGGAGGAAACGACACCTTGAATGGTGCCGGCGGAACCGACACTCTCACCGGCGGTACCGGAGCGGATGTGTTCGAGTTCAACCAAAATCCCGTCGCCACCAACTTGGATTCTATCACTGACTTCAAAGTCGAAGACAATGATCGTATCTGCTTTATCAAGACGCCTGTGGCCTTTGCTGCAATAGGCGCTGCGGGAACGTTGGCAGAAAGCGCCTTCTACACTGGATCGGCTGCGCACGATGCTGATGACAGGGTCATCTACGATGCGGTGGAGGGCCGACTTCTCTACGACCCAGATGGAACGGGTGCAGGCGTTGCAAGGGTAGTCGCCACCTTAAGCAAGAACCTAAATCTCAAGTACGACATGTTCTTTATCGTCTAGCAAAAAAGCCCAAACGGACTTTGTAAAGGCCGTTTGGATTGAGTTCTCAAAAACGAACACTCTGGGGCTTACAATGGCAAATCTTAAAATCGTAGCGGTTACAACGAACGGCGGCGCGCAGTTCGATGATTTCAGCGTATTCATCAACGAGAACGTTGGGACGGGTACCGTCATCGGCAAAATTACTGGTTGGGAAACTACGCCAAATATAACCTTCAAGGCACACCAAGAAAGTGGTGTTGATCAAGACATCGGCGGCCGCTACCACATTGTGAAGGTCGGAAACGAATATTTCCTCGCCGTCAAAAGCGGCGGAACACAGATGATGGACTATGAGGACGAGACATATGGCGGCGTACATCAACAGATGTGGTTCGAAGCCGTCAATGGAGCAGGCACGGTCGTTCACAATGCCATTTTTGACGTTTATCTGAATGATATTGAGCCTGAGGGACCGGTCAACCAAGCTCCGAACACGCCGAGTTATACTTCAAGCGGCCCGATCAACGAGACGGTAGGTAACAACACCTCTGTTGGCACGCTGTCGGCGACGGATCCGGATGGGACGACACCGAGCTTCGTGTTTGCGGACACAGGAACCACGACCAGCGCGGATGGCGCTTTCAAGATCATTCTGGTGGGCAGCAGCTACCAGATTCAGGTGGCCGATGCGTCCAAGATCCAAGTCACGAGCGGCACTAGTAAGAATTTCACCTATCAGGTGAAATCGTTCGACGGCTCGCTGCAGTCGGCCAGTGCCACCACCGTTTCGATCACCGTCAACGATGTAGCGACAAATCAGAAGCCTACAGATCCGGTGATCCAAGGGTCGGCGACGGCGATTGCTGAGAATGACGGAACATCCAAGGTCGTGGCGACGGTGCAATCGACCGACGACAACGTCGGCGGCGGTTCGATCTCGTACTCGTTTGCCGCCGGTGGCAACCCGGGCAGCCTGTTCTCGATCAATACGTCCAACGGCCAGATCAGTTTCACGGGTGCGGCGCAGGACTACGAGAACAACCCGAACCTGCAATCTGACCCGAATGGAAAATACTTTGAGGTCAAGGTCCTGGCGACCGATGGCCCTGGCCTCTCGTCCGGCGTCACGACGGTCAAGGTCTATCTCACCGATATCAACGAGGCGCCGTCTGCCCTGTCGTATGCCACGGTCAATAACCTCAACGAAAATGCCGGGACGGACGCTGTGATCGCCACCGGTGCGTCCGTGACGGATCCGGATACGGCAGCTGCATACCGTGACTTCCGTTACGTGCTGGTAAACCAGGACGGCACGCTCTACACGGGAACCAACTATAAGATCGATACCACCACCGGCGTGATCTCTGTCGGCTCAGGCGGCCTGCCGGATGTGAGCTCCTCTACGCAAGTGACGCTGTACGTTCGCGTGACGGACAAGGGTGGCGCTGGCCTTTCCCACACTCAGAATGTCAACTTTACCGTCAACCCGGTTACTACCAACAACGCTCCAGTGATTGGCGGCGTAACGACATCGGCACAGTCGGTGCAGGACACGGGAACCATTAAACCTTTCTCCGGCGTTACGATCTCGGATGAAGGGAACGTGACCGTGCGCATCACTCTCGATGACAACAATAAGGGTGTGTTCACGGATGCCAGCCTGACGGCAAGCGGCTTCAGCTTCTCCAATGGTGCATATGTTCTCGCAAACGTTTCAGCATCGGCGGCGCAGACGGCTATCCAAAAGCTCGACTTCAATCCTTCTGATCGAGAGACGGGCCAAGTTGGAGCCGGTCAGTCGACCAAGTTCACGATCTCTGTGAATGACGGGGTGAACGGGGCTGTCATAAACGACCAGACCACCGTCAATGCTACCGTCGCCAACCGTGCTCCTACCGGGGTCAGCTTCACCGGCAACAACACGTTTGTTTCGGTGCAGGAGAACGGAGCGGTCAACAAAGAGCTCGCTACGCTCTTTGCGTCGGACACCAACGCGAATGATACATTTACTTATGAGATCGTCAGCGGAGGTGAACGGTTCCAGATCAGCGGCAACAAACTGCATGCAATTGGAACTCTCGATTTTGAGGCTCAAGACTACCTGACCGACGGAACTGGCAAGTATTACCTTGTCCAGGTTCGTGCCCGCGATCAGGCCGGCAGCGGCCTGCAGTCGCCGACTGTCGGCTTGAAGGTTTACGTCACGGACGACACAAGCGACAACAATGTCCCTCCGACACTTGCGGTGAACACCACGGCTTTCTCAAGCACGGGCGGAGCAGTCAATCCGTTTACCGGGCTGGTGGCAAATGATGCCAATGCCACGGATGAGTTGACTCTCACCATTAAGTACTCGACCAGCAACGGCACTCTGACAGGCGCTGGCAACCGAGATAATGTGACAGCGGACATTTCCGATGTGGGTGCAGAGCGAACCATTTCTCTGAAGGGTACAGCGGCTGCTCTCAACAGCTATCTCGATGGTGTGTCGTTCGATCCAAGCGATACGGCAAGCACGAGCACGAGCTTCAGTTTCACGATCAAGGATAACCATTCGAGTGTGCAGACGATCAACACTCAGGTGATCGTGACGTCCACCATCAACGGCAATGCTCCTCCTGATATTAAGCATGTTCCGACGACGGTCAAAACGGTTGCCGATAAAGGTCAACTGGTACAGCCGTTCGACAAAATCGAGATATCGGATACGGGGCAACTCACAGTCATTGTTCGGATGGATGCCGCGAGCAAAGGCAAGTTCGCTAATTTCCGAACAGGCATCGACATTTACAATGAAAGCGCAGGGACTATCACCATTCGAGGTGATGCTGCAACGGTGACTGATGTACTCCAAGCTCTCCAGTTCGATCCCCGTGACAAGGCTGCGGGTTCTGCAGCAGAGGTAACGAGCTTCACGATCAGCGTGACAGACTCGGACAATGCTACCGTAACGTCGTCGTCCTTCCAGGTCTCAGCTACGGCACCAAGTGCACCTCCTGCGAATCGTGGCCCGGTGGAGCTCACTCTGTCGAACTTCAACGTTCAGGAGTTGACCAAGAACGGTAGTTCAGTCGCAACGCTTTCCGCTAAAGACGCAGACAATGACCTGCTCAGCTACAAGATCTTGCTCGCAAGCGGGGCCGCCGTCGATACCGATGGTTATTTCACGATTAGCGGCAATCAGCTGCTCGTTGCGAATGGTGTTAAGCTCGACTTTGAGCAAATTAAGTCGCGGCCGATCACCCTGCAGGTGAGCGACAGCAAGGGGGGCATCTCGCAGCAGACCTTCACCATGAACATCTCTGATGTAAGTCAGGAGATCATGACTGCTGCTGATGCCAGTCCGTTCAATGACATCATCAAGGGCAGCAAGACCGGCAACTTCAAGGACGTCTTCTACGGCGGTGATGGAGACGACCAGCTCTGGGGTGGTTACGGCAACGACACGCTTTGGGGCGGCGCCGGCAAGGACGTCTTCGTCTTCGACGGCAAGCTGGGCACATCCAAGACGGACCGGAAGGTCAATTTCGATACGATCAAGGATTATAGCGTCAAGGACGACTCGATCTGGCTCGATAACGATCTCTTCAAGAGCAACAAGACGCTCTATAAGGCGATCAAGAAGGGCACGGAACAGAAGCCGACTAAGCTGGCCCAGAAGTTCTTCAGCCTGGACAAGGCCAAGGATCAGGACGATTACTTCGTGTACGATACGAAGAAGCGCGTGCTGTACTACGATGCGGATGGCTCCGGATCCAAGGAGGGCATTGAGATCGCGACCTTCGCGAAGAACAAGGCACTAGCCAAGTTCACTTATGGAGAACTGTTCTTCGTCTAAAACTTGAAGACGCCCCGCTTTCATGAAGCGGGGCGTCTCTGTTAAACGCCTCGACAATATTTCGACTAAGTATATTTCAGGACGGCACCGTGGCGACGATCGATATTACCGCCGAGATCAATACCATTGGTCCTGCTGAGCACGGCTATTCGCTCATAAACGATGACGTCCTCAACATAGCCAATCAGGTGCGCATCACGGCACGTGGCGCTGCGGCGAGTGCCGTTCATGTATCCGGAGGCTTTCACAGCATCGCTTCCCACGGAATTCTCTGGGGAGGCTATGCAGGCCTTTCTATCCACAGTGCCGCGAATGTCGTGAACCACCTGGCCATTGGCGGTGGGATCTGGGGCATTCCCATGTTCGGTCTCAACGGCCAGCAGATCGACAATCGGGGCTCGAACGAGGGAGGGCTCGGGAGATCCATTCTGGGCTCGGAGGACAATGATCTCGTCTACAACAAGGGAACAATCAACGGATTGATGACCCTCGGCGCCGGAAACGAGCTTTTCGACGGGCGCGCTGGCCGGTCGACAGGCCTTATCGTCATGGGTATCGGAAACGCTAGCGTCCTTGGCAGCGCATCTGATGAGACATTCTACGGAGGGCTCGGCGACGACTTCATCGATGGTGGGGCTGGCATCGATACAGTCGTGTTCAGCAGCGGCGCCGATATTACCGTTACTCTGGCAAGCGAGCTTCCTCAGGCCACAGGCGAGGGCTTCGATACCCTCATCAATATTGAAAACATCAGGAGCGGCAGCGGACGCGATCGCTTGACGGGGAACAACGTCGCCAACGTCCTTGATGGCGGTGGCGGCGTCGATGTTCTTATCGGCTATGGAGGCGATGACACCTATGTCGTCGACACGTCGCTCGATGAGGTCATTGAATTGGAGAACCAGGGAATAGACCAGGTTCTCACGACAGCAAGCTACAAGTTAAGTGACAATATCGAAGTCCTGCGTGCACAAGGAAGCGACCATATCTCCCTGACGGGAAATCGGGCAAGCAATCGGATTTTCGGTAATGACGGCAATAATCAGCTGGATGGCGGTGCTGGTGCCGATGAGATGCATGGCGGCCGAGGGGATGATACTTATCTCGTCGAAAATGCTTTCGATCTGGTCTTTGAAATGCCGGGTGAGGGCCGCGACCAGATTATGACAACCGTCTCATACATCTTGCCGATTTCGAGCGAGATCGAGAAAATGATCGCGGGCGGAAATGACGGCATTCGATTGACCGGCAATAATTACAATAATGGTCTTCACGGCAATGCCGGTAAGAATATGCTGTCCGGCAGCGGAGGCCGTGATACGCTCTGGGGTGGAGCCGGAAACGACACGCTGAATGGCGGTAAGGGCAAGGATTTCTTCGTCTTCGATACGAAGCCAAGCAAAGCCAATTTCGATCGAATAACGGACTTCTCCGTTCGCGACGATTCAATTTATCTCGACAACGCAATTTTCAAGGCTTTGGGACGCAAAGGGACGTTTACAAAGCCCTCGAAACTCAAGTCGGATTCGTTCTGGATCGGCAGCTCAGCCCACGACAATTCAGATCGACTGATTTATAATAAAAAATCGGGAGTTCTGTTCTATGATCCTGATGGAATAGGGTCTGCCTCTCAGGTCATGATTGCGGGTCTCAAGAAGAACCTCAAGCTCACGTACAAAGACTTCTTCGTGATCTGAAAACCCCAGGATTCGTATGGATCTGCGGCGTTCCGTCATCGGTTGGCTGCCTCCTGCGCTCAGGCGATAGTCATTAGAGCATCTATCGGTGAGGCGGATTCGGTTCGCTGTTAAAAAAGCAGCCCAGGAAGAAGAGATATGTGCCACGCAAGTGGAAGCAGTTCTAGTCTTTCCGCATCGGATCATAAGCGAGGAGCACCAGATCCGCCTGCCGCGAAACCCCAGTCTTCTGGAAAAGGCTCTGTAGCTGCGATCTCACGGTATTTCGACTGAGACGCTTGATGTCGCTGTAATCTGAAATCGTCTGACCCTCAGCAAGCGCTTTCAACAGTTGGGTCTCTGCCTGGGTCAGCCGGAATTTCTTGCTGATTGAATCTATGGTTTGCTCAGGACCCGCGGTTTTGAATTTAATCAAAAGCAACGCTTGGACTTTCGTGAAGGCGCCTCCGAAATGGTGGTGGCTTGGGACGATGACACCTTCAATGCGTTCCCCAGTCTTCAGCGAGATCGCAATAGGATAAGCAACACGTTCGTCGATGGCTCTGACCACCAGGTTTTTCAGATGAAGATCCTGACTTGGAGAATCCATAGCGAGCCGCCCGAAACGTAGACTAAAGCCGAGACCGCGCTTGATGAGTTCTTCCGCCTTCGGGCTTATGTCATAGACCGAGCACTGCCGGTCCAGCCCGATCGCGCCTACTCCAAGCTGGTCCAATCCAAAAACTTGAGCGTCCTGCAATGCGCCTTGGAGTTTGAAACGGCTGCTTATCTCCAGTGCTCTTTCAAAATGCGGAACGAGCCTCGCAAGAAAGTTCATTGCCTCATCACTGTAGTCCTCGGAACCATGTCCTCGATGGAATGCGACGAACATGGACATGTGCGCGCCAAGGTTCAGATGCGTACCCATGGCGAATTTCAAACCTTGAGGCAGCAGCCAATCATTATAGTATTCCGTTTGTTCAAAGACCTCTTTGGATACGGTCTCAAACATCCGCGCCACGTTTCCTGAAGGAAGGTCGAGGGTCCCAGGTATCAACGGATTGATCGCTACAAAATGCTCCTTGTAGCTTTCGACAAAGCTCCGTTCAAACCCTTCGCTCATATCAACGACGACAGAATTGGAATGCGCGTCATGAATGAATAGAGAGCTTGTACTTTGGAACACCTCGCCAAGACGTACGGCAAGGCTTTCCCATGCATTTGCATCAGCTGACGCCTGATAGATCAACTCTAGCAGTTCGGCAAATTTCGTATTGTTTATTAACATGTCAGCTTAAATACATGATTAGTAAGTACTTCGCTTCAGTAACGTAATTACTATATATATTTGGTTTATGGTCGCATATCGTAATAATGACTTCAATGATTTTAGGAGCGATTTCTATAGAACTGTCCGTATCTATGTATCGTATCTGAACGATGCTGTAATAACTGATTTCGGCGTATGAAGCACGCGCCTTTGGCTGAAATATATGAATGGGACCATGTTTCTATCGAAAATGTCGAACGCCCATGGCGCGCAAGAGGTTATCCTAACAATCCAACAAAAGCGCTTTGAAGCTGATGGGGATAACAGTCCAGGAGGAACCTTCCCGCACAGGAGAGGCAATGCCGAAAGATCTTAAAAGGGTACGATCTTTAAGAGGCAGAACATAGTGCTCAAGGCTGCTCCATGCGCCGCCGAGCTGTGTGGCCTAAAAACGATAAGTTGATTCAGGATGAGTGGATGGCATTTGCGCAAAAGATAGAGATTTAGGACGCTTTCATCCGGATGAAAATTATTTTCTGCTAGATATATTTGTCCTGAAACGGACTGATAATTGACTCTTGGAATTCGGCCCAGGATCCGGCTGCGGTTCTACCGGAAATTCAAATCTCACAGTCACTTTGGATATTCGGTGAAGACTATGAGCGCCCGCGCGGTTTCGGAAAGATTCAATCCATAGCGGCCTTAGTTCCGGCGCGCATGCTGCTCGAATCAAGGTTTCCTCTGTCCGCGCTGGCCGCTGTTTCTTCTCACTGACCTCTTCGTCAATTCTTCAGATGGGACACACAGGCACCCATTTTGAGGGCCTCGGCCGCCGTAAGCAAAGCGTTGCCTAAGCTTTGTGCCATGAAAGGTGTCATCGCCATCGGGATCTGTATACAGATAGTGCTGCTAGGGTCATCCTCTATCGAGGCGACTTCGAGTACCATCATTGCTTCGCACTCATCCAATGTACCGACCGAGAAGCGGGTGAGGGCAGTTATCTTATCATTGTCCAATGTGTCATGTGTCATGATGCCAGCAAGTCCTTCCCTTAGGGAGCTTAGATATGCGGTTGCTGGCGAGTGAGCGCATCACCCATTTGAATGAAGCGGATTCATTGTAATCGCTCCGTCAAATGGATTTTATAGGGATGGTCCTTGTCTTCGCTAAGTCATGCCGCGCTGAAAAACTGGCAATGCCGCAATCACATCAGCTCAAGCGTTAGAGAAGGTAGGAGCATTAACTCGGAGCCGTGCAGCTAAAGCTCCGCTTTCACTATTTTATACTTTATTACATATCAGCAATAATGTATCTCTATTGGCTGCCGCAAATTCACGGTACGCTTTCGCCTGACATGTCCCGTGTGATCGCAATTGGCAAAAAATTGTCCTTAGTCACGCGGTCAGAAGAGCTTGCATCGAGATGCGCAGACTTGGCGATGCTTGATTCCGCGAATAGTTTCTCATCCTATCGTAAAGCAAGGAAATCTGTGGTTTGGACGCCAGCGGAACTCTTCTCATGAAGTTGAAATAAGACATGCGCGGCTAAGGCAAAATGCTGATGAAATATCGCAGAAACTAGCTCTTCGAATGGGTTCCGGTTTGTTAGGATATGGCATATTGGAAGTTGTACTACTTTCATGATTGGCATGCATGGCGCTTCAAAGTTCGTCGCCGAATAATGCGAACGGGTTACAGCGTGCTTGCTGGCTTTGATCTAAGCTGATGACGGGCTCTAAGATGATGCACCTCTCCGACAAAAATTCGCGTTCAGATATTGATAAACTTGAAAGCATCGCAGCGCAGCGCTGTTTGAAGGAGAATGTCGAGTTCACCTCATTACGGCGCCGCGTATTTCGCGAGATTGCATCCCATGGTGGCACAATCGGCGCCTATGATATTGCTTCGCATATCAGTACCGCGGAGCGTCGGATCAATGTCGCATCCGTTTATCGGGCTCTCGATTTCCTCGTCGAAGCAGGCTTTGTGCGTCGGATCAAAACCAGCCGCACTTTTGCACTGGCTGATCTGGAAACGCCTCCGAAGAAGGACGCAATGAGCATATCCTTTTTCTGTCGCAACTCAGGCGTCGTTAAAGAGATCCAGTCGCCCTTAATTACAGCGGTTCTAAAGGATGCGGCGAAGTCAGTGGGATTTAACAATCTGAGCGCTTTGATCGAAGTCGAGGGAGTCTTCTCTCCCAAAGACACGGACTAGCTGAATACTTATTGAGGCATCTTCTCGCATAAGCGTCCTGGATACATCCTCAGCTTCTCGCGCTGTTCCATGTACGTGCCAATGGTCGACCGGGTGCTCCAGGCGCAGGGCCAGGCTATCGGGAACACCGGCGGCTGGCGCTATTTGGACTTGAAGGATGTCTACTGCGCTGGCGCAGATCCCGAACCCGGTCGGCCCGATGGCGTTCCGTCGGGGTTCATCCCGTACTTTCGGTAAGCTGCTTGAATGTCCTGCTCTGCGGCAGCTTCCATTCGCGCGTGATTTTTGGCGAGCCACGCTTTATGCGCGATGCCGCCGCCGACTGTCAGTGGGATAACTGATAGACCGGTAGGATCCATGGCGGCTGCAATTCCGGCGGCGCCCTGAGCCGCTCCAAAAGCCCTCGCCTCGGCATCCAACTCTGCATTGACCTTCGCCGATGCCGATCCTGGAGCATTGTACTGGAAGCTACCCGGATCGCCGGCGGGTGCCGAGCCGGAACTTTGGCAGCCTATCAAGGCAACAGCGCATAAAACGAGAAATGCGGCTCTGGTCGCTTTATGGGGCATCGGTTCGGCTCGCAACGATATTGAATTGGGCATCTGGTCTAACAGACTATGCGTAGCATTATACCATATTAAAAGCGGCAGCTTTCTGTCTTGGTTCGCCCTGCGGCCTTCCTGCTGATGAGTGGCTTATATCCTGTCAAAATTGAAGGGTATCCCGAGTGGTGCCGCTGGAGTTTGCTGTGGCGGCCCATGAACCAGGGATCTATGGGCAGAATCGCGATGAGCGATGGCGATCATGTCCTGATAGGAATCAGATGAATAGGTCGAGGCTAAGAGCGTAGCAGAGCCAGATGTGCGTTGTAGCAGTCGCCGATTTCGCTTTGCAAAAACCTATTTGCTTGACTAGGAACGTCAGCTTATTGATACGTCATATCATTAGAATGGCTGCCTAGCGGAAAGCGAGTTCATGTCACCGTCAAGACAATCCAAGCGAACGGATACATCTGAGCCCAGTGTATCTAAAGAAAACTCCCCAATTCAAAGCTCTGACGTTGTGACTCTCGATCCAGCCTGTCTCAGTCAGGAGCAACTCGCTGCTCTCGAGATGGAGGTTTCATGGCTGATGTTCAGGTCAATTTTTGAGGAGCGCATGGCAGGGGATGCAATGATCCGTCCCCACAGCCGTAATGTATTCGAGAGCGATATGGTATGCGCCATCGTGCTGGCGCGGTATCTCGAAGATAGGCCGATAACTCTGAAGGAGATGACGACTTACTTCATGCAGTTCATCACCGAGGCGACCCTTTCTCGGCATTTGGACGATATGGAGGCGGCTGGTGCGCTTGTCAGAGTGCAGGATCTTCAGGACCGCCGGAGACTTTTGCTGATCCCGACTGACAAAGAAGCCGCCCCGGCGCAGATGTATCTGCAAGGAAGGCTCGACGTCATGCTCAATGCTGGTTTCGTCTATGATCCTGAAGAGGCCAAGCGGAGGCTCTCGGAAAGAGTTCCTTGAAGCGGTTTTCTGAATCTTCAAGGCGGGGGACGACTCGATGGTCGTGGAGAGAGGAATTGGATCCAACTCGTAACACCCTGCTGGAGACTCAAGATCACCCGCAGCGACACCCTCGTGCGAAATGACAGCCGAAGCCCAGGGACAGCGAAACCCCATTGGCTTCTGATCTCGTAAGAAACTACTGGCTTCCACGGCAAGGCACTTATTGGGGCCTCGATATTCGGAATTGCAGGCCGAATGCCAAAAGGCACTCGCTTGATTCGAAGTCTATATTCTTGAAGCTCAAATATTTTATCTCTCACTAAGGTGTGCTGCCACACCCTACGATCATCCGGTTCACAACCCTGTCTGTTCAGAGAGGTGACGACGTAGCGGAAGGCTGGCATGGCACTCGTCTGAGCCAGAGGATCTGCCGTGAAAATCATCAACACCGTTCAGCCCACTCAAACAGCCGATGAAACACATGCCTCCGTTGCGGCATTTGGAGAGACTTACTTCGTTGACAGCGGAGGGGCGCTCTCTGCAACCGGAAGTCGTGCCAACGGCATTCACGCTGTTTCCGGGCCCCTTACGGCTATGGTTCTAGGAAGCATATCAGCTACACAATGGGGAATATATGCGGCGAGTTGGGATAACCTGATTGAGGTTGGTGTCGGCGGTTCCGTCTATGGTGAAGGGCGCGGCATATTCGTAGCCGGATCCCCAGACGATATCGCTTTCCATACTTTAACGAACTTTGGCTTCATCGGCGGTAAGAATGAAGGTGTTCGGTTAGAGGGATATGTAACAACAACCTATAACGAAGGCACCATCTCCAGCCAGAGCGGTACGGCGATCGTCTTGGACGGTGGCTTTGCTCCAGCAGGCAGAGTCGGCCGTATGAGCTTGCTTAATACGGGTATGATTTTTGGGGGAGGACTCTCAGCCAAATACGCCATCCAAGGCATGAACGGAAATGCCACAATCGTGAATAGTGGAACGATTTCTGGCAATGTCGTTCTCGGATCGGGCGATGATAGCTTCGACAATCGTGACGGGACGCTCGTTAATGGTACGATCTCTCTGGGCGATGGTAACGATCGCATTTGGTCAGGAAATGGAAATGACGGCATCATCACGGGGAAGGGCGCCGATTCCATTGACGGTGGAGAGGGCACCGATTCTCTTTCTCTCTCATCAGGCGCGGACAATGTTACTGTTGATCTGCGCGAGGTAAATTCTCAAGCGACCGGGATCGGCCAGAAAACTATTCTGAATATCGAGGATGTTGGCTCCGGGAACGGCGACGACCAACTGACAGGTAACTCCGCGAACAACCAGATCGCCACCGGCGCGGGCAATGACACGCTGGATGGGTGGTATGGCGACGACACGCTCAATGGCGGTTTTGGCACTGACACAGCGTTGTTCTCGGGTTCCGCTGGTGCGCGGGTCGATCTGACCAAGCAAGGCGAGAAGCAGAACACCGGCTACGGCCTCGATACGCTGTTCGCCATCGAGAACCTGGAAGGCGGCGCTGGTTCTGATTGGTTCAAGGGCGATGCCAATGCCAACCTGCTCAGCGGCAACGGCGGCAACGACACCCTGGCCGGCGGCTTGGGCGACGATACGCTCGACGGCGGCGCAGGGATCAACACCGCCGTCTTCGCAGGCCAGGCTGCAGAC